>NZ_JACJRS010000260.1 GCF_014697375.1 Phormidium sp. FACHB-1136
GATATCGACGCTAAGTGGACAAAAAAGAATAATCAAAGCTACTTTGGCTACAAGAATCACATTAATATTGACGTAGACTATGGCTTTATTCGCCAATACATCATCACGGATGCTTCTGTCCATGATAGTCAAGCCTTGACACGCTTTTTAGATGACCTCAATGCCGGAAAAGGAGTCTGGGCGGATAGTGCCTACCGCTCTGCCGGAATCGAATGGCTCTTATCATTCTTAAACTGGACAAGTCATATTCATGAACGCCCTTATCGCAATCGTCCCCTGAGTGAAGAACAGAAGGAAAAGAATACAGATCGCTCTAAAACTCGCAGTCACGTTGAGCATGTCTTTGGTGCGTGGGTCATGCAACTGGGCGGAAAGACGTTAAGGTCTATCGGTTTAGGTCGTGCTGCAGTCAACTTGGGCCTGAAGAACTTAACTTATAACTGGGCACCTCGAAAAATACAAATCTTATTGAGAATGGGCACGAGACTCCAATGGTTCCAGGCTCTTCAGATTCGCAATAAGGCAATTAATCGAGGTGCCCAACTTTATGCGCTTCATCTTCTGGGAAACACGAGAACCTGTTCTGAATTAAACGGTTTTAATCAAGACAATAAGACGACGCTAGTAGATTCATTTTAATCACGACTGACACAGTGCGATAGAAGGGTTATTTCTGTCTCACTGTGTTCTTTTTTGATGCGGCAATTCTCTGGATACTCAATTAATCGAGGTGCCCTCAAATCAATGCGGATTTAATGCAGTTATGGCCATAAAACGGTGGACGGTGGAGGCCGTCAACGCCCGGTTAAAGGCGGGCCGAGTGGGGGTTCAAGTGTTGCAGGTGGGAAATCGTCTACGCCTACAGGCCACCTTGCCCCCTAAGCCAGGGTCAGGCCGCGACCGTCCCTATCAGCAACAAATCGCCCTGGGTATCTACGCCAACCCGGACGGATTGCAGGAGGCCGAGACTAAGGCCAGGGAGCTTGGGGTGCTTTTGGCTCGTGGGTCGTTTAGTTGGATTGGTTCTGGGCTAGGCGGCACCTGTGGAGATTGAGACCGATACAAGGCTCACATTCTGAAGAACCGAGAGCAGGTGACGGATCAGGTATGGCGGGAGGACTTTTGGAACCCAGCGTTAAAGTGGTTACCCCAGGATGCCCCGCTGACGCCGGAGGCTAAGCTGATATGCATTTAAATTGCATTGACTGTGTTTCCTTTATTTTTGATCTTGCGATCCCAGTTGATGACAAGCTGCCCTTCGTTCAATAGGTTATGAACAAGCGCTTCTAAATCCTCAATCGACTCAAATAGACGATTGGCAATGAATTCCTTTGCAGAGTGCCAAACTAACTCGATTAAATTATAGTCCGGACTGTAGGGTGGCAGAAATTCTAAAACAATGTTGGGCATCTCCTTCGCTATCTTCTCTAGAATCTCTGCCTTTTTATGAATACTTGCATTGTCTAAAATGATAAGAATCTTAGGGCCATCCTGCTCAAAGTCTTCAA
>NZ_JACJRS010000027.1 GCF_014697375.1 Phormidium sp. FACHB-1136
AACGTATTGCGACTGATCTGCAAGACACGAGCGACGTGGCTCTTGCGCTCACCTCGGTCAACTGCGGCAACGGCCTTTACTCTTAAATCCACACTGTAGGGGGCAGGCATCGGGGTTCAGGGGCGGAAACAACATCCCTATTCTGTCCTAATCAGTCTCCGGGCTGCAATAGACCTCAGGCATGGCGAATGACGCCGGGGTGGGCCATAGGGAGTATTTAGGATCCAGGGGCACCCACCACGGCAATCACCTGATCCTGATTGGTGGCGGCGTAGCTATTGGGGGGATAGCGATCCACATGGCGAAACAGAGCAATGGGCTTTTGCACCCGGCAAGTGTAAAACTCGACGATGACTTCAGCATCGGGCCGCAGCACCACCTTGGGGGAAAAGTCCTCCGGCATTTTGGTGCGCCATTGCCAAGGGAGCTTAGGGGGAACGGCAGCTATGAAGCGATGGTGAGTCCAGCGGGCATAGCGGCCAAAGCGGCCAAACTCACGGATCTCGCGGATAAAAATTGAGGCGGAGAGGAAGGAGGCTAGGGATCCATCCCCCTCGATGCCGCCCATCAGGTTAGGGAGGGCACCCATGGGGTTAGGGGACTGATCCTTCGATGCCGATTCAATGGCCTCCTCTAGGCGTTCCGTGGTGCTCAACAAACCGGGCAGGGCGACGGTGGTGCCCATACCGCCCTCTTTGTCTTGGCGCAGATAGGTGACCAATCGTATCCCAGGGGCTAACCACAGACCGGGCAGTTTCCCCAAAACCTCCGAAGGATCCAGGGTGCTCACAAACCAGCGGCCTTCGGTGTTGGGGGCAGGTAGGTTCTCCTCCAGGTCATCCCCCACCCGAAACAGATCGCCCAGGGCATCTAAGGATCCTGGAATACTTTCGTCATCCTCCGGCGCAGATTCCTTGGTCTGGCCCTCTGCCACAGGCAATACCAGCGTCTCACGAATCAACTGACTCACTTTTTGGACGGTTGGGAGGGGGTATCGTTGAAACGCCATGGATGCCGTATCCGGCGGTTAGCCGAGAAGTGAGGGGGTAGATCCCGAATCCGATATCGCTGATGAGAGCGACTTCAGAGCGCCCCTAACCCTTGGAATATCCCAGGACGTGAAGCGCCAATCGAGGCTGGAGGGGATGCCACTGAGAATACCCCTAGGCTAGGGTAGAGCTCGTGCTCCCAGGTAAATAACAATATTTCTACATTAATTTCCCTAGCCATCCGCACAATCTAGCGAAAATTAGCCATTCCTAAGGCCCATGGCTAAGACAAGCTGCCAAAGCTAAAGTGCGCCCCAGAGTTGTTGGCCCAGAGCGCACTCGCCATTATCTTAGATCCTACGTCTCAGATGCTAGCCAATCCTAGGTCAGCCAACCCTTAACCCGCTCTAAGCTGGCCCAGCCCGGTTTGCGGCTGAGGCCATCTTCGATGTTTTGCAGCACTTCAGTACGGAGTTCTTCCGCCACGGTCATCACCTGTCCGGCAATTTCAACGTGTTGGCGCACGCCCGGTTTGCCCGCATCGAGCATGGCTACGGCCAGATTGACGCGGCTTTGGGGATCCTGGGGGCTGAGCTTGACGGATTTCTGGGCGGCTTTGAGGGCGGAATTGGGCTTGTCGGTGAGCAGATAGAGCCAGGACAAACAGGCCCAGGCCGCCGCGCTTTTGGGGGCACGGTCGCAAATGTCTTTGAAAACAGGAATTAAATCGGCGGGTGCTTCCCCCGCTTTGTAGCGCTCAATGGCCGCATCGAACAGGGATTCAACGGTTTGGGTCATGGGTTCGGTGGAGATTAGGCCCCAAAGGATTTGCCGCAGCCGCAGGTTTGGCTGGCGTTGGGGTTGGTGAACTGGAAGCCACCGCCAATCAGGGCGTCGCTGTAGTCGAGCATCATCCCATAGAGATAGAGCAGACTCTTTTTGTCGCAGACGACCTGGAAGCCGTCGTAGTCGTAGACTTCGTCGTGTTCGTTGATGTTGCTGGAGTCTTCAAAGTCCATGGTGTAGGACATGCCGGAGCAACCGCCCTGGCGCACCCCAACCCGCAAACAAAGAGCTTTTTCCCCCTGCTGCTGTTGGAGCGCCTTGACGTGCTTCAGCGCCGTTTCGGAGAGCAGAATGCCTCGAGTTTGTTCGGTGACCTGTGCCATGACAACCTTAAAAATCGACTAGGAACTTTGGACGCAGACTTGGCAGAAGGTGGCCGCTATAGGCTTAGCGATTCACCATTCTAACGGTTAATGATGACCCTAGGGCGGGCAAATAATGTTTTGAAATCTAACACTTTTAAGGGGCAACCTTCGCGATTTCCCCCGGAACTTTCTATAGTTTACTCTGAGGCTTTCGTGGATCGTGGGGCTATGGGCCTACCAATGGGGGGGGTATCATTAAACTCCTCTATGCCGATGGTTGCCTTTCGCCTATATCCCGCTGCCTATGTTCGCCGAATTGCGCCCCATTGCGGGGGAATCTCGCTAGGCTGTTATCCTAAATTCTCCACCCTGAGCACCTTAGTCCATGACTCGATTGCCCCAAACGACCATCGACCGCCTGAAGCAATTACCCCGAGTGGCCAGTGTGTGGGAGGGCGATCGGCGGCCCGTGAATGGCTTAGTAGAGGAGGACTCGAACCCCTGGAGCCGAACCGACCAGGGCGATCATAGCGACTGCATTCTTTGGGTGGATAGTGGTCAGGGTACGGTGCGCGGCATTACCATGGTCTCCTCCAGCAGTGGCTATGCGCCCATTGTGCGAACGCTGATCCAGGCCATCGAATCGCCCCAGAGTTCCCTGCCCCCGGCTCGCCCCAAGAAAATTGTGGTGCGGGATCGCGAGATCCAGTTTTACCTGCGGGGGGCTATCCAAGGGCTCGATATTGAAGTGGACTATGCCCCAGAACTACCGCTGATTGACGAGCTATTCAACGCCCTTCAGCAGGCTAGTCGCATGGAGGAGGCGGAACTGCCCGACCGCTACGGCAACGCCATGATCGACCAGGCCATGGAGATTTGGGAACTTGGCCCCTGGCACAGCCTCAACGAGCAGCAGGTAATCGCCATTGAACTAAACGCCTGGGACATTGAAACCCTTTATGTGTCGGTGTTGGGCATGGGTGGGGTGGAGTATGGCCTGCTGATGTATCGCACCCTGGATTCCCTCAAGCAGTTTCGGGATCGGGTGCTGATGGGGCAACAGTCGCCCAAGCAGATGCAGGAGGCGTTCCTAGAGCAAGACTGCCTATTTGTGAACTTTGAACTGCTAGAGGATTCCCCCTCGGGTGGCCCCTTTGCGGCCCTGGGCTGGGCCAATGCCGCCCCCGATGCCGTGGATCCCATTTTTGGCAGCATTCACCCCTTGGAAGGTCTACGCAGTCAACTCGCGGATGAGGAAGGGGCCATTTTTCTGGTGGCTATGGAGGCGCTCCAACGGTTTTTGACCAAACATCGGTCGCGCCTAGAAAAGCCCCCCTACCCGGCCCTGCAAGGCAGCTATCGGATTCCAAACCCGGAAAAAAGCCATGCTCCGGCCCTAAAGGTGACCGTCAAAACCCTGCCGGAGGTGACGGAAGAACTGCTAGAGCAAACCGAGAATGCCATCGGCGATGACGACGAGGTGCTCACCTTCCCAACCCTGCGCGACGACTATGTGCCGGAGGGGTCGATCATTTTACTCACCCAAATCCAGCGTTCCTGGCTCGATTTGGTGAAACGTGATCCCGTGGTGGCCTATGTGGATAACCCCGACCGCCCCCTGCCCAACCAGGCCACTCTGCCAGCGGTGATTATCCAAACCTCCCGCCCCAAGGCCAAAACCCTGATCCAAAATCTCAGGCAGGCCCAGGGCGTCAAGGCCATCTGCTTTAATCCGGGCCGTGATCCCTTCAATGGCACTAGCTTTGAACTGGGGCTGCTGCAAACGGGGGATGGGGAACTGCATCTCTTTGCCGAATACGACGATGGCCCTGGCCCTGATCAACAGCATTTGGCCCGGTGGGAACAGTGGCAAAAAGCCAGCCAAGGCTGCTGCGCCGTCGTCATCACCAGCGGCATTACCGGGCAGGCCAAGGGCAACCCCAGCATTAAGGACATCGTGGGCGTGTTTGAGGCCCGCCACCGCGCCCCCGCCGACCTCAACCTGCCGCCCTTGCTGTTGCAATATGCCGCTGAATGGGAGTGAGAAATCGGCGTTGAGCAAGCATCCCAAGGCCGGGGGGCTTGGTATAATCCCCTGCAACACACCATCCATAAGGGAAAACGGCAATGGCGGAGTGGCAGATGATTGAGGGCGGCGTCACGGCTCCTAAGGGCTTCCAGGCATCGGGCATTACGGCGGGGCTGAAGCCCTCCGGTGCGCCGGATTTGGCCCTGATTTATTCCGAATGTGACGCCATTGCGGCGGGGGTATTCACCACCAGCCACGTTCGCGCCGCCTGTGTAGACTATTGCCGCCAGCGCCTAGAGGCCCGATCCAGCAGTCGCGCCGTTTTAGTCAACGCCGGACAGGCCAACGCCTGTACGGGCAACCAGGGCTGGGTGGATACCGTAGACAGTGCCGAAGCCCTAGCCGCCGCCCTGAATATTTCCGCCGATGCCGTACTGATTGCCTCCACCGGGGTGATTGGCCAGCGGATCAAAATGGATCAGCTTAAGGCGGGCATTCCCCCCCTGGTGCAAGCCCTTTCCCCCACAGGTTCCGATGCCGCTGCGTCCGCCATCATCACCACCGACCTGGTGCCCAAAACCATTGCCATGGAAACCCTCCTCCACGACCGCCCGGTGCGCATCGGCGGCATTGCCAAGGGGTCGGGCATGATCCATCCCAACATGGCCACCATGCTGTCCTTCGTCACCTGCGATGCCACAGTTTCCCCCACCCTGTGGCAGGATATGCTGCGCCGCGCCGCCGACCGTAGCTTTAACCAAATCACCGTCGATGGCGACACCAGCACCAACGATTCCCTGATTGCCCTGGCCAATGGCGAATCGCGCACCCCCGCCATCACCGACGAAGGCCCAGAGGCCGAGCAGCTTGAGGCCATGCTCACCGCCGTGTGCCAATACCTGGCTAAATCCATTGCCCGCGATGGCGAAGGGGCCACCTGTTTAATCGAAGTCACCGTCTCCGGGGCCGTCAACCAAGCCGCCGCGAACCAAGTGGCCCGCACCATTGCCGGATCCTCCCTAGTGAAATCCGCCATCTTTGGTCACGATCCCAACTGGGGCCGCATCGCCGCCGCCGCCGGACGGGCCGGGGTCACCTTTGACCAAGCCGATCTGCGGGTGCAACTGGGCGACTTCCTACTCATGGAACATGGCCAACCCCTCGTCTTCGACCGATCTGCTGCCAGTGCCTACCTCACCCAGGCCAGCCAAGGCGAGTACCTGAAAACCGACACCGTGGCCATCCAGGTGTCCATCGGCGATGGCCCTGGGTTTGGCCAAGCCTGGGGCTGCGACCTCAGCTACGACTACGTGAAAATCAACGCCGAATACACCACCTAAGCACAGGGCTTGGACGGTGAATGGGCCATCGGCAGGGCTTGACTCCAAGATCAAACGCTCAAGCGTCATGCCATCTGGCTGCGATAGCAGTCCTCCATGATTTGTGAGCGATTGCAGGGGCGTAACCCTTGATAAGGCTGATCCTTAGTTCTTACGAATGGCCTAGGACTGCTCTATGTGGTGACTCTATCGCTGACCACTAGGCGGTTACTTTGCCGAGGGCTTCCATGGCTTGGTGGGTGCTGAGGAAAACCCGTTCCGAACCGCCCAAATGGTCAACGAAGCCCGCCTTTAGGAGTTGATCCATCACTGGCCCCTTCACGTCGCTTAAATACACCGTCACTCCGGCTTCCCGCAGTCCTTCGATCAGGTTTTCGAGGGTTTCGAGGGCGCTACCGTCAATGTGGTTGATGGCACTGCAAATGAGCAGGAGGGAATCGGCACTGGGGTGATCGGCCACCGCGTACAGCAGGTAATCTTCTAGGTATTTGGTATTAGCAAAGTAGAGACTTTCGTCGATACGGATAGCGAGGACGTTGGTATAGGTCTGGACCTCGTGGCGTTTGATGTTGCGGAAATGTTCTGTATTGCCTACACGGCCCACTTCGGCAATGTGGGGCCGACTGGTGCGCCCCAGGTAAAACACCACAGAGGTGATGAAGCCGACGACAATCCCGGCTTCGATTCCCACGATCAGCACCGCCATGAAGGTGATGATCAACACCCAGGCATCAGCCCGATCCGCCCGCCAGAGATGTTTCAGACTGTCGAAATCCAGCAAGTTCAGGACTGCCACTAGGATGACTGCGGCTAGGGCCGCTTGGGGCAGATAGTAGAACAAGGGCGTGAAAAAGAGGACGACCAGGGCAATCAGCAACGCGGTGATGATTGAAGCCAGCCCTGTATTGGCCCCCGCCGTGAAGTTCACGAAGGATCGGCTGAAGCCCCCGGTAACGGGATAGCCCCCGGTAAAGGCGGCTCCTAGGTTAGCGGCCCCCAGGCCAATGAGTTCCTGGTTGGCATCAATGCGCTGCCGTCGCTTACTGGCCAGGGATTTAGCCACGGCAATGCTCTCCATAAAACCCACAAAGCTGATGGTCAGAGCCATGGGCATCAGCCGCTGCCACAGCGAGATATCTAAGGGAGGCCGAGTCAGGGGCGGCAATCCGCTAGGAATTTCCCCCACGATAGCTACTCCAGATCGGCTATCCAACCCTAGTAGCGCCACCAGTAAAATCGTGGCTAAAACCACCAACAGTGGGCCACCCCGGCTGATCGGCGTGGCCCACAGGGGTGGAACCCCCCAGTCCTGGAGCAGTTTGGGCAGACGTTTCCCAAAAAACAGGAGCACTGCCATACTGCCTAGGCCCAGGCCCAGGGTGACGCCGTTGGTTTCTGGGATGGCCTGCACCAAGTGGGACAGGGTTGCAAAAAAACTTTCGGAGGAGGGAATCTTAACCCCTAGCAGGTGCTTAAACTGGCTGGCTCCAATTACCAGGGCAGCAGCGTTGGTAAAGCCTACAATCACCGCGTGGCTGAGGAAGTTGACCAGAAAGCCCAGCCGAACGACCCCCATCACCACCTGGATAATGCCAATCATGAGGGCCAAAGCCAAGGCCGCTGCGAGGTAGTCTGCACTGCCCGCCTCTGCCACCTGCCCCACACTGGTCGCCACCAGCAACGACACCATGGCCACTGGCCCCACCGCCAAGGCCCGACTGGTGCCCAGAGCGGCATAGAGCATCAGCGGCAAAATGCTGGCATATAGCCCCACCTGGGGCGGCAACCCAGCCAGCATGGCGTAGGCCATCCCCTGGGGGATTAGCATAATCGCCACAATCGCCCCAGCCATCGCATCGCCTACCAGGTCGGTGGACTGATAGTTCAATCCCCAATCCACAATGGGCAGGTAGCGACGCAGGGGTCTCAGCCAGGGGGAAGACGGAACGGCAGAGGCCGCTGGAGTGGGAGACTTGGCCATAGGTCAATAGAATCAGGACGGGTTTATTTCTAGAATAGGCCATCTTAAGATTTATTGACCATCTGACTATCTAGGAATATAAAGTGGGGCATGGGATGGCGGGGAAAGTTGCTAGCCCAGTCATGCAGGCCGATTCTAAACCCCGCAGGGGCAAGTGAATCTTGGCCATCGTCTGCGGGGTAGCCCGTGGCCCCAGGGTGATTAGCCGCAGTCCTGCGGCCAAGTCCTTAGGCGGGGCGGGCGGTAACCAACGGGAGACTCGAGTTGGCGTCCGATGAGGTCGATGCGGCGGCGGCGCGATCTGGGAGAGAGGACGGGGGAAGTTCGCACTGTCCGGCCTCTAGCATCAGAGCCTCCAGCATCAGGCCATACTCCAGCCCTTCGGTGACGGCCTGGTAGGAGGCTTCGATGATGTTTGTAGAAACACCCAGGGTTGTCCAGCGCTGGTGGCCGTTGCTCGATTCTACGAGCACTCGGGTTTTGGCCTCGGTGCCTGCACCGCTGTCGATAATCCGAACCTTATAGTCCGATAGGTGAAACTGGGCAATGGCGGGGTAGAAGTTCAGCAACGCCTTGCGCAGAGCCGCATCCAGGGCGGCGACGGGGCCATTGCCTTCGGCGGCGGTGAGGATGTCCTGGCCATTGACAGCGACCTTAATCGTGGCCATGGCTTGGCTGCTGTGGTCGGCCCCGTTGCCCTGAAGCTGGCAGTTGATGTAGAAGCCCCTGAGGTCGAAAAAGTGGGGCCGATCCCCCAGGGCTTCCCGCATCAGCAGTTCAAAGCTGGCCTCGGCGGCCTCAAATTGGTAGCCCTCGTGTTCGAGGGTTTTCAGGCGGGTGAGCAGTTGGCGAGAGGCGGGATCTTGGCGATCTAGGTTGAGCCCAAAGCTGCGGGCCTTAACGAGGACGTTGCTGAGACCCGACTGATCCGACACCACAATGCGGCGGCGGTTGCCCACCTGGGTCGGGTCGATGTGTTCGTAGGTTTTGGGATCTTTTTCCACGGCACTCACATGGATGCCACCCTTGTGGGCAAAGGCGGATCGCCCCACGTAGGGCGCATGGTCGTCGGGGGCGAGATTCACCACTTCGCTGACAAAGCGGCTGGTTTCCGCCAGGGTTTCTAACCGGGCTGGGGCAATGCAGGGGTAGCCCAGCTTGATCTGAAGGTTGGGGATCAGGGTACACAAATCCGCGTTGCCGCAGCGTTCGCCATAGCCGTTGATGGTGCCCTGTACCATGGTGGCTCCGGCCTCCACCGCTGCCATGGCGTTGGCCACCGCCACCCCGCCATCGTTGTGGGTGTGGATGCCCACCTGGGGCCGAGGCGCTGGGAAAGCTTGGAGCCAAGCCTTCACCGCTGCCGTGATTTCGCCCACCTCCCTAGGCAGGGTGCCGCCGTTGGTGTCGCACAGCACCAGCCATTCTGCTCCGGCGTTAACCGCAGATTCTAGGGTTTGGAGGGCGTAGTCGGGGTTGGCCTTGTAGCCGTCGAACCAGTGCTCGGCGTCGTAGATGACCCGTCGCCCCTGGCTGCGAAAGTGGCGGATGGTGTCGTCAATCATGGCCAGGTTTTCGGCCAGGGTGGTGTTTAGCCCCACGGTGACATGCAAATCCCAGGACTTCCCAAATAGCGTGATCCACGTCGTCCCCGCTGCCAAAACGGGCTGAAGCAGGGCATCCTCTGCTGCCACTTTCCCCGGTCGGCGGGTGGAACAAAAGGCCGTCACCTGGGCCTGGGTGAGGGGATTATCCTGAATCTGGGCGAAAAATTGTCCATCCTTGGGGTTTGCCCCCGGCCAGCCACCCTCAATAAACGACACCCCCAGGGCATCCAATTTGCGGGCAATGCGTAGCTTGTCCTCCGTAGACAGGGCCAAGCCTTCCCGCTGGGCACCGTCCCGCAGGGTTGTGTCGTAAATGGCAATGACGGCCTGTTCCTGTAACCCCTGACCAATTCCACCGTGATGTTGAACCTCGTTCCCTTGAAACCCGTTGTCGTGTTGCACCATTGCGTTCTTCCCCGCCACCGTAGGATGAGCACTGCCCACCATTGCCATTCTCAGCTTAGCCAGCCTAGGCCAGTCCCTTTCGGTTTTGGCACGGGGGTGTCATAAAACGTAGATCTTCCCTAAAACCCATTTCCATAACACCGATTTTCCTAAAACCGGAGATCGAGATCTTCGGGGGCGCGGTTGCGTAGATCGTCCGGCAGCATCGGGGACTGGGACTGGTCAGGGGATGAGGGCAGGCTAACATTGGGGCGATTGGGCGGTATCTCCGCTGGGGGGCGGGCGGCAGGGGGGGCGGTTTGACGCTGAGAACTGGGGGGCGCAGTTTGGCCCTGGGAGGTGGTGCTGGTGGCTGGGTTGGGGCGGCTGGTGCGTTGGCCTTCGGGGGTGATGACAATGGGCGGGTTGGGGTTGGGGTTAAAGGTTTCAAAGGTGACGGCCCGCAGGATGGGGGGATTTTGGCCGTCGCTCACCCGCAGAGTGATAGTGGTGGTGCCGGAGGGGGGCAGGGGTAGACGCAAACTCCCTGCTTTGCCGACACTGCCGGGGGAAGGTAATAGTTCAACCTGGGTGGTGGCCCCGCCCTCTACCTGCCAGTCCAACTGAAAGCCGGGGATGGGCTGACCGGGCTCTACGGGCACCAAATATTTGGGCTGTGCCTCCCGACCATTGATCCGAAAGGCCGTAATGCCAACGGGGCGGGGCTGGATTTCCACCACTTCGCTGACCTTCGTTGCGGGTTCTTCGGTGTCCTCTAGTCCGATAGGGATGGGGGTGAGTTCAAACTGGTACTGGCCCACCTGGGTCATACCCGTGGGCACCCCTTGGCAAACC
Source organism: Phormidium sp. FACHB-1136 (assembly GCF_014697375.1). Lineage (GTDB taxonomy): Bacteria > Cyanobacteriota > Cyanobacteriia > Phormidesmidales > Phormidesmidaceae > Nodosilinea. The sequence goes on from NZ_JACJRS010000027.1 coordinate 10,337, forward strand.
AGGTGTTGGCCGATCTGGCAGAAGGGTTTCAGTTCTTCGGGCAGGGTAATTTGGGTGGGATTTTCTGGGTCTCGCAGGGAAAACCGCCGTCCGCCCAGGGTGGTGCCTCCGGGCTGGCGCACCACGAGCAGAAGGTCTTGCAGCACCGCTGGATGGGTGACAATCCAACTCAATTCCACGCCTCTACCCGTCACCGGGGGGGGCAGGGTGGGGGCATTGGGGCTGGCAGCGGTGCCTGCTTCGGAGTAGATCACCTGTTGTGGGACTAATTCTAGGGCGGTGGGCAGGGGCCGCTCGGTGATGCTGACGAGGCTGCTGGTGGCCTGCACGGGGGGCAGATTGAGAACCCCTCTGGGCCGTAGGGTGATTTCAAAGCGGTATTGTCCGGGCTCGCGCACCTGGGTGGGCACATTTTGGCAGGTAAGTTGGCGATGGGTTTGGCTACAATAGGCCAGCAATTCCACAGGCAGAGAAGCCCCGGAGAGGTCGTAAACCAGGGGATCCCCCACCAAAGCCCCTGCCTCGGTGAGGGTACGCACGGTAATGGCTTCTAACTGGTTTGGGTGGCTAATCTGCCAGTTCAGCAGCGGCGTTTGCTGTTCGGTGACCGCATACTGACTGGCGGTAGTCGAAATATCAAGAACGTAGGGCCGCAGGGGCGGACGGATGAGCCAAGCCCACAACCCATAGCCAAGACCACCTAGGACTAAGATTCCTATCCCCTGGCGCAATCGCCGTTGCCACCTCGGTCGGGGAAATTCTGGCGGGGCGGGCGGGCGGGGCGGAGCCAGGGCTAGGGCAGCGGCGGTGGCCGGATGGTCTACCGTTGAATGGGCACTGAGTGATTCCATCCCATCCGGCGATGGGGTCGCTGGGGCCGATCCCTCAGCGCTGTTATCCGATGTTTGCCACGATTCAAAGGGAGACTGGGTCATCGTAATCCTGCATCCTCACATTCCGCCAACGGTTAGCGGGGGCACCGCCGTCCATGGTCAACGGAACAATCATAAAGGTTGACCTCCCAGGATGACATTTCGCCACACCCAGAATGAGGAATCGCCGATTGATGTAGGCGATAATAGAGGATATTGAGAGACTCACGGCCATGACGACTAGCTCAGACCGCCTAGACCGCATTGAAGCCCTGGTAGAACGCAACAGTGAGGCCATTCAACAACTGACCGAAGAAACCAAGGAACTCAAAATTCGCTTTGCCGCCTATCAACAGGCGTCTCAGTGGGTGGTTAATCTGGCTTTTGGGCTCTTGGCCACGGCAACCATTACCACTATCGTTACAGCGGTGGTGAAGTAGTCGGGGGGGCGAACGTCCCTCAGCGTCGCGTTCGTTGGAGCTTAGGCGTCACCCATGGCCTACTGGTTCGATGGTCAACCCGTCAAAGGTACGGAGCTGACCCTAGCCGTTCATGAACCCGCCTTGCTCTATGGGGCCACGGTGTTTACCACGTTGCGGGTCTACCGCAACAATCTAGACCACCCCCTCACCCGTTGGGAGGATCACCTGCATCGGTTGCGCCACGGTTTGGCGGCGTTCCAATGGCCAGAGCCAGACTGGGATCGGGTACGCCGGGGGGGCGACTGGCTGCAACAATCCTTCCCCATTGTACGAATTACCTGTCTGCCCGATGGCCGAGAACTGCTGACAGGTCGCTCCTTACCCTCAGACTTAGCGGTAATGCAGGCCCAAGGCATTACCGCTTGGCTGGCAGCGGGGGATCTCTATCGGCGTGCCCTGCCTGGGTATAAAACCGGGAACTACCTGGGTGGCTGGCTGGCGCTACAGCAGGCCCAACGCCAAGGGGCACGGGAAGCCATTTTGATTGACTCGGCTGGGCATTGGCTGGAAACCAGTACGGGCAACCTCTGGGGCTGGGCCAACGGGCAATGGTGGACGCCGCCCCTAGAGAATGGCCTACTGCCGGGGATGGCACGACTGCACCTGTGTGAGCACCTACAGAATCAGGGCATCTCTGTGTGTCAAGATCCCTGGGTACCGGAGGTTGTGCAACGGTTTGAGGCTCTGGCCTATTCCAACTCCGCTGTGCAGGTGGTTCCCATTCACACGGTTCTAGCCAATCACAGTAGACTATTCTTTAACCCTCAAATTGGGAGTCTGCGGGGGTTGCGGGCGGCCTTTGAAGCACCCTAGCCCGGAATTTGGGCCGGAAGATGGCCCATTCCGACAGATGACGTTAACATTAGTTAATAATCTTCTAATTAAACGGTTTACTCAAACCCTGGTTTACTCAAACCCTGTTCTGAGATCAAACGGTTCCCAAACACGTTCAACACAGTTCAACACACATATTAGTGGAGGCATTACCCCGGTGAATAAACGGTGGAGAAATGCAGGTCTATACGCACTGCTGGTAATTGTGGTCATTGCCCTGGCCACGGCCATCTTTGACGGCTCTGGCGTCGAAACCCAGACCTGGCGCTACAGCAAGTTCCTAGACGCTGTACAAGGCAATCAGATCGAGCGCGTCAGCATTAGTTCTGACCGCACCCGTGCCCGGTTTACGGATCCAGCGGGCAACGGCCAAATCATTGTGAACCTGCCCAACGATCCCGAACTGATCAGCACCCTGGAAACCAACAACGTGGACATTCTGGTGCTGCCCCAAAGCGACGACAGCGTCTGGGTTCGCGCCTTTAGTACCCTGTTGATTCCGGTGCTGCTGCTGGTGGTGCTGTTCTTTGTGCTGCGCCGCGCCCAAAATGGCCCCGGTAGCCAAGCCATGAACTTTGGGAAATCCAAGGCCCGTGTGCAGATGGAGCCCCAAACCCAAGTCACCTTTGGCGATGTGGCCGGGATTGAGCAGGCCAAGCTGGAACTCACCGAAGTGGTGGACTTCCTCAAGAACGCCGACCGCTTCACCGCCGTGGGGGCCAAAATTCCCAAGGGTGTGCTGCTAGTTGGCCCTCCGGGGACGGGTAAAACCCTGCTGGCCAAGGCCGTGGCGGGCGAAGCAGGCGTGCCCTTCTTCTCCATCTCCGGTTCCGAGTTTGTGGAGATGTTTGTGGGGGTGGGTGCCTCCCGCGTCCGCGACCTGTTTGAACAGGCCAAGGCCAACGCCCCCTGTATCGTCTTCATCGACGAGATTGATGCCGTTGGTCGTCAGCGCGGTGCGGGTCTCGGCGGCGGCAACGACGAGCGGGAACAAACCCTCAACCAACTGCTAACCGAAATGGACGGCTTTGAGGGCAACACGGGGATTATCATCATCGCGGCTACCAACCGCCCCGACGTGTTGGATGCCGCCCTGCTGCGCCCCGGTCGTTTTGACCGCCAGGTGGTGGTGGATCGGCCCGACTATGCCGGACGCCTGGAAATCCTCAACGTCCACGCCCGTGGCAAGACCTTCTCTAAGGATGTGGATCTGCAGAAGATCGCCCGTCGTACCCCTGGCTTTACCGGGGCCGACCTGTCTAACCTGCTGAACGAAGCCGCCATCCTCGCCGCCCGTCGCAACCTCACCGAAATCTCCATGGATGAGGTGAACGACGCCATCGACCGGGTGCTGGCTGGCCCCGAGAAGAAAGATCGCGTCATGAGCGAACGCCGCAAGGAACTGGTGGCCTACCACGAAGCCGGACACGCCCTCGTCGGTGCCCTGATGCCGGACTACGACCCTGTGCAGAAGATCAGCATCATTCCCCGTGGTCGGGCGGGTGGTCTCACCTGGTTTACCCCCAGCGAAGATCGGCTGGAGTCGGGTCTCTACTCTCGGTCTTATCTGCAAAACCAGATGGCCGTGGCCCTCGGTGGCCGTATTGCCGAGGAGATTATCTTTGGCGAAGAGGAAGTCACCACCGGGGCGTCTAACGACCTGCAACAGGTGGCCCGCGTGGCTCGCCAAATGGTGACTCGCTTCGGTATGAGCGACAAACTCGGCCCCGTGGCCCTCGGTCGCCAACAGGGCAACATGTTCCTAGGCCGCGACATTGCCGCCGAGCGGGATTTCTCTGAGGAAACCGCCGCCACCATCGACTCCGAAGTGCGTTCCCTGGTGGATGAAGCCTACCGTCGCGCCAAAGACGTTCTGGTCAGCAACCGCCACATCCTCGACCAACTGGCCCGGATGCTGGTGGATAAGGAAACCGTCGATGCCGACGAGCTCCAGCAACTTCTGGCTACCAGCGATGTGCGCATGGCCTCCATTGCCTAGGCCATCCAATCGGGTTAGATAGCTCAAATCCCCGGTTTTTAAGAAACCGGGGATTTTTTGTAGGTCTTTTTGGCAGACCTCTATTCCTATCCGCCGATGCCTAGCCGACAGCCGCAACCTTTTCCTCAACCACCTGGGTTAGGCCCACCCAGGAACCCCGTTCGTCGTAGCTACGAATCAATCGCTGCCTTAGGGTTGGCGTGATTAACCAACCCAGTTCTAGGAAAAAGGGGTAACCGGGCACGATGGCGGTCGGGAAGGTGACGGAAGCTCCACTAGGCAGGAGCAGTACCGTCACAGGCTGGCGACCCTGGCTAAATTGAATCATTCCTCCCACCCGTTGACCTTGGCTTTCCAGGGTGGGGCCAGGGGCAAGACTGAGGGTTTGTGTGAGGGTGTCAGGAGCGGGGGCCATGAGCACTAGGCGACTCGATACGACCGTTTCTGGCTGGTAATCAGGATAGACCGTGGTCGCCTGTCCTATCCAGGTGCCCAACAGTTGATCCACCGAGAGCGGGGAACGCAGACTGGGACGTGCATCTTTTAAGTGTTCTCGAATCAGCGTTAACGATCCTAGGCTGGCCTGTCGAGGAAACACTAGGGCGAGCCGTAGCCGTTCATGCCCGTGGATGAGTCCCAACTCTGCCCCAAACTCACTCACTGGGCTCCACTGGATCGACCCTTGGGAAAACGCCCCATCCTCGCAGAACAAGACTCCCCGCCCCAGAGACCGATATTCCAATACGGTTTCCTGCGTCGGTTTCCCGGAGGGCCATTTGCGGATTTCCTGGCGCATGTTGTTACCGCCATCCTGGGCAACTAGGGTCACCTCCGTGGGGGTATCATCTTGGATTTCTCCCGCCGAGGACATCTGGGTAAACGATCCCACCCATGCCCCTTGGTTTTTCAGTAATCGTTCCCACTGCGAGGCCAATGGCATGACTCCTAATCTGCAATACTCCGGACAGTTTTTGGGAGAGGTTAGAGGAAATCTACCCACCGTATAGAGTGCAAGGGTACGTAAAACACGGTACACCGATGGATAGCCTCACAAGCATCTTAGCGGGTCTGCTGGCGACAGCAGGCCCTTTAGCAAACCCCAGCAACAGTTTCTGATGACGTTGATAACCACGATTTTCGTGGCCTGCAGGAAGGTCAACGACACAAACCTGAGTCAATGCAGTGACACCAGTGAGCGTACCCACCGACGGCACTTTGAGGCTGGGCTGGGTCTAGAAGGCATCAATCAAGCCTTGATTGATCAGGTCATCGCCGACGACAGCCCCCGGATTGCCGTGGTCGATTGCACCTTTACCGAGAAAAGTGACCGTCACACCTACGGGCTGGACGGATTCTACAACGGCAAAACGCAGCGGGCCGAACGGGGGTTGGAAGGGTCGATGGTGGCGGTCGTTGATCTGGTGCAGAACACAGGCTATGCCCTCTCGGCGCAGCAAACCGAAGCGGGACTGGCAGCCTCAGTCCCAGCTACCAAGGAGGAGACACTCCCCCCCAAGAGCCGGGTTGACTTTTATCTGGGGCACTTGGCCTACTGCATCGCCTTCTTTCCCCCTGGGATTCGCGATGGGGTCGCCGATGGCTTCTACAGCAAACTCAAATGGGTGAGTGGGATGGTACAACTCGGCTGACCTTCGATTGGGCGCTTGCGCAGCGATGCTAGTCTCAAGGTTCTCTATGATGGCCCCCAGAAGCAGCGGGGCAACCGTCGTCGCTATGACGGCAAGGTCAATCTGGCCGACCCCAGTCGCTTCACCTTTGTTGAGACCTTAGCCGATGGTGTGTCTCTCTACGCCGCTGTCGTCTGGTCGGTCAGTCTCAAGCGCTGCATCCGCCTCGCCTATCTGCGGAAAGACGCCGCCCTACGCTCTACTCACGCTAATCCGGATGCCCCCCTCAAGTTCTCCATAGCCTCGCTCAAACGGCAGGCTCTAAATGAGCATCTTCTCGACTTATTTACGGCCACGTTCGACTTGGAGCCAACTTTGACTAAATCCCATCCCAACGACCAGACCCTCTTAAATTACGGGGTTATAGCCACCTAGGCTGGAGCCGTCAGACCCCGAAATCTGTTCGGAGTGTTGTTTAGGTTACGCTAAAGGCGTGGTTGGCAAGGTCGCTATCCTATGAGTGTTGTCATCTCAGATGAAATTCTGGAAACCTCTCAACTGACCCCAGACGAGTTTTGCCAGGAAATCGCCCTACCTCTGTTTCAAACGGGTCGTTTAACCCTGGGCTATGCCAGCCGTTTGGCAGATATGCCACTGAATGCTTTTCGCCAACTCTTAAATCAGCGCAAAATCGCCTTATATTCCTACAATTTTGAAGACTTTGAGCTGGATTTGAAAAACTTCCAGGAATTAGGGCGGTTGTGATTGTCATTAGCGACACATCAGCAATCACAAATTGGGCGACAATCGGCTCTAATCTTGAGAATCACGCCAGTGCAAGAGAAGTCATGAGCCATGCTACAGTATTGAATTTCAAAGAATTGGTCGTTGAACAAACTATTTTACTGCGACAGCGATTTAAGATTAAAACCCCTGATGCCATCATCGCTGCAACAGCGTTGGCTTAGCTATCTAAGATCCTAGGATTCTCTAACTTGCGAACAATTTTTCCTATGGCCCAAAGCAGAACCCTGGAATCTGTGCAGTGGCCCGAATTGCCAGTGCTACCTTGGAAGTATGTCAGGATAAAGGTTCTGCCCCTGATCTATGCTTTCACCGCACCGATGACTCTGACAGAAACCATGCTGGCCCCCCTAGCGGGCAATCCCCTGGCTGGATTGGCCCAGGCCGACGACCTATGGTTGCGCTATCGCACGGGCAACCTCCCCCTGTCTGACGGGGTGCAAACCTCCGCAGCCCCCCTAGGAGATGTGGATTGGGACGTGGTGGTTTGTGGCGGCACCCTGGGGGTGTTGCTGGCGGCGGGGCTGGCCCAGCGAGGCTGGCGAGTGGCGCTGATTGAGCGGGGTATTTTGCGAGGGCGCGAACAGGAATGGAACATTTCCCGGCGGGAACTGACCGACCTGGTGGATTTGGGGTTGCTCACGGAGGCCGAGCTGGAAGCCGTGATTGCCTCGGAATATAATCCGGCCCGGATTCAGTTTTTGGGTGGCGATCCGCTGTGGGTAAAGGACGTGCTGAATGTGGGGGTCGATCCTGTGGTGCTGCTGGAGACCCTCAAGCAGACCTTCCTGGCGGCGGGGGGGCAGTTGTTTGAGAACACTGCCTTCCAGGGGGCCATCATCCATGGCGATGGGGTGCAGGTGCAGGCAGGCCCAGGGTTCACAACGCGGCTGATGGTGGATGCCATGGGGCATTTTTCCCCGGTGGCACGGCAGGCCAGGGGCAACACCCGCCCCGATGCGGTGTGTTTGGTGGTGGGCACCTGCGCCGAGGGCTTCCCCCAAAACGACAGCGGTGACCTGATCGCGTCGGTTACCCCGATTCAGAACCAGTGCCAATACTTTTGGGAAGCCTTCCCCGCCAGGGATGGCCGCACCACCTACCTGTTCACCTACGTGGATGCCGACCCCCGACGGCTGAGTCTGACGGAACTGTTTGAGGCCTACTGGAACCTGCTGCCAGAGTACCAGTCGGTTAGCTTGGACAACCTGACCGTGAAGCGGGCGCTGTTTGGCTTCTTTCCCTGCTACCGAAATAGCCCCCTGCGCTATCCCTGGGGCCACACCCTGGCGGTGGGCGACAGCAGCGGCAGTCAGTCGCCCCTGAGTTTTGGTGGGTTTGGGGCGATGGTGCGCCACCTCAAACGGATCACAAACGGCATCGACGAAGCCCTCACCAGCAATTGCCTCGATGCCAGGGCACTGGGACGCCTTCAGCCCTACCAGCCCAACCTGTCCGTCACCTGGCTGTTCCAAAAATCCATGAGCGTGGGGATGGATCAAACCCTGCCGAAGCAGCGCATTAATGCCCTGCTGTCCACGATTTTTGCCGACATGGCGGGCCTAGGCGAGGCCACCCTCAAGCCCTTCTTGCAGGATGTGGTACAGTTTCCGGCCCTGGCCAAAACCCTGCTGGTGACGGGGCTAAAGCATCCCGCCCTAGTGGCCCAAATTATTCCCCAGGTGGGGCTGCCCACCCTGGCCGACTGGCTGCGGCACTACGGCAGTTTGGCGGGGTATAGCGCCTTGGCCACCTTGCTTCAGAACGTCAAACCCGCTGCGGATGCACTCCCCCCCATTCAGCGATACTATATGCATCGATGGCTGGATGCCCTTTCCTACGGCAGCGGCAAGGACTACAACGCCTAACCTCCCCCAAATTAATGACCCATCCGACCCAGCTTCACGAACGGCTCGTCAAGGAACTTCGGCAAGCCCCCGACCAGGTAAATTTGGCCAGGGCGGCCCTCTATGTTGCCCAGGAGGAATACCCGGATCTCGATATTCCGGCCCACCTGGAGATGATCGGCCGCATGGCGGAGACTCTGGGACAGCGGCTCCCCAAGACCTCCTATCCGCTCAAGTTGATTCGCGCCATCAATCAATACCTGTTTGAGGATCTCAACTTTCGCGGCAACACCGCCGATTACTACGACCCTCGCAACAGCTTTCTGAACGACGTACTGCATCGCCGGGTGGGCATTCCCATCACCCTGTCGCTGGTGTACTTAGAATTGGCCCAGCGAATTGGCTTTCCCATGGTAGGAGTGGGGATGCCAGGGCATTTCTTAATTCGGCCCACGGGGGAGGATATGGCGATTTTTGTCGATCCCTTCCACCAGGGCGAGATTTTGTTTGAGCAAGACTGCCGCGACCGCTTCCAACATCTGTTCGGCGATGGGGCACCGTTCAGTACCGACCACCTCACCCCCATTACCCCCACCGCCTTTGTGGTACGGATATTGGCCAACCTGAAAATGATTTACCTGCAACAGCGCAACGTTGCCAAGGCACTAGATGCCATCAACCGGATTTTGTTGATCTCCCCCGAAGCCACGGGGGAATGGCGGGATCGTGGCCTGATCCACTACCAACAAGGCCAAAACGATAAAGCCCTGCTCGATCTACAGCGCTACCTCTACGAAAGCCCCAACGCCACCGACGCCTACGAAATTCGCCGGGTGATTCAACAAATTGAGCGCGTGCAGGATGATTAATGCCCTACTCCCAGCCCACCATACCAACCGCCGTCTTGCCAGTGACGGCAACGGCACCGTATCCTGCCGCCGCACCAACACCTGCGGTGTGAATTTTGGGTTTAAAAAGTGTGCATTGGCGGCGAAATAGATATATTAGAGGCGGATTTCCCTTGTCCGGGGTGCTTCCTTCGTTTCGTCGTTGCTGTTCCGTTGTTACTTGAGGTGTGGCTCAACCATGGCCAGCGCAGTCACCATTCCCCCCTTTCCCGAAAGCGATCATCACCTGGTGCAGTCGCTTCAGCACCTCAGTGATCAAGAGCTGGTGATGTTATTTCAGCGAAACCCCGGTGCGGGGCGCTACTTTACGGCTATCTTTTGCCGCTATAGCCCCATGGTCTACAGCCTGATCCGCCATTCGGCTCGGTCTCCGGTGCAGGCCGACTACCTGTTTGCCCTCACTTGGCGGCACATTCTCCACGAACTGAATGGCCTTGCTTGCCCCACGGCCACCGAGGACAGCCAAAAGCCCTTCACCCTGCAAAACTGGCTGATCAATGTCACGGCCCTCTGCATTAACCAGGCAATGATTCCAGAGGTGGAGTCGATCCACTATTCCCTCGCCCAGGCATCGCCCCCCTTCTGGTGTTACCTAGAACAAGCCCTAGACCGCCTGCCACCCCTAGAACGGCTGGTGCTGGTGATGGCCCTCACCTTCCGCTGGAGTGAAGCCCGCATTGTGGCCTACCTGCGGGCCGAAGGGGAGCCGCTGTCTGCCGCCGATGTGCGTCAAATTCTCGACCAAGCCTACCGCCGCCTAGAGGAATCCCTACCCGAAGACATTCGGATCATCTACCTCAACCACCAGCCCCCCCACGAAGCCGCCGTGGCCGAGGGCGATCCCCTCGGGGATGACCTGCTAGAGGGTGTGTTCGACTGGCCCGACCGGGTGGCCGAGGTGCTAGGTCAATCGCCTCAGACCGCAACCCTAAGCGAGTGAGGCTCCTATGATGCAACGACCAATCAGGCCAACCATCAGGCCAACCATGGGACAAGCCATGGGAGGAACTATCGGGCGTTTGGGCTTCCTGCTCACCACCCTGGCCCTGCTGGGGGGAGAACCAGGGCTAGCCTCTAACCTCAATCAACAGTTAGACATTCAACCCCGCAATGCCACCCAGGGCCAAGCCCGCGACGTGGCCGACCAATGGGCGCAACTCGGCCACCAGCAAGCCGCCGCCGGAGAGTTGGCCCAAGCCACCCAGTCCTGGCGCGAAGCCGCCGCCATCTACGCTGCCCTAGGAGATATTCCGGCCCAGAGCCAGGTTTATAGTGCTATGGGCAGCGCCTTTTTGGCCCTGGGGCAATATCCAGAGGCCGAGCGAGCCTTTCAACTCCGAGTCGGCACCGCCCGCGACAGCAACGATCCTCTCGGGATGGTGTTTGGCCTCAATAACCTGGGCTCCATCCACCTCAGCCTAGGCCGTTTGGACGAAGCCCAAACCCACTTTGCCGAAGCCCTAGCCGTGGCCGAACCCACCCGCGACCCCCAGGCCATCGGCCTCTCCCTCAGCAATTTGGGACTGGTGGCCCTACGCCGTGAGCAGTGGGAACAGGCCGTGGCCCTGCTGGAACCTGCCGCCAACTACCGCCTGCTGGGCGGCGATACCCTTGGCGAAGCCAACACCTCGAACCACCTGGGGGAAGCCTACTTTGCCCTGGGCCGGGAAAACAACGCCATTGGAGCCTTTCGGGTGGGTCTGCGTCTAGGGGCCGAAGCCGAAGCCCGAGACACCCAACTACGGGCCATTGATGGCCTGTTGACCCTGTATTTTGGCCGAGAGGACTTCAATACGGCTAAACCCTTTTTAGATCGCCGCGTGGCCCTCACCGTAAACACCTCCGATCCCGATCTGCAAACCGTCCTTACCTTTCGTTGGCTGGGCGACTACTATCGCAACACCGGAGCCACCGAAAACGCGAGAACCGCCTACAGCCAGGGGCTGGCCCTATCCCGATCCCTAGTACTCAAAAGCCTAGAAGGCGAATTCACAAACCGCCTCCGCCGCCTCTAATACTAAATCCTGATGGCTTACCCCCGGTGCAAACGGGCGAGGAGACCTCGCCCCTACGGTTTGACGGGTTGGGAATCGAGGTTTTCTAATTCGGATTTGGTATAACTTCCCTTGTCCCCAGGATCCTCTCTTCTGCTTAGCCACCCCTGGCTACAATAATCCCTGGGCAATTTGAATCACCGATAGCGCGGTGCCCTGGTAGTAGTGGCCCAAAATTTGCGAGTAGCTATAGCCCTGGAGCGCCAGCCCCCTTGCCCCCCACTGGCTCATGCCGATACCGTGGCCAAAGCCGCGCCCATCAATGCGGATGGTGTCGCCCTGAATGGCAATGGAAAACAGCGTACTGCGGAGCCCCAAGGCTTGTCGCAGTTGGGTTCCGGTGAGGGTGCGAGTGCCCTGGGTGCCCTGGAGCCGAATGGAGGATACCCGACCACGGGGGGTAACCCGCTCGGTGGCTACCGCTTGCAGCCGTCCAATGCCCGTGACCCGCTGCTGAAACTGGCTGGCGGTGAAGGTTTCCGACCAGCGAAACACCGGGGCATCCTGGTCAAAGTCGGGTACGCTGCGCAGATAGGGGCGGGGCTGCTGCCAAATATCCTCCACATTTTCGGTGTGCCCCCCAGAGGAGGAGTGGAACACCGCCTCAATCACCCGTCCGCTGTGAGTCAGCACTTGGCCACGGGTGGCGTCCACGGCGGCAATGGTTGAGGAGGCTTCGCTGGCCAACCCCTTGTAGACCTGGTAGGCTGTGGTGGTGCCCACATCGTAGGACTCGGAAAGACTGCGATCTCGGCGATGGAGGGCGTAGGATCGAGCCGCCACCGCCTGGGCCTTGAGGGCTTCCTGGGGCCAACTGGCGGGCATTTCGGCCCCCAACACGCTGTAGAGATATTCTTCTAAATCGACCCAATTTACAGCGGTGACCTTGCCGCCGCTGGGCACCACCAACACGCGCCCTCGGTACCAGGCATCGTGAATAAAAATGTAGCCGTCGCTGGTGGGCTCCACCCAAAAGGCTTGGTCGCGCCAGTTCGCCAGCTTCAAAGCACCGCCCTCGGTGGTGACCATCACCGCTTGGCCCTGGGGAATTTGGCCTACGCTTTGCCCCGCCATGGTTTTGACCACTGCCGGGGTAGAACTGCCCACCGCCACCTGATCACGCGCCTCGGCGACGGCCACCCGCATTTCCACCGCCGCCTGCACAGGTAGGGCCACTAGCCAGCTTAGGGATAGCCCCAGACTAATCTTAAACAAGGTCAAAAAGCGGTTCAACGGAAGCCGAGAAACCGAGATCTGCTGGGGCTGCGTCATGGCATGGAGGGGATAAACAACGGCCTGGGGCTAGCTAAGACATCATGACCTAGCGACGGAAGACGCCTTTAAACTTACCATCGCTGGCTAGATCCGGCGCAACCCATCCCGACCTGCCTCTCTATGACGCCGTCCTTAGCGCCTAGGTTGCCCCTTGGCCCCCAGACGGTCAATTTAGTGGCACAGGGTGAATCAAACGCCCCTAGGGCAGAAGCGCCCGAGCCGCTGGGTAATACTCCACCCAGGCCAAAACATCGGGTCGGCGCTGCCAATCTCGGCGGCTGACGGCCACGGTCAATACGGGCATGGAGAGCCCCTGACTTTCTCCGACAATCGTCACGATGACGTCGGTCATCAGCACATCGCTGTCGAAGCTACGCTGAACGCCCGCCCGCGCAATAATTTCTGATCGCCGCAGAAAGGTCTCAAAGCTCTCGCCGGATTCTCGCACCAGGAAAAGATTGAGGCGAGAGGTATAGGCTTCGGCGGCGGGGGGGATAACGACTGCGGGCAGACCAACCCCAGCAAAGGCCAAGGCGAGGGTGAGCCCCACCCGTGCCAACCCCCGTCGCCATTGATCCCTGCTTGAAGCGCGACCGTGGGCCATGACAACCTCCTCCAAACCTTAGCTGCCCCCATTGTAGCGAGACTCCCCCAAAACGCCGCAGGAAACTGGAACGCCCAGGGCGTGAAAAATCGTGGGGGGTTTAATGCGCCTCTCTGGGATCTTGGCGCTACCATGGCAGGTAAATTTGGACGAACCTGGGGCTGTGCCGTGGTTTTTGCCATGGTCTAACCATCCGACCGGGTATCCCCTAGGCAATTTCTTGAAGGAGATGCGCTACAGAAATGGCTAGCCACTGGCCGATCATTGTCGGCATTAACCAATACCAACAGCTCCAGCCCTTGATGTACGCTCAGTTCGATGCCATTGAGCTGAGGGATTTTCTGGTGCAGGAGGCGGGACTGGCCCCTGAATCCTGCGCCCTGCTGACCGACGTATCTCCCGTGGTGTATCAGGGGGCGGCCTTTCCCAGTCGGGAGGTGTTGTGGCAGCGGCTGAGGCAAACGGTGGCAAAGGCCGGGGTGGCAGATACCCTGATCTTTTTCTTCAGCGGCTATGGGGTGAGTTGGGAAGGACAGGACTATCTGCTGCCCATTGATGCCGATCCCAGTCGCATTGTGCAAACGGGGATTTTAATCGCCGATCTCTTCAAACTCTTGACCGAGGGGGCCACGTCTCAGGTCTTGGTGATTTTGGACATGAACCGTCCTCAATCCGCCATCGCCCCGGCCCGGTTGGGGCAACAGACCCTAGAACTCGCGAAGGATTTGGAGATTCCGCTGCTGTTGTCCTGTCAGCCCCAGGAATTTTCCCAAGAGACCCTGGCCGTGCGCCACGGACTGTTTACGGAGGCGATGATTGAGGGACTGCGGTTCCATGGGTGCCTCACCCTCACCCAACTTGCGGATTACCTCGCTAACCGCGTGCCCGAACTGTGCCGCCACCACTGGCGACCGGAACAGCATCCCGTGGTCGTGATCCCAACGGCCCAGCGGTTTTTGATGTTGGTGCCCCCCACGGCAGCAGGCCAAATTGCGGGTGGCCCTAGCTTAGCCCCCCCCCTGGCAGAGGAGGCACCGTCGTCGATGTCCTCTGGTGCTGCGGTGGTGGCCCCGCCCTCGGCCATGACGCCGACCCTGGTTCCAGCCGATCTTGTCCCTGGGGATGAGGATCAGACGGGGGGCGAGGTTCTAGCATCGTCGCCGACGGTGGATGCCCCCGATGCCGCGACGGCACCGGAGTCGAAACCCCAGGCTCCAGGCTGGCCCCAATGGGCGCTGATAGCGGCGGGAGTGTTGCTGCTGGGGGTGATCCTCCGCAACCAGGCCGTGTTTTGGGGCAATCGTGCCCCTGCCCCTGACGTACCAAGCACCACTGAACCTAGTCCAGAACCTCCGCTCGACGGTGGCACCACCGTCGAGGTTCCCCCAGCGACCGATCCCGCCACACCGGAGGCCCCTAATCCCCTCTTCCCTGGCACGACGATTGATGGGCCAACGGCCCTCGGTCTGGCCCGCCAAGCCTTGGAAGGACGGCAGTTTGGTGAGGCGCTCACCTGGTTAAACCAAATTCCAGAAGGGGAGCGGCCTGAGGATTTTGATGCCATGGTGGCCCAGGCAGAAGCCGGACAAGCGAGCGCGGTGGTGACGGGGGAGGTGATTCGGGATGATGCCCGTCGGTTGATGGAGCCCGTCCCCGCTTCGCTGTTTAACGACGCCATCGAACGCGCCCGCCAAGTACCCATGGGCGACCCGCAGTATGAGCAGGCCCAAGCCGACATGGCCCGCTGGAGCCAGGTGATTTTAGACCTCGCCGGAGGACGTGCTGCCTCTGGAAACTTTGATGGGGCCATGGCCGCTGCCAGCCTTGTCCCCGCCGACCAAGCCGATACCTACGCCCAGGCCCAAGCCTCCATTCAACGGTGGCAGCAGCGCAAAACTAACCGCCAACTGCTACAGCAGGCCCAGGCCATACTCCAGCCCGACCAAGCGACCTCCTTCAAGGAGGCTATCGCCCTGGCTCAGCAAATCCCCGCTGATTACCCAGAACATGCCACCGCCCAGGAACGCATTAACCAGTGGAGTCAGGATATCTTGGTGATTGCCCGTGCCCGTGCTGCCGCTGGCGATCTCGCCGGAGCCATTGCCGCCGCCGAACGGGTGCCCCCCAATACCAGCGCCTACGACCAAGCCCAGCAGGAAATTCAAACCTGGCAAGGGCAGTAGGGGCTTGGGGCGATCCCCAGCCATAATCCTGATCCTGCCCACGCCAGCGGTTCAAGTGTCAAAAACTCCCACGTTTCCCATGCCCACCCCCATTACCCCCGGCCCCGGCCAAGAATCCGTTTGGGACTATCCCCGTCCCCCTCGCCTAGAAGCCTCTAGCCGCCATATTCGAGTGGTGTTCAATGGTGAGGTGATCGCCGATTCCCGCCGCGCCCAACGGGTGCTAGAAACCAGCCATCCCCCGGTCTACTACCTGCCACCGGAGGACGTACAGATGGCCTACTTCCAGCCCAGCCCCAAGGCCACCTTCTGCGAGTGGAAAGGGATGGCGGCCTACTACACCATCCTCGTCGGAGATCGCCGCCTAGACCCTGGAGCCTGGTACTACCCTGAACCCACGGAGCCCTTCCGTGACATCGCCCACTACATTGCGGTGTATCCCGGCAAAATGGACGCCTGCTATGTAGACGATGAGCTAGTGCAGGCCCAACCGGGGGATTTCTACGGCGGCTGGATCACCCAGGACATCGTCGGCCCCTTCAAGGGTGGTTTGGGCACCTGGGGTTGGTAGTGGTTCCGAACCTCAGGAGAACCCCTGGACGTCGGAAGCCCGTTTGCCAAACGTTCACGGGTATAAAGTCAATTGGTGTAAAGCCCATTGGCGCGACGTCCGTTTGGTATGAAGAACGTTGAAACCCTGGGCAACACAACCTCAGAAGGATCACTGAGGTTGTATGATTCAATCGATGGGGTAACGACTGAACTGAGCCCTCGGGAACATGGCTAGCCCATCAGGTTAGTAGGCTGATGTTGAACTGGAGTACCCTAACCAATAGGGTGTTCCACTAATCTGCCTAGCTTTGTATCCAGAGGGCACCTGTTGAACTGGAGTACCCTAACCAATAGGGTGTTCTCCCCTAGGTCAGCACACCGATATTCACCTATAGGCGATTCTTTATGAGAGTTTTAGTCACCGGGGGTGCGGGCTTTATCGGCTCCCATCTTATTGATCGATTGATGGCAGAAGGCCACGAGGTCATCTGCCTCGATAACTTCTATACGGGCCACAAGCGCAATATTTTGAAATGGATCGACCATCCCTATTTTGAGTGTATTCGCCACGATGTCACCGAGCCGATTCGCCTAGAGGTAGACCAGATCTACCACCTAGCCTGTCCGGCCTCTCCGGTACACTACCAGTACAACCCGGTCAAAACTATCAAAACCAATGTGATCGGCACCCTGAATATGCTGGGCTTGGCTAAACGGGTGAAGGCTCGGTTTTTGCTGGCCTCCACCTCGGAGGTCTACGGCGACCCGGAAGTCCATCCCCAGCCCGAAGAGTACCGGGGCAATGTCAACACCATCGGCATTCGCAGTTGCTACGACGAAGGGAAACGGGTGGCGGAAACCCTCTCCTTTGACTACCATCGCCAAAACAATGTCGATATTCGGGTAGCGAGAATTTTTAACACCTACGGCCCCCGAATGCTGGAGAACGATGGCCGGGTGGTGAGCAACTTTGTGGTACAGGCACTCCAGGGCATTCCCCTCACGGTCTACGGCACCGGGAGCCAAACCCGCAGTTTTTGCTACGTGTCTGACCTGGTCGATGGCCTAATTCGCCTGATGAACGGCGACTACATCGGCCCCGTGAATCTCGGAAACCCCGATGAATACACCATCCTGGAACTGGCCCAGGCGGTGCAGACCATGGTCAATCCCGATGCTGAACTGATCTACAAGCCCCTGCCCCAGGACGATCCTCAGCGCCGCAAGCCCGACATTACCAAGGCCAAAACCTTCCTCAACTGGAGCCCCACCGTGCCCCTGCAAGAGGGGCTGACCCGCACCGTGGCCGACTTCCGCCAGCGCATGGAGGCCAACGTCCTTGAGGGAATCCCCGAGTCTGTGATCTCGGCCTAGGGGCACCATCTCACCGTGGCCGATTGGGAAACGGAATTTTCCCTTCCGTTTCCCAATACATCAATTCTGGCTGGATTCATAACGGGTGGCGGCTTCAGCTTCCCCATGGTTGATGTATAAGCTCAAACGGAAAGCATTCTGCCGCCGAATCAGATAAATTTTGGGTTACGTGTCTCCGTCGTTTATTGGTAGAGGATTATTGAAAATGCGTGTATGTGTGATTGGAACGGGCTATGTGGGCTTGGTGACTGGGGTTTGTCTGGCCCATGTTGGCCATGAGGTGATCTGCATCGACGTGAACGAAGAAAAAGTGAAGCTGATGCAGTCGGGGCAGTCTCCCATTTTTGAACCGGGCCTGTCGGAACTGATGAAATCCTCGATGGAGGCGGGGCATCTCCAGTTTTCTACCGACCTCCAACAGGGGGTAGAGCATGGGGAAGTGCTGTTCATTGCCGTGGGGACTCCGGCCCTGCCCAACGGCGAAAGCGATACCCGCTATGTGGAAGCCGTGGCCAAGGGCATTGGTACCCATCTGAATGGCGGCTATAAGGTGATCGTCAACAAATCCACAGTGCCCATTGGGTCTGGCGATTGGGTGCGGATGATTGTGCTGGATGGTGTGACGGAGCGCCAGCAGGTGCCCGTGGCCGCCGGATCGGGTCAGGCCGTTCATCCCGAAGTTGTGGCGGACTTTGATGTGGTCAGTAACCCAGAGTTTCTGCGGGAAGGGTCAGCCATCTACGACACCTTCAACCCCGACCGGATTGTGCTGGGCAGCAACAGCCCCCGTGCCGTCGAGGTGATGCAGCTGCTCTATGCCCCCATCGTGTCGGGGCAATATCGCGAGGTGCCCGGTGGCGATCCGGTGCCCGTGGTCGTCACGGATCTCAGTTCGGCGGAAATGGTCAAATACGCCTCCAACTCCTTTTTGGCCACCAAGATCAGCTTCATCAACGAAATCGCCAATATCTGTGATCGGGTGGGGGCCGATGTGACCCAAGTGGCGGCGGGCATTGGGCTGGATTCTCGCATCGGCAAAAAGTTTCTCCAGGCGGGGATTGGCTGGGGCGGTTCCTGCTTCCCCAAGGACGTATCAGCCCTGATCCACACGGCTGACGACTACGGCTACGACGCCCAACTGCTGAAGGCCGCCGTGGAAGTGAACAACCGTCAGCGGCAAATCACCCTGGAAAAACTCCAGCAGGTGCTGAAAATCCTCAAGGGCAAAACCGTAGGACTGCTGGGGCTCACCTTCAAACCCGACACCGACGATATGCGGGATGCCCCGTCCCTCATTTTGATCGAGCAGCTCAATCGCCTAGGGGCCAAGGTCAAAGCCTACGATCCTATCGTGTCCCAGAGCGGCATTCGCCACGGCCTAACTGGGGTGATTGTGGAAAATGACGCCCCCCATCTCGCTGACGGCTGCGATGCCTTGGTGCTCGTCACCGATTGGGCCCAGTTCAAAGATTTGGACTACGCCACCCTCGCCCAGCGGATGCACAGCCCCATCTTGATCGATGGCCGCAACTTCCTAGATCGGGATGCCCTCATCCAGGCCGGATTCCAGTACGTCGGCATCGGTCGCTAGGTCTAGGTCGCGTAAACCGGAGATCGCATGGGTCTGCCTCTGGTATCAGCAGGTAAGGAGATTTTGCCCCTACGGCGGGTCGAGTTGGGGCAATTCGGATTTGCTCTGCCTGCCCCTTCTGGGGGCAGGTCAGCGATATTGAGATCAACCCCGCATTAACTAAACAACGCAAAGGGAAAGGGGCCGTAGGTGCCCACCAGGTCTTCGAGTTCTGGCTCGGAACTGTGGAAGGTAATCAACACGCCGCGAGACTGGCCGCTGTAGTCGTCTAAGTACCAGGCTCCTTTGAGGGTATTGAACTTGAGATAAACCGCTCCCTCCCGCGCAGGCAAATCCAGGGTTACCGTCACCCCCAAGGCGGCGAGAAATGCCTCCATCGCGGTTTTGGCTTCAGCGAGAGACCCGGCGCAAATACCCAGGGTTTGATAATCCGATAGATCGTTAAAGGTGGCCAAGTCCTGACGCACCTGTTCGTCCTCTGCCTCGCCCAGATCGGGGGGCGTGGTGAGGCAGCTAAATTGATTCAGCCGTTTCCGAATGGCGGCAATGTCGGCGGTGGTAGGGTCAGGGGAAACCATGGCACTCTCGGTAAGGGACACTGGGATCATTCGCCCAGGGGAAAAATCGGTGATCGGACAGGGGCAAAGGCCAGGTTAGCCAATTGGCGTAGACCCAACCTGGGGGGTGACCTCAACCCTGGATTTGGGCTTACTACCCTTGGGCCTGATATCCATAGCCCAGGGTTCCGATCATCAGAGGTGTAGCTTCCTATGACCTACCACGTCCGAGTGTTGGATATGCCGTCCAGTGATCGCCCCCGCGAACGGCTGCTATCCTACGGGGCCAAGAGTCTATCCACGGCGGAACTCCTCGCTATTTTACTGGGAACGGGGCAAGGCCCAGGAAAACTGTCGGCGGTGGGCCTAGGACAGCTCATTTTGCAGGAAATGGGCCAAAGCCAGCGAGATCCCCTCTCGGCCATGCGCGACATGACCGCCCACGACCTCACCCAAATTTCTGGGGTTGGCCCCGCCAAGGCCACCACTATCATAGCGGCCATCGAACTGGGGAAACGGGTGCTTCAGGCCATCCCCCCCGAAAAAACCGTGGTAGACGACCCCGCCATTGCCGCTGCCGCCCTCAGCCATGACCTGATGTGGCAAGCCCAGGAACGCTTTGCCGTAGTCCTGCTAGACATTCGCCATCGGCTATTGGGCACCAAGGTAATTACCATCGGCACCGCCACCGAAACCCTGGCCCACCCCAGGGAAATCTTCAAGGAGGTGATTCGCCACGGGGCCGTGCGCTGCATTGTGGCCCACAACCACCCCAGCGGCAACCTCGACCCCAGCCCCGAAGACCTTTCCCTCACCCGCCAACTCCTCCAAGGCGCACAAATTTTGGCCACCCCCGTGCTAGACCACCTGATCATCGGCAACGGCGACTATCGCAGCCTGCGCCAAACCACCCAACTCTGGCAGGAGACGCCCCAGGGAGTTTAGGGCTCATCGGCGGGTTTGCCTTTTCCTGGGTTGACCGATGGGTAGAGATTCGGTTTGTAACCATCTCGTTCGAGAACGTCTTTGCGGGGGTGTATTATGACAGCCGAGCCCCCTAAGGCGATTACACCACCGACCGGATTCCCTCTTATCAGCGGCATAACCAGGTCTTAGACTGGGCTCAAGCCACCCGAAAATTTTCTATGATGTCCCCCGACCAACCCTTCCTCCTGTCCCAAGCTGACCTCCGGGCGGCAGATGTCTCCTGGGCCTACAACCGCGAGGCCGGGACGCCGATATCCGAGGCGGAATTGCAGCAGTGGAAGCAACGGGTGGCCCAGTATCAGCGCCAGGTGCAGCAGACCCCATCCGTAGAACAGGGCTGTCTCTTTGGCGGGGAGTCATCCGATAGCGCCACCATCGCCGCAACCCTCGATCCCTTCACCCTGCCACCTCAGAATGCCGAATTTTGGCGCGGCCAGTTTCAGGAGGCGGGCGTTCCCGCGCTTTATTTTGTGGTGGATCACGACGTGCCGCTACTGCTCTACGTGGGGGAAACCGTGAAGTCTAACCAGCGCTGGCAGGGCGTCCACGACTGCAAACGCTACATCCTCAGCTATGTAGCCGCCCACCGCACCCATAACCTACCCGTGGCCGTCAACATTGGCTTTTGGCCCCACGCCGCCACCGACCGCAAAGCCCGTCAACGCCTAGAAAGTGACCTTATCTGCCACTGGCGATCCCCTTTCAACAAAGAAAACTGGCAGATGTGGAGCACCCCCTTTGTGGGTGGCAAGCTAGAGGGCTAGGGGGCTTTAGATCTACTGGCACCAATCGTAATCTCTACTTCATCTTCTGTTTGATGAAGGCCAGCACCTTGGCCAGTTGTCCCTTCAGTTGAGTCACTTCAGTTTGCAGTTGCTTCACCTGGGTTTGTAGAGCGGCAAATTCTCCTGGACTAACCCCTGCACCCGTGGGCGCAGCGGCGGGAGTTGTTGCTGGGGTGGCCGGGGCGGCAGGAGCGGGAGTGGGAGCCGCAGGGACAGCAGGCGCATTGCGGCGAGGCTTGCGGGCCTTTACCATGGCCGCTTTGATCGCTTCAATCAGTTCTTTTTGTTCAAAGGGCTTCTGAATAAACTCGAAGTACTCGAAGGGCTCCGACATCTTCTCGGTCACCTCTTCCTTGCGGCCCGACATCAGCACCAAGGGGATTTTCTGGAGCTCTGGGCTCGCTTGAATCTCCTGGAAGACTTCCCAGCCACTCATGCGGGGCAGTAGAAAATCGAGCATGATCAAATTGGGATGCTGAGCGCGGATGGCATCCATGCCTTCTACCCCATCCTTGGCCTCGATGACTTCAAAATTACCCTGGGGAAGCATGTCGCGTACGCGCATACGAATCACCCGACTATCATCGATGACCAAAATCTTGTGACTTGCCACAGTGGACTCCTCTTACGGTGTCGAAGCAGGTTGGAGACAACAATGCCATCCATGATAGTTCAGGTTGCTTGAAAGCTCTCGTCTTTTCAGCAAGAAATGGCCAATATTGCTCTCTTCTAGGGTTCCCCCCGGTCTTCCAGGGCTAACCGGGCTAACGATAGGCGGCGATAGTTTGCACCGCTAGGCGAAAGGGGCCAGGGGTGAAGTGGGGATTGAGGGCTTTGTCATACTCAAATTTGCTCAACATGATCTGAACGGATCGGATGTTGCTGGGATCCAGGGGCTTGGCATCGGGCTGAGACCGGGCGCGAAATACGGGCACGAGGTCGCTAAAGGGCACCTGTACGGTGATCCATTCCTGGGGCACGGTATCGAAGGACAGCCCGTAGGCCAGGGCATCCCAGCCATCCCGATCTCTGAGAAACACCTTGTAGCGCTGACCATCTCCCCGCAGGCGCAGGGTTAGCCCCTGGTAGGTACCCAGGTTGAGGGGGGGATCAAAATTACGGGTGCGCACCGAGGCAAAGCCCCCAGAATTATCAGTGGAGACATTCCCGGTAAAGCAGGCCGCGTCTTCCCCTGGCTGAAAACCGCTGTTGCTGACACCCCCCATCACCACATCATCCAACGCCCCCCACAGGGCCATGGCCTCCAGACTGGTCGAGGACCGGGGATGGCTGAAATCAAACAACACCCCATTGCTGATTTGGGGTGGACGGGGAGACCGGGAACCAGAAAACATCGCTTTTAGGTTGCTGACGACAGGGATGGACTCGAAAAAATCTAGGGTTTGCACCAAGCGGCCAAAGTCCCAGGGGGAGCGGTTGGGGGTGGGCGGTGGGGAGGAGGTCATGGGAGTCAGGGGTGAGGAGTCGGGATGTAGGGACGAGGTCTCCTCGCCCTGGGAGTCATAACGTTTTGATCCTAGCGTGGGAGAGGGGCATAGAGGGCTGGGGTCTTGCTTTCACGGCAAACCGTAGGGGCAGGGTTTCCCTGTTCCCTCAAAACTGGGAATCATCCAGAATGGCAGCTTATACTCAATCCGGCTTATTTGCCCCCGGTATCAGCGGGCGAGGAGACCCCTAGGGTTCACTAGGCTGGGAATCGGGATTATCCAACTTGGATCTGGTATTACAGCCTTGCTAGCGGCCCTAGGGTGGCTTGGGTGGCGGTGAGGTAGTCCTGGGGGGCCAACCACAGCATCAGCCCTCGTTTTCCGGCGGAAACGGCCACTTGGTCGAAGGTCAGCATCGATTCATCTACGTAGACGGGGTAGGTTTTCTTGGTACCCAGTGCCGTCACGCCGCCTCGAATGTAGCCCGTCAACGGCTGCACGTCCTTTAGAGGTACGGTGTCCACCTTGCGCTCTCCGGCGAGGCTGGCTAGGGCTTTGAGGTCAAGCTGGGCATGTCCCGGCACCACGGCAAGGCAAACCCCCTGGCGATCTCCCCGTGCCACCAGAGTTTTGAACACCTGTTCCGGTGGCAGACCCAGTTTGGCGGCGGTGCTGTCGGCTGCAAGGTCATCGGGATCCACGTCGTACTTCAAAACCTGGTAGGGCAGCTTGAGGCGGTCGAGGATGCGGGCGGCGTTGGTTTTGGCGCTGGCTTTGATCATGGGGTGAGGTGGGCTGATGGGTTGATTGCGCTGCTGGAGTTTATCCCCGGTATCAGCGGACGAGGAGGCCTCGTCCCTACGGATTGTCGGACTGGAAATCGGGTTTTTCAATTCGGACTGGGTAAAGCCCTATCGATTTGGCGATCCCGTAGGTTTTACGATGCGACGGAAGGACACCCCCGCCCCACTGGATGGGATACTTTTGTCTATCCCATTGGTCTATCCAAATCTTCACCGATAGAATAGAAAAGAATCATTCCTTAACACGAGTTTGTGCCACTGCCGCTGATCCCTGGCCGGACATACCCCGGCAGATAGGGATCGATTCCCTAAGTCCATTCCGTTCTCTCCTTACCGCGTTGCCCCTATGACCCTGACCAAAGACACCGAACTTCGCCAAAATTCCGCCATGCGTAAGGTAATTCCGTCGGATTGGCAGCGCAAGCTCCGCTACATCTACCTGCGCTTTATTCGGCTTCAGGGCAGTCCTGAACAGTTGGCGAGGGGCATGGCTAGCGGCGTTTTTTCTGGCTGCTTCCCGCTATTTGGGTTTCAGATCCTCATCGGTGTGGCGGTGGCTACGGTGCTGCGCGGTAATCGCATCATGGCGGCAGCCTCCACCTGGATTAGCAACCCCTTCACCTACCTGCCCATTTTTGCCTTCAACTACCAGGTGGGTGCTTGGATCTTGGGCAGTAGTTCCACCAAGGGGTTCACTGACCTGGATAGCCTGCGGGGCTGGGCCGACATGGGCACCGAGGTCTCGACACGGCTGATGCTGGGCAGTACGGTGGTCGGCGTGGTCGCAGGGCTACTGAGCTACTACCTGGGTCTGCCTCTGATTCGTCGGATGCGCCAACGGCGTTCTTCCCCCAGCCGCATTCGGCAGTAGGTTAAGTCAGTCAGCCCCTGCTAGCCCCTCACCCCAGCCTCTCCCAGGCAAGAGAGGGGAGCCGGAAAAGGCTTGCTTCAAAGTCCATCTCCCCACGGGAAAGGGATTTAGGGTGAGGGCAGCACCGCAACCAAGAGAAGCTTTTTCAAAACTAAATTCTGCCTAATCCACCCTAAACCTAGGGCAGAGATCATGGCTCCATGGGCGATCCCCAGCTACGGACTGGCCTGGGCAAGATCCGCTAAAATAGGCGTCTGCCAACCTGGGACGATCCGGTTCAGCGGCAGACCTGCCGAGTCGT
This sequence comes from Phormidium sp. FACHB-1136, assembly GCF_014697375.1. GTDB lineage: Bacteria > Cyanobacteriota > Cyanobacteriia > Phormidesmidales > Phormidesmidaceae > Nodosilinea. Next base: position 35,096 of record NZ_JACJRS010000027.1, read on the forward strand.
GGCCATAGCTGGGGTTCAAGACCGATGGTTCAACTCAATAACGGCATCACGCTATTTTTCAGCTTGCTGGTGGAGGCAATGCCCTTTCTGCTGTTAGGGGTCATCTTTTCCAGTGTGCTGCTGCTGTTTGTGGACGAGCAAAAGCTGCTGACCCTGATTCCTCGCAACGCCCTGCTTGCGGCCTTGGCGGGGGGGCTGATTGGCTTTTTGTTCCCGGTGTGTGAGTGCGGCAACATCCCCGTCGCCCGTCGCCTGCTGATGAAGGGCGCACCGACGGCCTTAGCCATTGGCTTTTTGTTGGCAGCTCCCACGGTGAACCCCATCGTGTTTTGGGCGACTTGGATTGCCTTCCGCGACCAGCCAGAAATCGTCTTTTTGCGGGTGGGCTTCACGCTAATTGTGGCCATGACCATCGCCCTGATTTTCAGCACCCAGGCGGATATGCGGCCCTTTTTGCAAGATAACTTGGCCCGCATGATGGCCGACCCGGAACCGAATCCTAAAGCCAACACCAACGGTCAAGCCACCCCCGACGACGACATTTCCCCCCTACTAAAATCCGGCACCTTTTTGATGCAGGCTCCCGGTCAAGTGCTGCAACTGGATGCCCCCCCCGCCCAGGTGTTGGCCCAGATAACGGGTGCCCCCCCGCCGCTGCGCCTGCGCCTGCGCATGATGGTAGACAACATGGTGCTAGAAATGCGCGAACTGGGGGCCGTGCTGATTTTGGGCAGCGCCATTGCCGCCTTTGTGCAGGTCGCCATCCCTAGGGACGTGATCCTCAGCCTAGGGCAGGGGCCAGTCACCTCCATCGTGGCGATGATGGCCTTAGCCTGGGTGGTCTCCATCTGCTCCACGGTGGATTCCTTCTTTGCCCTATCCTTTGCCTCGGTGTTTACCAGCGGGTCGCTGCTGGCCTTCCTGGTGTTTGGCCCCATGATCGACCTCAAAAACATCAGCCTGCTGCTGACGGTCTTCAAAGGACGAGCGATTATCTACCTGTTTGTCCTTGCCGCACAAATCGTCTTTTTGCTATCCCTGGTGATGAATTTGTATGTAGGGTAAGGCTGTGTAAAAAACTCAATTCATAGGCTCTTATACAAGGTGGTTGAACCAAATCAGTGCTTTCATCTCCTAAGCTTAGATTTCTTGACTAGAGGATTGGAATGGTAAAAATCGTGAGCGTGATTAACTTGAAGGGTGGAGTAGCTAAAACAACTACCACCGTTCAACTCGCTGAATGCCTAGCATCAGAATTCGGAAAGAAAGTTTTAGTGATAGATCTTGATCCTCAAACTAACGCAACAATTTCTCTGATTGGAGAAGATAAATGGGAGGAAATAGACAGAAAAGGTCAGACGTTATTCCATCTCTTTAATGACAAACTGAAAAATACATCAATTTTTAATATTGACAAAGCTTTACAGAAGGGTGTGTCAAACCTAAGCCTCAAGTCCTTAAGTCTCTTGGCTTCTAGCATACGCTTCATTGATATTCAAGATAGAATCGCGGATATCTCAAAAGAGACAGAGCATATGATCAGCCCTATGGAGGTTCTTAAAAGCTCAATATATAGCGCAATTACTTCCTTTGATTATGTGTTAATTGACTGCCCTCCGAATCTTGGATTTATCACTAAAAATGGCATTGAAATTAGTGATTATTATCTCATACCAAGTATTCCTGACTATCTTTCTACATATGGTATTCCTCAGATCGTCAAGAATATTCATGATTTCGCAGGTAAGCGTTCCCTGAAGATCAGGTGTTTGGGTCTTCTAGTTACGAAATACGCATCAAATTCTGAATCTCATAGACGAGGAATGGAAACATTGCCTGAAAGATTCAGGAAAATCTTTCGTGAGCTTCAGATTCCGCCATCGACACTTTTTCAGACTCGCATTCCACAGGCTAACGCAACGGCAGAAGCTATGGATTTTGAAGGGTTTCCCTCAACTTTTAGAGAAAAGTACGGGAGAACGAAATCTGGAAACCGATATTTGTATGAGTACGTCATCGATCTGACAAAGGAGTTTGTTAAGCGTGCCGAATCATAGTGAGTCTCAAATGAAAGAGGTTGAAGATAAGCTCAGAGAGCTAATGGGAATAATAGGAGCTATTCTTAGCAAGGCTGAGTCTGACTCAGATTTCTCCAGTAAGCTCAATGATATTCCCCTGAATATTTTGGAGAATAATTCTACTAAGGGAGGAGTATCAGTACGAAGACCTAGATCAAGACAGAGTCAGTTTAATTCTGTAGATTATCTTGGAAAGAATGGAGAAGACAAGTTGCGAGAAGAGCTAGATAGCAAGACGAATACTGAGCTATGTCAGATTCTCAAGGCAGAGAGCAGCCATAGAAAACCCAAAGAAATAAAAAGTCTTGATCGTGATCGACTGATTAGTGAGATCATTTCTAATGCTTTACGTATTCTCAATAAAGGATCTGCATTTCTTCAAGTCAAGGAGTCAGACGACACATCATCTGATAGTGGATCTGATGTAGAAGAATAAGTCAGCTTTTCTTGTCTTGGATAATTTTTCACAACTAAAAACCTGCCTAATATTTTTTGCTCAGATCGCTTTAAAGCATTCTTCCGCAGTTTATCTTCTGCCTCCTCATTTCTATGACTTCCTCCCTTCGCTCCCGCCGCCGCCGTTCCCCAGCGTCCCAGCGTGTCCCTTTGCCCTGGCAGGCCATTATTGATGGCCTCATGCTGCTGCTGTGGGCGGCGATGCTGCTACGGTTTACCGTCACGGGCAAGCTGTATTTGCTGCTGCACCCGGATTATATGTGGCTGTCTCACCTGGCCATGGGGCTGACCTTTGGCATGGGGATGGCGCGGATGTGGCAGGTGTGGCAGATGATGCAGTCGTCGCAGCGGCAGGGTGGCCCCCGCAGCCAGGAGCACATTGCCCGGCTGCCGCGCCAAATTAGCACCGGACTGTTACTGGCGGTGGCGGTGTTTGGGCTGATCTACACCCCCCGCCCCTTCACCAGCGAAACGGCCTTTCAGCGGGGCATTACTGATGTGCTGGGTCAAACCCGGTCTCGGCCCCAGCGGTTTGTGCTGAGCGGGGCCTCGGAGGATCGCACCATTGTGGACTGGATCCGCACCCTGAACGTTTACCCCGAACCGGAAGCCTACGCCGGACAAGCGGTGAAGGTGAGCGGCTTTGTTACCCACATTCCTGGCTGGCCAGAGAATATTTTCATGATTACTCGCTTTGTGCTCACCTGCTGCGCCGCCGATGCCTACCCCGTGGGTCTGCCCGTAGAATTACCCCCCGGCACCGAGCGCCCCAAACCCGATACCTGGCTGGAGGTGACGGGATCGATGACCACCCAAACCCTCGATAACAAACGCCAACTGGTGATCGGAGAGGCCACCCTCACCGAGATTCCCGAACCTCGCACCCCCTACGAATACTAGCCATGGCCCGCCGTCGTTCCCGTCGTTCTGCCCTCGGAAAAGCCCCCCGTGCTGCCACCCTGCGTCGCCGCTATCCGCTGGATCGGTTGGCCACGACGGCGATGATGGTCTTGGCTCTGGTGCTGGGGATTTTGATCTTTTCCGGCGACCACGCCACCGCCAGGGTACGCGACTTTAGCTGGCGCAATCGACAGGTGGGCATTGAGGATCGGGCCTTTTTGATTACCTTTAGCCGACCGATGGATCCGGTGAGCGTGGAGACAAATTTGACCCTCGATCCGCCCCTAGAGGGCAAAGTGAGCTGGGCCGGACGCCGGATGGCCTACACCCTTACAGAGCCCTTGCCCTACGGCGAATCCTTTACCCTGCGATTGGAAGATGCCAAGGATCGGTTTGCAGATCCAGAGAACCCAGGCCGATTTCAACCCTTTGAGGGCGTGTTCCAGACCCGCAAACGCGCCTTTGTCTACATCGGCACCGAGGGCGACGAGGCTAACCGCCTAGTGCTGGCCAATTTGGAACAGCAGGAGCGGGTCATCCTCACGCCCAAGAACCTGTCGGTGCTGGCCTTCAAGCCCTACACCCTGGGGGACAGAATCCTATTTTCCGCCACCGATGCCGCCGCCACCGATGCCGCCGCCACCGATGGCCTGCTAGACCAGCAACTCTACACCGTTACCACGGGCGTTGTGCCCCGCCCGCCCCAGGATTTATTGGCCGAGCCGCCGCCCTTCTGGAAGCGCCTGCGGCCCAAACCCACGGAGGCTACCCCTGGGGAACTGGCCCTGGTACTCGACAATCGCGACTACCAAAACCTCAAATTCGACCTCTCCGCCGATGGCAAAACCATTGTGGTGCAACGGGTGAACCGCAACGACCCAGCAGATTTTGGCCCCTGGGTGGTGCGGGAGGGCAAGGCTCCCTATCCCCTTGACACCGATCCGGGCGGCGATTTTTTGATTGCTCCCGACAGCCAGTCCCTCGTGTTGCTTCAGGGCGAAGGCACCGCTATCCTCGACCTCAGCCCCGAAGCCAGCCGTGGCCCTCAGCAACCCCTGGACTTTTTGCCCAACTATGGCCAGGTGCTGGATATCTCCAACGATGGCTTGGCGGCGGCGATGGTGAACTTCAACCAAAACGACCCGGAAAAGCGCTTCACCGAGTCCCTCTTTTTGGTCACCAGTCAAGGCACCGAGGAGGAACTGCTGCGGGTAACCGGATCCATTCGCGATGCCCAGTTTGACCCCAGCCGCCGTTTTCTCTACGTGCTGGCCAGCGAACAGGTGGACAGCCGCCGCCAGGATACCCTCGACATCGAAGAATATGCTGAGCAACCCCTGCTGCTGCTGATTGACCTGGAGGCCAAGGCCATGACCAAGCTGGCCACCCTGCCCCAACAGCCCACCCTATCTATGAGCCTTGCCCCCGATGGCCGCGCCCTGCTGCTGGATTTGGTCAACCTGGATGCCGAAGCCGACCTAGCGGAGGATGCCGACCCTGAAGCCAACCTTACGCCAGGACTGTGGTACCTGCCCCTAGTACCCGCCACCGATCAGGGGCCTCCCCTCCTCGATACCCCAGACCAGTTTCCCTTTCAAGGTATCCAGGCCACCTGGTTACCCTAGGGAATACGCGAGGGTGGCTAGTAGGGCTTGGCTAAGTCGGCAAAGACCTCCTGCACCGCCAGATGCACCAGTCGGCCCTTCGCGACATTGAGCCCTGCCTTTAGGCCCGCATCGGTGATCAACGCTCCCATGCCTTGGTTGGCTAACTTGAGGACGTAGGGAGCGGTGGCATTGTTGAGGGCTTGGGTGGCCGTCCAGGGTACGGCACCGGGCATGTTGGGCACCCCAAAGTGAACCACCCCCGACTCCAGATAGGTGGGCTGGCTGTGGGAGGTGGGCCGCAGGGTTTCGATACAGCCCCCTTGGTCTACGGCCACGTCAATAATCACCGAACCGGGCTTCATCTGGGCTACCAGTTCCTTCGAGACCAGCACCGGAGCCTTGCGTCCCGGCACCAGCACCGCCCCAATCAGTAAATCCGCCTGGGGTACCGACGTTTCAATCTGGCGAGGACTGCTGTAGAGCAATTCCACCCGCGAGCCGAACAGGGTTTCTAGGTAGGCCAGACGATCCACATTGATGTCAATAATCTGCACCCTTGCGCCTAGGCCCAGGGCCATCTTCGCCGCCTCGGTACCCACTACGCCACCGCCCAAAATCACGACGCACCCAGCCGCTACGCCCGGAATGCCCCCCAGCAACACCCCCCGTCCGCCCTGTTGTCGTTCGAGATAACGTGCCCCAAACTGCACCGAAAGCCGCCCTGCAATCACGCTCATCGGCGTTAGCAAGGGCAGACGACCATCCCCCGTGGTCACCGTTTCGTAGGCAATGGCAGCTTGGATACCGCTGCTAATCAGGGCTTCCGTCAGGGTACGTTCTGCGGCTAGGTGCAGATAGGTAAACAAAATTAAATCGGGTCGAAAGTAGTCATACTCCGATGGTTGGGGTTCTTTGACCTTGACGACCAACTCCTGCGCCCAGGCTTCGGCGGCATCTTCCACCAGGGTGGCCCCGGCCTCTTGGTAGATTTCGTCCGTAAAGCCAGACCCGGCCCCAGCCCCCGTCTGCACCACCACCCCATGCCCCTGCTGACACAGGGTGTAAACCGTCGCTGGGGTGAGCCCCACCCGAAACTCTTGATCCTTAATTTCCTTGGGAAGTCCAATGCGCATGGGCGTGCCTTTTTTGGGTCGATGGATGGATGACTAGACAGAAATGCCTAACCCACATCAGCCAGAATAGGCCAGAATTCTACCCTCTGGGGCAAAATCCTCACCCACCGAGACCGAGTTTTTCCGATCTGCGCCCCTTGGGGGTCCCGAATTTTGGCCTCGCTCAATCAACGGCCCCAGGGTCTAGGCAAGGGCTGGGGGCGTATCGTCCGCCGCCACGGCCTCATCATCGTTAGACAGGAGGATTTCGGCTCCTTCCAAAAAGATTCCATCATCGGTCATGGCTATGCCATCAATGCTGAGGCGGTCTCCGGTTTGGGCGATGCGGGCGGCTCCCAGGGCTTCGGTTCCGGCTCCGGCGGTGTAGAGGAGGTTGCCTCCGGCCTCAAGTTGGGCGGCGATATCGGCCTTGAGGGTTTCGCGCAGGATTTGGGCTCCGGCGGCGGCAAAGGCAGCTTCCAGTTTTTCCACCCAGGTATGTTCAATCACGGCAATAATCGCCGAGGTATTGGGCTGAAGGGCAGACCCCAGATCCTTCATTTCGGCCTTGAGGGGAGCACTGCGTAACTTGCCCACCAGCGCCCCAAGGGCACCGCCTCCCGCCGCAATGGCCACCGCCGGAGGAGCCAACACCAAACCAATCAGACCACCGACGATGCCGCCCGTCATCAACCCTTTGCGGCTGCGGCGTTTCGCATCGGTAATTTTGAGCTTGCCCTCGGCATTTTTGACCACCACAGCGGCATCTAGGATGCCAATCAGCCCTTCCCGTTTCCCTTCCTTGATCTGATCCATCACCAAACTGGCCCCATCAGGGCTGTTGAAAGCCGCCACAATCACTTGAATCGGGCTATCGCTCATGGTCGTTCTCTCCACTGGTGAAACAAGTAGGGGGGTGAATGGTAGGGGACGTGCCCTGGTTGGGGTGCCCCATCATCACTGTAGGGGGCAATCCTAAGAAATCCGTAGGAGCCTGTTCGTAGGATCTGGATGGAAGCATCCCGCTGAATCCATGGGATCCGGTATGCCCAATAGTGCCCAGCCCAGGACTAGCGCCCCGAAGCTCAACGACCCATCGCCGATGTGGCCGTGAATCGTTCACACTGGAATGGTTCACACTGTTAGTACTGATCACATCGTCTCGATCACGTTGTCCCGATCAGGGTTTATCCCGTTCAGGCGTAGTGACTTTGCGGCGTGATCCGGCGTCTTCTTCCCTGGCTTTGGTGTTATGACCCTCTTTACCCTGCGCTCCGTTCACAAAGACTTTGGCATCAAGGAAATCCTGCGCGATGCCAGCTTTAGCCTGGATGAGGGCGACAAGGTAGGGCTAATTGGCACCAACGGATCCGGCAAATCGACCCTGCTAAAAATGATTGCGGGTCTAGAACCCTTTGATAGCGGCGATTTTTGGGTCAACCCTGGGGCCAAGGTGGTCTATCTCCCCCAACAGCCCGACTTTGACGCCAGCCACACGGTTTTAGAGCAAGTGTTTGCCGATGCCGGGGAATCCATGGCGCTGATCCGCGAGTATGAAGACCTCTCGCACCACCTAGCCCAGGGCACGGGAGACACGGATCGACTAATGGCCCAGATCTCAGTGGTGACCGAGAAAATTACCGCCGCCGATGGCTGGGATTTGGAAACCAGCGCTAAGGCCATCCTCAGCAAGCTCGGCATTGAGGACTTTGACGCCAAGGTGGGCGATCTCTCCGGTGGCTATCGTAAGCGGGTGGCCATTGCAGCGGCCCTCCTGTCCGACCCCGACGCCCTGCTGATGGACGAACCCACCAACCATTTGGATGCCGAATCTGTGGAGTGGCTACAAAGTTATCTCAGCGGATTTCGGGGGGCGCTGTTGTTGATTACCCACGACCGCTACTTTTTGGATCAAGTCACCAACCGTATCCTCGAAATTGACCGGGGTGACCTCTACAGCTATGCCGGAAACTATGCCTACTACCTAGAGAAAAAAGCCCTGTCTGAAGCCTCAGAGGTCAGTTCCCAAAAGAAACATGCCGGGGTATTGCGGCGAGAATTGGAATGGCTAAAACGTGGCCCCAAGGCTCGCAGCACTAAGCAAAAGGCCCGTATTGACCGCATTGGCGATATGCAAAATCGCGAGTTCAAACAAGCCCTTGGCAAAGTCGATATTTCTACCGCTGGTCGCCGCATTGGCAAAAAGGTGATCGAACTGGAAAACGTGGCCAAGGGCTATGAAGGAGGTACCCTATTTAAGGATTTTACCTATGCCTTTGCACCCGATGATCGTATTGGCATTATTGGCCCTAATGGCGTGGGCAAATCAACCCTGATGAATGTGATCACCGGACGCCTAGACCCCGACAGTGGCACCGTGGAGATGGGCACTACGATCCATGTGGGCTACTTCGATCAGCATTCCGAAGATCTCTTCAAAAACCCTGAACAACGGGTGATTGAATACCTCAAGGAAACCGCCGAACTGGTGACCACCGCCGACGGCAGTACCATCACAGCCTCCCAAATGCTGGAGCGCTTTTTGTTCACCCCAAATCAACAATACGCCCCCCTAGATAAGTTATCCGGCGGCGAACGACGGCGGCTCTTCCTGCTGCAAGTGCTGATGTCGGCCCCCAATTTACTCATTCTAGACGAACCCACCAATGACCTAGATGTGCAAACCCTCGGCGTATTAGAGGAATACCTCGAAGAGTTCAACGGCTGTGTGATTGTGGTTTCCCACGACCGCTATTTTCTCGACCGCACCGTGAACACTATTTTTTCCTTCGAGGGCCACGGTATTCTGAGACAATACCCCGGCAACTATTCCCTCTATTTAGATTACAAAAAAGCGGAACAAGAACGGGAAGCAGAACAGCAACGCAACGCCACTAAATCCGTTAGCCTACCTACCAAGGCCGTCACTGCTACGCAGGAAAAAGCGACCCATGAGCCGAAAGGGAAAAAATTATCCTACAAAGAAAAACGCGAGTACGAGCAACTAGAAACCCAAATTCCAGAACTCGAAGCCGAGAAAGAAGCCATTGAAAAGCGCCTCTACGGCGATGCTCCCAGCGACTACGAAGCAGTCACCCGCCTCTCGGAACAGCTCGCGGCCCTCTCCGCTAAAATTGATGCCGCCACGGAACGCTGGATGGATTTAGCCGAACGTCTAGAGTAGCCATCGGGCGGCTATTTTTCCCTGGTCTTGAGGTATTCAAAAACGGATTTATCGCCAATGTCGGGGACGAGGGGTTGGGCCAACTTGCGCAGGGCAAATATCCCAAACAGGATTGCCCAGAGGATCAACAAGCCCTGTTCGACGACCACGGGCAGCAGGCCAAACAGGTGACCGAGCAGCAGCAACGGTACCAGGGGCATCAGCAGTTTGGTTTCTAGGCGATTGAAGCAAAAGGCTTCTTTGATGTACAACCCGGTTAGGGCAGCGAAGGTGAAACCAATACCCCAGAGGGTTTGGGGTTGGGTAACCACGGTTTCTGCCAGGGGGCCGTCGATGCCGTGGGCCAGGGCCAGGGAGGCCAGCCCACCCACCAGCCAAAACCCCTGGAGGAGTCGGTGTAGGGGCACCAGGTAGATATGAACTGTGGCTAAACTTACCCCTAGCCCCAGCCAAAACAGGGTGTAGCACAGGCTAATGGCCTGGACGAGGCTAGGTTTTTCAGGGAAACCCAGACCTAGCATCACCCCCAGGGCCAGCGCGAGGGCCGCCGCCACCAGTCCGCCGCGATAGAGTTGGACGCCTAGCCGATCCTGATCGGTAATGGTGTAGTCGCCGAACTGCCCCTGGTAGACCACGGGGGCGTCAGAAACAGCGGCATTGACGGCATTAGACATGGAGAAACCTCACAGGCGGGATCACGGTCTGGCGGGTGTGGTTGGGTGCGGAATGGCGTATTTAAACCTATCTTAAAAACGGACATTCCCTAGCGGCTGAGGGAGAGTTGGGTGGGGAGTGTAACCGTGAAGCACGTTCTTTGGTCATCGCTGAGGACGGCAATTTCGCCACCGAGGTAACGGCAGAGCTTTTGCACCAGGGCTAACCCTAGGCCCGTACCGCCCTGTTTCCAAGGATCGGCACTGGGCACGCGGTAGAACTTGTCAAAAATACGGCTGCGTTCCTCCGCTGGAATGGTGACGCCCGTATTGGTAAGGACAAACTGTACCTGGCTGAGTTGGGCTCCGGCCAAGGGTTCTACCCTAAGGGTGATGTGTTCGCCGGGGGGGGTATATTTGCAGGCATTGTTCAGTAGTTCAGCCAAAATCCGCTCTAGGCTGGCCATGTCCGTATGCACCACGGGTAGACTGGGTGCCGTGCTGACTTGGAGGGTCTGATCGCGGCTTTTGGCACGGGTGATGAAGCTGTCGATCCAGCCCGATAGCCAGGTTTTCAGCACAATGGGCTCGGTTTGGACGGGATGATTGCCCACGTCGAGGCGCTGTAGGTCGAGTAGGTCATTGATCAGGCTAATCTCCCGCTCGCACTCCTCTTTCAGAATGTGGTAGTAGCGGGCGATGGGGTTTTGGGCCGCCTTGGGTTTGTCCAGTTCTGCGGATAAATTGCATTCCTGATTGAGGCTGGCCCCTAGCAGTTTCAGGGCCACCCGCATACTAGTTACGGGGGTGCGTAGCTCGTGGGACACGGTGCTGAGAAAGTCATCCTTGAGGGTGTTGAGCCGTTCTAATTCGGCCACCTGGGACTGGGCCGCTTCGTACAGTCGGGCCTGACGAATGGCAATGGCGCACTGGTTAGCCACCTGTTGCACTAGCCGAATTTCAATGTCGCTAAAGCCGTAGTCGCGCCCATTAATCAACCACAGATCCCCCAACACGCCCCGGTCATCCAGGACGGGACAGGCGAGCATCGCCACATAGCCCCGGTCGGGGTTGGGTTCCATGGAGCAAAACTGAAAATATTGACCATTGAGCAACTGGTCGTAGACCTCCGGGAAGGCTTCCATCTGGGCCACACGGCCCTGGTAGGCGGGGATAGAGCTGTTGTAGCTGTTGTATTCGTAATAAATCGTCGAAGTTCGCTGCTCTAGGTCATAGAGGGCGGTATTGGATCCCTTGGCCCCCAGGGCTTCGGTCAGTTCCTCCACCGCCGACAGCATAATCTGGTTCACATCCAAACTGTCGCGCACCCGGTCGGTGATCCGCTTGAGAGTGGCTTCAAAATCCAGGGCGGTTTGCAGTTGCTCGGTGCGTTGGGCTACCTGCTGTTCTAGGTCGGTGTTGAGCTGCTGCACCTGGCGATACAAACGAGCCTGCTTGATGGCACTGCCCACCTGGGTGGCCACCTCTCGCAGGGTTGACATTTCCCAACTTGGCCAGGAACGAGAGGCGCTGCGATGGAGAGCGCACACCAGCCCGCATAGCCTCTCCCCCTGAAAGATGGGCAACACTAACCCCGCCTGCACTTGGGCCTGGGTGAGCTGTTCTCGGTAGATCTTAGGGAGGGGAGCCGTGCGAATGTCGGTAATGACCTGGATATCCCCCCCGCAGGACACCAGATGATCCTTGAGTTCATTCAGTTCATTCAGTTCATTCAGTTCATTCAGCGCATTCAGATCCTTTCCATTTTTAGAGCTAGGGCTGGCAACATCTAAAAAACGCCCTAGGGCAGCGGACCCAGCGGCAGACCCAGCAACTACACCCGGATAGTCAGGATCGAAGCTATAGAACAGAACCCAATCCACCTTGAGGAAATGGCGCACTTCGCTGACGGTAGTTTGCAGGAGTTCTTCGGGATTGATGACCTGTAGGCGATGCTGGGCAATCGCCCCCAATAATCGCTCCCGTTCCGACTGCCGTTGCAGGGTTTGTTCTACCTGCTGCTGAGCGGTAATATCTTGCAACGTCACCATCAACAGCGACACATCCTCCAGCACCACCACCGGGGCGATATCCACAATTAAGGTGCGGTGGCTCTCCGTCGAGGTGGGCAACTGCACCTGGATGGACTGCCGTTGCCCCAGGGCCATAGCCTGCTGTTCCGCTCGCCGAAACACCTCCGCTACCGCTGGGGGAAAAATATCTGCCTCCGACTTACCCAACAAATCGGCAGCGGCATAGCCCAGCAGATCGCCATAGACCTGGTTTAGAAAGCACCAGCGATGTTGCTGATCCTTGACCCCTAGGGGAGCTGCCACCGCGTTAAACAGAAGATCGACTCCATCCTGAAACAACCGCCCCTGGCGATTTTGACAAGATTCTGAATCACGATTTGAGCGCAAGGGTGCCGCCGGAGGCGTGGGGTTGGGCATGGTCATAGCATTCGGATCGCGGCGTTCTTGTGAGCCGCTATGGGTTGAAGGGGGTGGCTTGTCCTGCTATTTTAGGTGATTTCTCTGAGATCCCCTACTTAGAAGCGAATCCCCCACCAGACTCCTTTCTTTCCAGCCTGAAACTCTGGATCATGGATCTGACGGCTACCCCCATTGGCCCCATCCTTCCATCTAGCTGGTTGTCAGGGAATACCGACCCAACCCTAATCCGCCCAATTAGCACTTGTTGAGGTTGAGGCCCACTCCCTTCGCCATGGCGTCGATACCCTTGGTTTCGAGGGTTTTGATGGCCTTAGTGGAAAGACGCAGCTTCACCCAGCGATTCCCTTGGGGCCACCACACCCGCTTCTCTTGCAGGTTGGCCTCTTGCGTACGCTTTGTACGACGGTGGGAGTGGGAGATGGCGAAGGCGTTGTTTGCCTTTTTCCCGGTTAGCTGACACTTACGACCCATGGGTATTCTCCGGCAACTATCAAACGGCACAATAACACAGTCTACTATCATAGCAGGCTGGGCCGAGAAACTAGGCGTTGGGCGAAGGATACAGGACACCCCAAGACACCGTACCCATCCGGCTAATCCCCCGGCAGGCTTTGGCCCATCCTAAGACTGGGGGGATTCTGGTGGAGAAGATTTACAAATTTCAAAGGAAATGGAATCGGCCTTCGCCTTGGGTTTCGCCTTGGGTTTCGCACGGGGCTGGGTTCGGGCAGGCTTGGGCTGGGTGACCTGGGCTTGGGTGGCCTGGGCTTGGGTGGCCTGGGCTTGGGTCGCCACAGAAGCGGGGGCTGATGTCGGCAGGGGCGGGGGAATTGAGGCTGGATGGTTTGACAGCAACTTCCCTGGGGGCGTTGGGGGGGATGGGCTAGATCCTAGCCCTAGGGCAGCGGCGTTGGAGAGCACGGCCAGCCCAAGGCCAGCCAGCACGGTGAGGGGATGCCAAGCACTCGTAGGGGCAAAACTCGGTAGCCAATTGGGCCAGCTACTTAAGCCCTGAAGTCCCTCGGCGGCGGCGAAGATGAGCACGAAACAGAGGAGCCAAAGTTTCATGGCAGGATTGGCATTCAATGGGGGACGATCTGGGGCGCGAACCATGGGCCATGTCTGCATGGCGATCTACCCAAACGGGTGTTCTACTACGAGCCGCTTTGATTATGCCACCACTCGCCTAATATGGTGGACTGGATTGAGGCTCCAGGATGATCCATCGACTCAGGTTCTCCATCGCCCCAGGATTCTCGGTTGGAGGATGGCGATGGGGCCAACTCATGGAACTATTGAAGGAGGCTGTGTGAAGGATGCCGTGGGTTAGCGTGGAGTCATGACCGTATCACGAACTGTTTGCCTCGGTTTTCTGGTGTTTATCACCATCGGTACGGTCCTGTTGCTGCTCCCCTGGGCCAACGCCAGCGGCCAATGGGGCAATCCCCTGGTAGCACTATTCACCGCGACCTCTGCTGTGTGCGTTACGGGGCTAATTGTGGTGGATACGGGCACCTACTTTTCACCCCTGGGGCAGGGCATTATTTTGGCGCTGATCCAAATCGGTGGATTGGGCTATATGACCGCCAACAGCTTTCTGATGCTGCTGCTAGGGCGACGGCTGAAGCTGAAGGATCGGGTGGCCATCCAGCAATCGATGGATCACAACGAACTGGCAGGGGGCAGTTCCCTGATTGTGTCCATCATTGCGATGACCATGATCATTGAGCTAACGGGCATGTTTGTGCTCTATCCCACCTTCCAGCGAGATTTTGGGGTTGGATTGGGCCTCTGGCTGTCGATTTTTCATAGCATCAGCGCCTTTAACAATGCGGGCTTCAGCCTCTTTGCCGACAGTGTCGTGGGCTATGCCCTAAATCCCTGGGTCAACTTCGCCATCACAGGTCTGGTCATTTTGGGCGGCATTGGCTACCAGGTGATTATGGAACTGTTTCTGTGGGCGCGGCAGCAAGTCCAGGGCGACAGGCGGCGCACGAACTTTTCCCTGAACTTCAAAGTTGCGATCAGTACCACCCTGGCGCTGCTAGTGGTGGGCACCGTGGCCTTCTTTATCATCGAGTTCAACAACGCTGCTACTCTGGGCAACTATGCCCCCCATCACAAGCTGCTGATGGCCTGGTTTCAGTCGGTGATTGCCCGCACCGCTGGCTTTAATAGTATTGACATTGGGGCCATGGGGGAGGCTTCTCTGTTCATCATGATTGCCCTGATGTTTGTGGGGGCCAGTCCGGGCAGCACGGGGGGCGGCATTAAAACCACCACCCTACGCATTTTGCTAGCCTGCACCCGCATGGTGCTTCAGGGCAAGGAAGACGTGCTCAGCTATCGGCGGCAAATTCCCCCCAGCCGTGTGCTCAAGGCCATTGCCGTGGTGATGGGGTCGGGGTTGTTGGTGCTGTCGGCCACCACCCTCGTGTCGATTAGCAACCCCACCATTAGCTTTATTGACGTGCTGTTTGAATCGGTTTCGGCCTTTGCCACCGTGGGCCTTAGCACGGGTATCACGGCGGACCTATCCGATGTGGGAAAATACGTCATCATTATCACGATGTACCTCGGTCGGTTGGGCATCCTGTTGTTTATGGCGGCCCTGCTGGGCGATCCCAAACCCACTGCCATTCAGTACCCCGAAGAGGATCTGCTGATTGGTTAACCCCTTGCCCTCACCCACTCGGTAACCTAGCCTAGCCCCAGGCATCGCCGCTGCGTTGCATACCCTATCACCTGTTTTGGTTCTGTCCCTATCGATGACGGTTTCCCCCTCCCTGCGTCCCACCCTCAAAACCGAACTGCTCGACCGAATTCGCCACCTCGATCTAGCGGAGGCGCTGCTGCCCTCTAGCCACCCCGATATTGATCACCTGATCCACTCCCTAGAGGCGGTCAACCCCATTACCCAACCCCTCCAGCCCGACCATTGGCCCATTCTGCTGGGCACCTGGGATTTGATCTACGCCTCCGAGGGCACCGTGGTCACTCGCCGCATCCCAGCCCCCTGGCCCGTGGGCATTCGGCGGGTCTGGCAACGGCTCACCCAATCGGCCCAGGCCAGCGCCCCCATCGCCGCTGAGAATGGCGCGGTGGTCAGCCTGCCGCTACTAGGCGAACTGACCGCCATTGCTCAGGGAGGCTGGCAACCCTACGAAGAGGCGGAGAGCGCCAGGGTAAGCTTTGGGGCCTTTAGTCTGCAACCCACAAGGCTACTGGGAATTACGGGGCTACATTTACCCCAAATCACCCTGCCCATTTTTGAGGCGTTGCGTCGCGAGGCACTGTGGATTACCTCCTACCTTGACGACGATCTGCGCATTGGCCGAGGCGTGACGGGCAATCTATTTGTATTTCAGCGCACCCCCGCCCAAGCCCCGGCCTGGGCCAGCAAGGGGGCCTAAGGCAGGACCCATACCCAGTCCAACTTGGAAAACCCTGTTTTCTAACCCAACAAACCGTAGGGACAAGGTTTGCTCGCTCGATCATTCCGGGGAGAAACAAGCCGGGTTGAGCCTAAATTCGCCATGGCAGCGCATACCCCCAAGCCCTAAGCCGTGCGGGTACTACGCTTGCCCTGGGTAGCGGGGATGGTATTTTTGCTGCGCAGGGTGACGTTGACACCATCGTTCGACTGTTCCACCACCAGCAGCGGGGTAGGCTTAGCCTTTTGATCCCAGTGCATATAGGCAAGGCGACCCTGGATGGTGGGTTGCCAGTGGCAATCGTCCGACTGAGGACTCATGAAGTTTTCGATGCAGGCAATCAACTGCTCGATGGTGGTGGAGGTGGCCTGGGTGGGCAGCTTGGCCAGTTTAATTTGAATACGGAATAGCACCCGTTTGCGGGCAGCGGGGTTATCGCTGAGGTTGTACTCTACATCGAAAATCTCGTCCACAATGCGGGTTTTAGCGGCTACTCCCACCAAACCCACTTCGGCCTGTTGGGGCCGTAGCGCCACGGTGATTTTCTGCTTCACCTTCACCTTCAACTGGTTCACAATGGCCGAGTGGAAACCATCTTCCTCCATCCGCATCCGCAGATAGTCGAGGTTGCACTCGCGGGAGTGTACCAAGTCGGGGTTGCGCTCCATGCGGGTGATGGTCTCCAGGGCCATCTTCACCTTTTTCTGTAACTCCTGATTTTTGTAGGTCTGGAATTTTAGTTGTTTGACCAACTGCTTGGTTTTAAGGTGAGACACCACACCCAGGGCCACTAGCAAAACCCCCAAACCACCCGTGGCTAACATCCACGGGTTTTCGAGGATCGGCGGAGTTTCGCTAGGGGCAGGAGCCTGAGCAACCGATGTGTAGAGAGAAACTGAGGAGGTAGTCATCGCCAATTCGCCGCGAAGGGTTTTCTCGGAATTACTTCTAGGGTGCCCTGCTTTCCCCAAAAGCCATCTATGTCCTCAACATTTAGTCGCAATTTAGCCGTAGCTAGGGGGAGGCTTCACAGAAGCGTCACATCCCGCCTTGGGGGGACTAGCGATCAAGGAGAGGGAAGGAGAGGGCGGCCTATGACCCTGCTCAAAGGCAAAGCGCACCAGTTGAGAACGGTTGTCCAATTTGAGTTTGGTCAACATATTGCTGAGATGGGTTTGCACCGTGCGGGGGCTGATGAATAGGTGATCGCCAATTTGCTTATTGGTAAAGCCCTGCACGACCTCCCAAAACACCTTGGTCTCGGCGGGGGTGAGGGGCAGCGAGCGGGGGACAGCCTGATCGGCGGAACCGGGAGGATCGGAACTAGAGGACTCGGAACTGGGAGGTAGCGCCTGCTGAGAGAACACTCCCCGCAACCGTTCGGATCGGGCAATGGCCCCCTGCACCTTGGCGATCAATTCCTTGGCATGAAAGGGTTTGGCCAGATAATCATCGGCCCCAATCCGATGCCCCTGCACCCGATCATTCACCTCCCCCAAACTGGAAAGAAAAATAAACGGCACCATTTGTCCGGCGGTGGTAGACCGCAACCGCTGGCAAAATTCCAGCCCATCCATTCCCGGCATCATGATGTCTGAGACGACCACATCCACCGTTTGAGTGGCGAACAAATCCAACGCCGCGAGGGCTGAGGTCGCCTGAAGCACCTGATAATCCTGGGCTTGGAGGCGTCGAGATAGAGCCACCTGTAAAATCGGGTCGTCATCGACAAGGAGAACAGTTTTCATGGTGAGACACCCTTGAATAAGGCTAGATGAGTTGGGTTGGGGCGCACAGCGGTGCACCCATACGGGGTGGGGGGCTGAGGTGGGGGCTCACGACGGTGCGTCCGCGCATGGAAGCAGGCATCATTGACCGTCAGGATCTAGATTGCCCAACCCGCGCCATAACTCATCACCCATCACCCATCAATCCCGCCACAGTCTGAAAAATGTCTTAAGCCCGGTCAAATCGTTGTCAAACCATCGGTTTTGAGGCAAAAAGCAGATTAGACTGTGGTTTGTCTTGTCGTATTCTGGGCAAATTGCGATGTACGAACGGCTTACACCCCCCTCCGTGGGCGAGCGCATTACCTTCAAAGACGGCGAACCCGTGGTGCCAGATAACCCCATCATTCCCTACATTCGCGGCGACGGCACGGGGGTAGACATTTGGCCAGCCGCCCAGCGAGTCTTTGATGCGGCGGTGGCGGCGGCCTACGGCGGTCAACGCAAAATCGAGTGGTTCAAGGTCTACGCGGGCGACGAAGCCTGCGAACAGTACGGCACCTACCAATACCTGCCCGAAGACACCCTCAAGGCCATTCAGGAATACGGCGTCGCCATCAAAGGGCCGTTGACGACTCCCGTGGGCGGCGGCATTCGCTCACTAAACGTAGCCCTGCGGCAGATCAACGACCTCTACGCCTGCGTGCGCCCCTGCAAATACTACGCCGGTACCCCCTCTCCCCACCGCAGCCCCGAAAAGCTGGATGTGATCATCTATCGAGAGAACACCGAAGATATCTACCTCGGCATCGAGTGGAAACAGGGCGACCCCACCTGTGATCGGCTGATCAAAATCCTCAACGAAGACCTCATCCCCAGCACCCCGGAGCACGGCAAAAAGCAAATTCCCCTCGATTCCGGCATTGGCATCAAACCCATCAGCAAAACCGGAAGCCAGCGTCTCGTCCGCCGCGCCATGAAACACGCCCTGCGTCTGCCCAAGGACAAACAGCAAGTGACGCTGGTGCACAAGGGCAACATCATGAAGTACACCGAAGGGGCCTTCCGCGACTGGGGCTATGAACTGGCCACCACGGAGTTTCGGGCTGAATGCGTCACCGAGCGGGAATCCTGGGTGCTGGGCAACAAGGAAGCCAACCCCGACCTCTCCACCGAAGACAACGCCCGCCAAATTGAACCGGGCTACGATGCCCTCACCCCCGAAAAGAAAGCGGCCATCTGCGCCGAAGTGGAGGGCATCCTCGCCGCCATTTGGGATACCCACGGCAACGGCCAATGGAAGGACAAGGTGATGGTCAACGACCGCATCGCCGACAGCATCTTCCAACAAATCCAAACCCGCCCGGATGAATACTCCATCCTCGCCACCATGAACCTGAATGGCGATTATTTGTCGGATGCGGCGGCGGCCATTGTTGGCGGCTTGGGCATGGGGCCAGGGGCCAACATCGGCGACACCTGCGCCATCTTTGAAGCCACCCACGGCACGGCCCCCAAACACGCCGGACTCGACCGCATCAACCCCGGTTCCGTCATCCTCTCTGGGGTGATGATGCTGGAATACATGGGCTGGCAAGGAGCCGCCGACCTGATCAAAAAAGGGATGGGGGCGGCGATTGCATCCCGCGAAGTCACCTACGACCTCGCCCGCATGATGGAACCCCCGGTGAAACCGCCCCTGAAGTGCTCCGAGTTTGCCGAAGCCATCGTCAACCACTTTGATGATTAGGTAAATCAAGCTAAGACACAACGCTTCTTATTGCCTGTGATGCATTTGGGTAAACTTTTGTGCATCACAGGATTTATTTTTTATAAAAACTTAGTCAAAGATCATGGCATCCTCCTGAAAGATTGGGCATCCTAAAAGAGTGAACTGTCAACTTTAGCCATGTCTTTTCTATTACTTCTGCTAACGCTAGGGGCAACAACCGTAGCTGCTATTCTC
This sequence comes from Phormidium sp. FACHB-1136, assembly GCF_014697375.1. GTDB lineage: Bacteria > Cyanobacteriota > Cyanobacteriia > Phormidesmidales > Phormidesmidaceae > Nodosilinea. The sequence goes on from NZ_JACJRS010000027.1 coordinate 54,666, forward strand.
TATCAAAAACTTCAATCGCTTCAAAATGAAAGGCGCATTGAACAACAAAAAGCTAAAGAATCTATTGATCAGCTCCAAGCTTTCAAAGAAAAATATGGTGACATTATATCGAAAGCCCAAGCTGTACAGAAGCTAGACAATCAGATTGTAATCACTAGAGATCGACTAAAGGAAATACAACAGCAGGCCAATCTCAAAGAACAAGAGATTAATCATAGAATTGATGTTTTAAGCAAGAAGCTAGAAGAGCTCGAAGAGAAAGACTTTATTGAAGAATTTGGTTTTTACGAATCGAAATATAATTTCGGTAGTGCATCGGAATACAAAGGAAGACTAGATGAAATACGCAGCCAGCAGAAGAAATGCTTAAAAAACAAGAAGGCTGCCATTTGCAACACAGAATGGACGGTTTCTGGAAGTAAGAAGCAGGGCCAAAAGATGGTCGAGGGTTTCTTGAGATTAGTTTTACGTGCTTTTAACGGTGAGTGTGATGCAGCTATAGGAAAAGTGAAGTTTAATAACGTTCAGACTATGGAGAATCGCATCTCTAAAGCCTATGAAACGTTGAACAAGCTTTCTGAGACCACCCACTGCGAAATCACAGAGTACTATTTACAGTTAAAACTAGACGAGCTTTATCTAGTTCATGAGTATCAGGAGAAAAGACAGCAAGAGCAAGAGGAACAACGCATAATTCGAGAGCAAATGCGTGAAGAGGAGAAAGCTGCAAAAGAAATCGAAAAAGCAAGAATAGAAGCAGAGAAAGAAGAAAAACGATATCAAGAAGCCTTAGAACAAGCTCGTAGAGAGGCTGAAAATGCCAGGGGTTCTGCTCAAGAAAAGTTGTTGGCAAAAATCCAAGAGCTTCAGAAAAGAGTTGACGAGGCTGAAGCTAATCGTCAGAGGGCTATTTCTCAAGCTCAACTTACAAAGAGTGGTTATGTTTATATCATCTCAAATATCGGTTCTTTCGGAGAAGATATCTATAAGATTGGCATGACAAGAAGGTTAAACCCAGAAGACAGAATTTCTGAACTCAGCAATGCATCTGTCCCATTTCCTTTTGATATACACGCCATGATTTCATGCAGTAATGCCCCAGAGCTTGAGTCAAGGCTCCATAAAATCTTTGATGACAGGCGGATCAATAGCGTTAACTCTCGAAAAGAATTTTTCAAAGTATCGCTGGAGGAAATTGTTGCTGCCGTTCAAGAAATTGATAAAGAATCTTCGGTTTGTACGTCAGAGGTTCGGATCACTAAAGTTGCTGAAGCAGCAGAATATCGTAAATCTTTGGCAAAACTCAGAGCGAATGAGTAATCGATTGAAAGTCTGAGATATTGCGGGTCAGAAGCGTTGCCTGACGTGAAATTGCAATCGCTGCAATTTTGAGATCCATGGTGCCGAGGCGAGGATAGGCTTTACGCAGCCGTTCATAAATTTGGGCGGCACTGGCGTCGAAGGGCACAAGGGTAATCAAGGTGTAGTCCAAGGCAAGTTGGTGCAGCCAGTAATAGGCAGAAACTTGCTCTTCAACGGTTTTTGCGCCAGCCACAACCCGAAGCCGTCCTCTAAGCTGTTCTTCGTAGGTGATGATGGTGACGGCTACTTCAGCCTCTTCAATGGCAGCAAGTTTTTGTAAAATGCGTTGCCCTGCTTGGTTCTTGCGCTGAATGAAGCTGAGGTGGTCGGTATCGAGGATATACATGATGGCAGCAAGCGACCTAATCGGCGGTCTTGCGCCAGTCTTGGCCAAAGTTCATCGCGGCATCGAAGGTCGGATCGTCTTCAAAGCTACCCGCAACCTTTGTCCACCAGGGGGTGGGTTTCGGCAGAAGGGCAGATAATACCTGTTTAAGCTGCGTTAGTTCTGTTTCTAAGGCCGCAACTCGTGCTTCGAGGGGCTGAGAGCGCTCTTCGAGTTGTTGGGAGATCATGGCAGCAGGCAATGTAGAGACTTGCGCCTATTATAGCGACCACGGGCTTTTGCTTTGGCTAAACAAGCGTCCGTCACCAAATCCTGTGATTAGATGACTCATGATTGTGCTCGATCCCCACATCTGGGTTGGCTGAGTACAACAGGATGCCACCTTATCCAGGATCACCACCATTAGCTTCATCCACGGTAGGTGGGCACTGCCCACCACTGGAAGAAGGTACAATCACCCCAATGTAACCGACTGAACTTGCCTGACTTCAAGGAAGATGGGGCCAACGATGAAGCTGCCCAACGGAGCATCAGCAATTATTCCCATGGACAAACTGGTAGGCTATTGCCTTAACCCAAACCACTCATCGGGTAAGCATAAAGCCCGAGTTTTTGCCGCAGCCCTAGGCATCAAGGCTGACAATGCAGAGGACTTGCGGCAATTGATTGCTCAAGCCGCTGTGGAAGGAGAGGTTGTGCAGCAAGGCTCTACCGCATTCGGTCAACTGTACAAGGTCGATTGGGTCATAATTGATCGTGGCTCCGTTGTCCTACGAACCTTGTGGGAAGTTCGTACAGACCAGTCTGCCCCTCGTTTGGTTTCAGCGTTTATTAAATAAAAGCTATGAATTCTATAACAACTCTAGATACAGTTGCCAATTTAAAGCCGATCACGAGTGATCGGCTCACGCTGATTGAAGCTGAGTTTGATGCAATTCAGCAGCTTCCCACGGGGCAGGTGGGTACTGTATTGGAGATCTACGAGGGAGAGGATCTTTGCTACTTAGTTGAGTTCGCAGATTTGGATGGTCGCGAATATGCGATGGCGGTGTTGATGCCGGACGAAGTGCTGCCACTGCATTATGATCTGCCGCTGGCGAGTTGATGCTAAGAAATGTCTAGGGAAGAAAACCCTCGCTTTATCTAACGACCATAACCACGGTAGGGTGGGCACTGCCCACCACAGGAAGAATGCACAACCGCCTCAATGCAAATGGCTGAACATGCCTGGTTTTAGGAAAGATTGAGCCAACTGGGATAGCTTAAATTTAATGGTGGCCAATGCCCACTCTACTGTAGCTCAGCAAACCGAGAAAGACTGTATTGGCTTGAATTTTGCTGAAATTGCGATAGGTTATACGAAACGACCCCTAGCAGAATAGTTGAAATCCATTGCAAACCTTGTTTGTTGATGAGAGAGAAAAGCAAATCCGAGTCAACTATTTTGCTACCCTCTAAATTATTTCCATTATCACTTAAGTTATGAAAAAATCTGTTTCTAACAGTTATCAAAAATCCACCCATATCGCAATATTTTATACTAAGGCACCTGGGTTCATTAGTATTTTCAGAAATGATTCCCTGATCACATATGTCCCTTAAACTTCTATAGAAAAGACTCTGAATATCCTCATTTTCTACGTTAATTTCAAGGTCAATAGATGTCTCGCTGATAGGATCTTCCCGATACAATTCCTGAACAAATGTTTTAAAGAAGCCGAGTTCCCCTTTGTCCTTATTCCCAGACATCAGACTTTTCAGAAATGAGTAGCTGTTTTTGAAATCACTTGTTTTGGAAATATATATGAGAGGAAAGCAATATGAAATTTTTTCTAAGAGCCTATATAAATAAATAAACGCAGCTGTATGCGAACCTGATTTCTCGTGAATGAAATAATGAGATATTTCAAAAAGAATCTCTTTATAGAAATTCCTATTTTGAAATCTGACAGACTCTATATAAACTGCTAAGTCACTACCTGAGATATTTTCCCCAATAAGCTTAGAGAACTTTGTTCCCCAGTTCTTAGGATAATTTTTAAAATCTGAAACAAAATAATTTTTCCTTTGCTTAATGACTCTTTCCCTTGGAGAGTGAATTAGATCTATAGATCCACTCAAGAGCCGTAAAATTACTAGAATTTCGGCATCTCTTTCTCCATTTATTCTAAGAGATTCCGGAAGTCTTGCTAATTGAGTACCTTCAAAAATATCACGGTACCTAAATGGTTGAATTGTTGTCATTTTGCTGGACGCAATATAATATTAAAATTCACAGTAGATTAAGCAGTCATGTTTATAAAATACTCAATTAGTTCTTCTTCATCCTTATTAGAAAGATCTTCATATTTATCTATAAACTCTCTAGACAATTCTCTTCTGTATTTTCCAAGATTTACCTTGGAAGCATTGATTGCAGAAAAACCCTGTTCAAATAAATTTAAGGATTCTGCAACTTGATCCAGTGGCAAGCTTTGAATATACCTCAAGGAATTCCTGATTCCGACAGAGAATCCAATTAAGTTATTGTTGACCTTCAGCCATTTTTTAATGGTTTTGTTTTCACAAAGATCATCTATCAGCTTTAAAACATCATTGAACTCTATCGAGCTACCTTTAATATCTGTGTCTAAAATTCTTCCGACAAGGATCTGATCCATTTTTTCATCTACAATTTTAGTATTGTCATTGTGAACATTGTGAGTCAAAAAAGCTAAATATGCTTTTGATATATCTCCCAGATTAAAAGCGCCACGAACAATCTTCTCAGATCTTTCTTTCTCTGATTGAACATCAATATTCAAATCATCAAAATCGAATAACTCTTGCGTTAAAATCTCAATTTGATGCCTTGGTGTCATAGGTCTCTGTCCATTGTTCAGCGTAATCATTCTGTAGAGAAGCTTGTCCTGAGACGGTGCAATAATCACACTAAAATATAATGGCCGACTTCCATCAAAAGAGTCTTCATTCTTTGCAGAGTTCAAGGTATTTAGCCTTTGAATACCATCAAGAATGTATCCCTTTCTCAGATTTGAATTGATGAATTCGCCTAAATGCTGTGCATTTTTGAATTGAGTGCCATTTTTATCAACAAAGGCTATGGTTAATGGTGGCATTAAGCAGCCTTTGAGAATATCTCTTTTTAGTCTCTGGTAAAACTTCTGCTCTTGAATTTTTCTCTGGGCATAAAATCTGTTAATCAAAGGATAAAGATATTGAAGCGCAGTTGAATAGCTTGTTTTCCCGTTCCCAACAAAGCTATCACAACACTCCGGACAGATTTAGGAGGCTGTGATCCCAGTCTATGCGGCGATAACCCCGTAGTTCAGGAGGGTCTGGTAGTTGGGATGGGATTGAATCAAAGTTGGCTC
>NZ_JACJRS010000028.1 GCF_014697375.1 Phormidium sp. FACHB-1136
ACGCCAAGGCCTTGAGGTGTCGCAGATCCCGACGATGGCTATATTGACGCAGCAAGGACAGCACTTGATCATAGAGACAGGTGGTGGCTGGCATGGCAAAGACCCTGAGATATGCAATTCCAGCGTCTCATGTCACCTCACCTTTTCCCCCTCGCAGCACGAGGTTTCAAGCCTTTCACCCACTTCTGTCAGGCAGTCAGGCCGCAATGTCTTGAATAGCACTCACAACCTGGTTCAAGTAAGCATTCAGCCCAGTGGGCACATAGTCCTCTAGGTCTCTGGTGGCTTGAAGATAGTCGTTGTAGGCGTTGTAGGCCAACATGCTGACGGTACAGGCGGCACTGTGAAGCGTTGCTTGATCGGCAGCGTTCAGAGCGTCATACTTCTGCTGCGCGGTCAGGCTAGAAGACATGCCATCATAGGATTCAATAACCCGCCGGAGTGTAGAGAAGTCTCCCCACATGTTGAAATAGGGGGCTGGGTGAATATCGCTATCCTGCACAGCGGGGAAAGATGGAGCACCGCCTTTGGGATCTCCGGCAAAGCGGGCTAGGTTTCTGAGGGCAACCCCCAGGGGTTTGTTGCTAGCAATTTCGGTTGCAAAGCCGCTAGGCGTGTTGAAGGTGCTTGGAAAGGCAAATTCCCATCCATCTGTTCCAACCCCATTAAAGAAATCGGTCTTGATTGCAATATTGGTCGATGTGTTGAGCTTTGGATAGCTGTCGAAGGTTCGACTGTTAACAATGGTATTTAACGTGCCGGGGTGGGAGGTGAAAGCCACACAGGCTGCCGGGAACTTACCACTGTTAATCTTATAGTGATAAACCACCATGCCTTGTACGGCAGCTAGGTTATCCCGCAAGGAACGCTTTTGGCGATACTCATTGGTTCCAATAGTAATGGGGGTTCCAGTAGCAGGCACTCGCGGCGCAGCATTGGGAGGATATAGGCGATTGGTGTTAGTGGGGGTATCAGGAGCATCCGTTGAGTTCCATCGCAACGGATCGCCTAGCTCTAAGCGTTCGCCCACAACCAGCCGCAGCCCGTTGGCAATGGCTTGTCGTTCCCAAAAACCATCTAAGCCCAGTTGCGCGTTGTTGAGGAGTTCTAACGAAGAATCAATGGGGTCTCCGACTTTGTTGGAGGTATTGGCAATGTCTAGGCTGGCGATGGTTTCGCTATAGCGAGGCTTTGGTCCCCAGCGATTATCCGCCCGGAACAGGTCATCCACAAAGGGTTTGGGCATCCGGCGATTGAACACACGGGGAGCCCCGTTGGTTCCCCCATTACGGATCGGGTTGGCCTCCCAGGCGGCATTATCTCGGCTCCAGCCGCTACCCAGGGGCTCTAGTTTGTCTTCGGTAAAGAGCTTGATTGGGTTAACGGCAATGTCGCCCGGTGTGCCACCGTTCACCGAGTCATTTTGGGTTGTCAAGTTTGCTACTGTGGGAGCTTTATCATCCCCGGCCCAGATATGGAAGATAGCCTTAGTTGCGGCAGTAGTATCGTAAGCGTTGGTGACCACAGAACCCCGGACAATTTGGCCCTCAAAGGTATTGGTACTGGTGCCCACCCCCACGGTAATTTCCGAGGCTTCTTTGCCATACACACAGGACTTTTCGGAGCTAATTTTGAAGGCTTCAAACTTGGAATTAGTTTCAGGCCCACTGACCAATAAGTTAGAGTCGGTGTGCATGGCACCGTTCATGGTAAACGCCCCCCCCGGAGAAATATCGAGGTCGTAGCGGAACCAAGCGGCCCATTTGTTGCCCCGTTCGGCAATCCGAGACTGCTGAAACTCGAAGGCTTCTAGGGTGCGATTCACATCGCTGGCGTTGGGCACAAACACATTAATTTGGAAGTTCTTTTGCAGCGTCGAACTGCTGCCGCTATCCACCACTTGCCAGCCCGCCTCGGCCCTCGCATTAGAACAGACGGGCGAGGGCGAGGTAGCCGCCACCGGGCCAGTGCGAGTCACGAGGGCTCTGGCCTTGGCGATATTGACCGGAGACGTCACCGTAATGGTGGGGGCCGTTAGCCCCTTATCTTCCACCAAAATGGAATAGGCGACGGTTTCCCCGGTATTGCCATCCACAAAAGACCAAGCATTGTCTAGCTTGCCATCGTTATTAATATCCAGGCGGGTTTCCCCCGGCAGGGTGAAGGGATCTTTCCCCGGCACCAGTTGATCAACGGTGTCGGGATAGGGCGTCGCCAGCATCAGACTCGCCAGCACCTCTGGGGTGGGCAGACCACTGGTGAGGCGGGTATCGTTCGTGAAGATAAATTCAATCTTAGATTTAGCTCGGTCAATGGCAGGGGCCGCCACATTGGCCACCCTCACCTGCTCCCGCTGGGCAATATTCATTTGGCTGCGGTTTACGGTGCGGTAGGTGAGCGCCGTGGCGGTAAGTACCACCATCAACACCAGCAACACCGTAGTCGGTAGCACAAAACCCGCCTGGGCCATGCGTCGAGGCCGATTACTGAGCAGGAGAATGCGCAATAGGTCGCTTACGAACCGCTTAAGGACAGTTTTCGGGAACCGCCAAACTTTCTGAAGCAGGTGAAGATGCATATTTCTAAGACCGATTCGCCAAACAACAAAACCAAAGACTCGGCTGGACAGGAGACCTACAGAAAACCTATCGAGTTCTAGAACCAGGGAATTCAGATCGAGCGGCCTAGGCCAATGACCCGCACCCTTGGGCCATTCCACCGCATGGAGGACTTAATGATGGTTTCACTGTACTGAACCTACATTCCGGATTGGCGTGTGCTCTAGGGGTAAATGCAGACCCCGTTACCCCCGTCAAGGGTAGTATCAAGGAACAGCCACAGCTTATCCCTAAGATACCCAGATATTCTAGCGGAGCGATCAGCCTTTGCATCTGTTCACATAGGCCACTATCTGAGATAGGAGTCGGGGTGTCCTACGGCCTGGTGGGGCTGTACGGGCTCCTCAGGCGTAAGACTTTATACCACCAAGTTTTAGAGCTAAACCATCGAGATCAACGCAAAAGCACTGAAATTGTTAGTACCTCCAATTTCCATCTTAGTGATAACTTCATAGACTGCGTTGCGTATTTCTTCGAGAATTCACAAACCTTTTATAACCTCTCCCCCAACGATATCCCCCAGCCCCGATCTTGACCCTCACCCTCTAAATCCCTCTCCCCAGATGGGCTACTACATACACAGATCTCGTTGCCACTGGCCAAAGGCTGGGAGATCCCCAGTCCGATGCCCCGGAAGCCCTCACCCCCCAGCCCCCTCTCCCACGGGGAGAGGGGGAGCTAGAGCTTCAAAGTCCCTCTCCCCAAGGGAGAGGGATTTAGGGTGAGGGCCAGCGTCGTTGCCAGAAGCGGGTTTCTAGTGATTGAAGCCTTTGGCTTATCCCGAACTCAGGTTACTTAGTAGCCCCCCTGGGCGAGGGGCTGAGGGGGAGGGCGGCAGGGGAATTTTCCTTAAGCTAGGGCCAGGGGTAGGGAAAATCGCCCTAAAATAGCGTTGTCTAGCCTAGTTAGGCGCTCCTCGGTGCATCCGAAATAAGCGGGGTTAATGGTCAAATACGTCACCGGAGGCCCAGGGCGACAGAGTCTACGCTTTGGTCTGCTCTACGCCCTGCTCCTCATCCTCAGTCTCAGTTTGCTCCATGCCACCAGTGGCACCGCCGTAATTTGGCCCGTGGGGGGCTTTTTGCTGGGCTGTTTGGTGGTGGCTCCCCGGTCACGCTGGGTTGGGTTGCTGGGGCTGGCCTGTGCCATCACCCTGCCCCTGGAGGTGGTGTGGTTGGGGCGCTCCCCGCTGCTGGTGCTGGCATTTATAGGTATTAATACCCTAGAGGCGGTGCTGGGGGCACTGTGGATGCGGCACTACTGTGGTGGCAGGCAGGGGTTTCACTCCATTCAGCAGGTGGTGGCCTTTTTGCTGGGGGTGGGGGTGCTGCTGCCTTGGATCACCGCTATTCCAGCGGCCTGGGTGGTGGTGCGGTTCACCGAGGCCGAGGCTTGGTGGACGGTACACCAGGCTTGGTCGAGTGCGGTGGGGCTGGGGCTGATCTTTGTGGCCCCTGGGGTGGTGGCCCTTTATGGTCAACGGGGGCGACCGCTATGGAGCCGTCATCCCCTGCGCTGGGCTGAGTTTTTGGTGCTGCTGGCCCTGGCGGTGGGGATGGCCTGGATGCAGTTTTGTCTCTGGGATAATCCCTCCGGTGACCCAACCAAGCCCATGGCCATCCTCCACCATCCCTACACCATCCTGCCCCTGCTGATGTGGGCGGGGATGCGGTTTAAACTGCTGGGGGTAAATGCCATGGGCTTGGCCTGGGTGGTGGCGGCCATTGGGCGCTTAACCTTCACCCAGGGGCTGCTGGATTTGGGGGTGCCGGAAAATCTGGTGGCCTTTCAGGGGATGGTGGCGGTGGTGGCGTTCCCGGCCATTGGCTTTACGGTGGCCTACTGGCAACACCAAGACTCCCTGCACCAACATAGCCAGAGCCGCCAACAGGCCGAGGAGGCCGAGAGCCGCTTCCAGGGCATGTTTGAACACCTAGAAACGGCCCTGCTGCTGGAGGATGTCTCCGGCATCTACCACGATCTACAGGCCCTGCGGCAACAGGGGGTCACCAACCTCCGCGATTACCTGACCGCACAGCCGGATCGGGCTAGGGGTTGGCTGGGCCAGATTCAGGTTTTGGAAATGAACCAAGCCGCCCTGCGTCTGTTTGGGGTAGAGACACAGGAGGAGTATGGAGCGACCCTGGCCGATCAGTTCTCAGAACAGACCTTCGCCGTGTTTGTGGAGAGCGTCCAGGCCATGTGGGAGGGGCGACCCACCTTTGCCGCCGAGGTGACCTACAAAACCAAAGCTGGGGCTGACCTATTTGTGGTGATTCGCTTCCCGGTGCCCCACAGTGCCGCCGAAGCCGCCCAGGTGCCCGTTAGCCTGGTGGATATTACCCAGCGCCAGCACACCGAAGCCCTGATGGCCCTCCAGGTGCGGCGGGCCGAGGCGTTGTTAGCGTTGCCCACCGCCGCCGAAACCCTCGACGAAGCGGCCTTTATGCAGCATGGGCAGGAATTGGCCGAGGATTTGACCGCCAGCCAGATCGCCTTTATCCACTTCATCAACGACGATCAACAAACCATTGAACTGGTGGCCTGGTCGCGCCGTACCCTGGATCACTACTGCGATGCGGCCTACGACCGCCACTACCCGGTCAGCAAGGCGGGCATTTGGGCCGATGCCCTGCGCCAGAAAAAGCCTGTGGTGGTGAACGACTATGCCACCTATGCCCACAAACAGGGGGTTCCCGAAGGCCATGCCCCCCTGATTCGGCTGCTGGCGGTACCTGTGCTGGAAAATGGCCAAGTGGTGATGCTGACCGGAGTGGGCAACAAGGCCACAGCCTATACCGACCCCGACGTGGAAACGGTGCAACTGGTGTCCAACGAAATTTGGCGGCTGGTGCAGCGACGGCGATCCTTGACCCAGTTGGCCCAGCGCGAATACCAACTGCGGGAATCTCAGCGGGTGGGCAACATCGGCAGTTGGGATCTGGACATCACCACCCAGGACTTGCAGGTGTCGGATCAGTCGCTACGGATTTTTGAACTCACCCCAGAGGAGTTTGGCCATAGCTACCAAGCCTTTCTGGCCCTGGTACATCCTGAGGATCGCGACAAGGTCGATCAGTCTTTCCAGCGAACCCTAGCGGAACGGCAAAACCACAGCTATGCCTACCGCATCCTGACCTCCCAGGGCCAAATCAAGCATATCTATGCCAGGGGCGAAACCCAATACAGCGACGATGGCCAGCCCCTCCGCGCCTTTGGCACTGTTCAGGATATGACGGAACAGGTGTTGGCCTCCGAGCGGCTTCAGCAGGCGGCAGCGGTGTTTGAGAGCACCCTAGAGGGGGTGATGATTACCGACCTCCGAGGCCGTATCCTCGATGTGAACCAAGCCTTTGAGACCATCACCGGATACCACGACAGCGAGGCCATTGGCCAAACCCCCCGCCTGCTCAAGTCCGGTCGCCACGATGACGCCTTTTACCAACACCTGTGGCAAACCCTGGTCACCCAGGGATCTTGGCATGGGGAAATTTGGAACCGCCGCAAGGATGGCACCATCTACCCCAGCCTGCTCACCATCACCACCGTGCGCAACGGCGAAAACCAAGCCACAGGCTATGTGGGCGTGTTTTCCGACATCACCGCCACCAAGGAAAACCAGGAACGCCTAGACTATTTGGCCCACCACAACCCCTTGACGGAGTTGCCCAATCGGTTGCTGTTCAACGACCGCCTACGCCATGCCCTTACCCTGGCCAGCCGCCAAAATACCCGACTGGCCCTGATTTTTGTGGATGTGGATCGGTTTAAGCACATCAACGACAGCATGGGCCATGGGGCCGGAGATGACCTGCTGCGCCAACTGGCCCAGCGGTTTCAGGCGTTGGTGCGCACCAACGATACCGTGGCCCACCTCAGCGGCGATGAATTTGTGGTGCTGCTGGAGGATGTGACCCACAGCCAAAACGTCACCCTAGTCATTAATAAGCTCCTTGAAGCCCTCAAAGATCCCATACAGATCCAGGGGCAGGAGATCTATGTCACCGTCAGTATGGGCATCAGCCTGTTTCCCAACGATGGCGATGACCCCGCCACTCTGCTGCGCAACGCCGACACCGCCATGTACCAAGCCAAGGAGGAAGGCCGCAACACCTACCGCTTCTACACCGAAGAGATGATGGCCATCACCTTCGAGCAAATGCTGCTAGAAAATGCCCTGCGGGGGGCGCTGGATCGCCAGGAATTTCACCTGGTCTATCAACCCCAGGTAGATCTGATCTCGCGGCGGCTGGTGGGCCTGGAGGCATTGCTGCGCTGGCAACACCCGGAACTGGGCATGGTGTCTCCGGTGCAGTTCATTCCCCTGGCCGAGCAAACTGGGCTGATTCGCGACATTGGCCTGTGGGTGCTGCGTTCCGCCTGTCGCCAGGGGCGGGAGTGGCTAGACCAAGGGCTATCCTTTGGCCGCATTGCCGTCAACATTGCAGGGCCACAGATTCGCCAAAACGGCCTGCTGTCGGTGGTGCAGTCGGCCCTAGCGGAAAGCCATCTTCCCCCCACCCACCTAGAGCTAGAGGTCACCGAAAGCTTCATTATGGAAGGGGCCACGGATAGCATCGAACAGTTGGCCTCCCTACGCGACCTGGGCATTCAAATTTCCATTGACGACTTTGGCACGGGCTATTCCTCCCTCAGCTACCTGAAGCAACTGCCCATCGAAAAGCTCAAAATCGACCGTTCCTTCATCCGCGACATCCCCCAAGACGCCAACGACATGGCCATTGCCGAAGCGGTGATTGCCCTCGGCCACGCCCTCAACCTGCGGGTGATTGCCGAGGGCGTGGAAACCGAAGAACAGGCGGGATTTTTAATTCACAAAGGCTGCCATGAGGCCCAAGGCTACCTCTACAGCCGCCCCCTGCTGCCCCAGCACATCCAAGCCCTGCTTGTCCGCCGACGCCTCTAGGGAGGGGATCTTAGCCCTAGTCGGGGTACCAAAACATGCCTTTGATGCCCTCTGGATCGGGCATGAAGCCCAAGCCTTTGTAGAAATCCACCACATGGGGATCGGCAAAGAGGGTGACGTTACTGATGTCTTCGCTGCGCAGTTTTTTGATCATCTGCTTCATCAGTTCCTTGCCTAGGCCGCGCCCCTGGAAGTCGGGGTGAACCACCACATCCCAAATGGTGGCGTTGAAGGCGTGGTCAGAGGTGGCCCGCGAGAACCCCACCAGCCGCCGTCGTGCCCCCCGCTGTTCCCACATGGTGACCACGAGGTAGCTGTGCTGGATGGCCTTGCGAACCTTGCGGATGGGGCGTCTGGCCCAGCCCACGGCGTTGCACAGTTCCTCTAGCTCGTAGAGATCGAGATCGCGGTCGGTGCTAAAAATGATGGAGCTGCCCTCCCGCTGTTCCGGGATGGCCTCTAGGACTGTGCCGGAACCCCCAGAGTCTCCCGGTGCGGCACCATCGGATCCAATAAAAAGATTCTTCCAAAAACCCATGCAGGCCCAGCTCAGTATTGTGAGGAGATACGAAAACTCATTCTAGTTTAAGAGCATTTTGCCGCAACCGGATGTCTATCCTGGACTCCGTTCCACCCCCCAAGCGCCAAAATCAGCATGGCCCTTGGGTGTCCTTGTCGTAGATAGCGGCTAACCTAGGATCATGAGGGATCACACCGCCTGGATCGCAGGGTCTAGGCCACCGTGTCTAGGCCATACGGTCTAGGCTAACCCACACCGTCTAGGCCACCCCACCCTACGGAAAGCAAGCTACACTTCCCTAGCCCCAGGGCGATAGGGGACTGAGATCGGTTAAAGTCCCTCTGCTGTCTTGGGCCGTTGCTTATCCCTAAGTCTCTGCCCTGCTTTGTTCCGAGGGGGATCCCCCCTAGCCCCCCTTGGAAAGGGGGGAACTGGAGTCAACGTCCCTCTTGCTAAGGGGGATTTAGGGGGATCGCCTTGAAGGTGATGGCTAGGAGCCGAGAGGGGTGTCAACCGTAGACTCCTGAGGAGGAGATGGTAGCGTTAACGCAATGGAGTTCCTATTTCCCAAAATGGCCGCTGGCTTAAATTCCTCCACCGTAGATCTGTTGAAACGATTTAACCGGACGTTTCCCCAGTTCTATGAACAGTTTGTGAGTAGCGAAATTCAGCTACAGAATTTGCGTTTGGCCTATCAACTGTATAAACAGCAGAAGGCGGTGATTGAAATTAAGCCAGAGGGCAGCAAAAACGCGCTGTTCTTTGTGTATCGAAATCAGTCCTTTCTGCTCAGCGATATTTTTGGGGTACTGGCGGCCTATGGTCTCACCATCCATAACCTCAGTCTCTATGGCCAGATCACCTCGCCCATGCTGGTGTTCATCAAAATGGTGATGTCTCGTGGTGGCAAGGCGCTCACGCCCCAAACCTCGGAAAATGTCTGCCGAGCCATTCAGGAATCGCTGGCGGGGCATTTTGAAGTGGAGGAAATGCTGTCGGTAGAATTTAACCTTGATGCCGGATTAGATGGGGTGGAAACGGAGTTCTACGTCGATCCGGTGTTTCATTTGCCCGCCCTGCTGATTGAGGCGAACAACCAGCCCGGTCTGTTTTATAAGGTGATGTACGCGGTGTGGCAGGAAGACCTGCTGGTGGTGAATGCCAACCTGCTGGTGTGGCGAGGGCGCACCCGGCTGATTCTCTACCTGCTTGGCCCCAACGAAAACCTGATCCCCGAATATTTGGGCCACAAAATTGCCGAGGGTATCCGTGCTCGTCTCACCAGCTAGAGTAGGATCTAGCTATGGCTACCGTGACTCTTTTTGGCGTTCCCCACGCCTACGAACGGACGACGGGCGGTGAAGCAACGCCGCTGGTGTTCGTCCATGGTTGGCTGCTCAGCCAGCACTATTGGCGGCCCCTGCTGCCCTACCTCAGCGATAACCATCCCTGCCTGTGCTACGACCTGCGCGGGTTTGGCCAATCGCGCCACCAGTTAGATCACTACGTCCCTGGCTTGCCCGCTGCCGCCGAGACCCTGCCCACCAGCGCCTCTCCCTACGGCCTCGCCGCCTATGCCCGCGACCTGGGGGAACTGCTGCACCAGCTTGACCTCGGCCCGGTGTGGCTGGTGGGGCATTCCCTGGGGGGCAGCATTGCCCTGTGGGCGGCCCACTGCTACCCCGACCGGGTGAAGGGGGTAATCTGCCTCAACGCCGGGGGCGGGCTGTACCTAGAGCGAGAATTTAACCAATTTCGCCAGGTGGGACGACAAATTGTGCGATGGCGATCCCCCTGGTTGCGCTACGTTTTCCCCCTCTCCTGGGCCATGACACGGGCCTCGGTGGTGCAGCCCTTGGCCTACCGCTGGGGCCATCAGCGGCTAAAGGATATGCTGGAGGCCGAGGCCGAGGCCGCCCTGGGTGCCCTGCTCGAATCCACCACCGAAACGGAGGTACATTTACTGCCCCGCTTGGTGAGTGGCCTTCAGCAGCCCATCCACTTTCTGGCTGGGTGTCAAGATCCGGTGATGGATCTGAAGTTTGTTCGTCACCTGGCGGGCTACATTCCCAGCGCCTCGGCGGGAGAATCGGCGGTCATTCCCATCGAAAACTGTGGCCATATGGCTATGCTAGAGCAACCCCAGGCGGTGGCCCAGGCCATCCTCGCCCTCACCCAGACCCAGACGGTGCCCACGGCGTCTGCCTTGCCAAGTCCCTAGCCTTTGAAACCAAATCCGAGCCAGAAGACCCCGATCCCCAGGCCGACAAACCTTAGGGGCGAGGTCTCCTCGCCCGCTGATACCGTGGGTCAGTAAGTCAGATTTAGGATGAAACCATCCGTCGATCAACGTTTAGCTCACGGAAAACGCAATCCCAAGGAGGATAGCCACAAACACCATTGCCCCTGCACCTAGAAAAAGATATTGCCGTTGCTGGCGTGGCGAAGGGTAGGTCGAGGGATAGACCTTAGGCTCGGTAGCAAAGTTATTAATCAACCCCTCATCATCGACCGTTGTACCCGGAATCGCAACGGATTGAGTGTGTTGGGAATCATCATGATGGCGAATATTGGCCTGAACCTCGGCGGGGATTAGCTCACTACCATCACTACCTGATTTTGATTCTGAGTTTAGATGAGTCATGGCCTCTCCAGATTGGATATTTTTTGTGGCGAACAAAAAGCGGGTTACCCACGGGTCAATCGCGCTACCCCTCGCTCCCTGGAATAGGTCTAGGGAGCGGGCTTTCGGAGTTCTCGCTGAGAAGCGTTGTCAGTCAACCAGGGATAACCATCCTGCAACAGGGGCATCGCTTGATGGCAGTGGCTACAGCGCCAGTACACCTGATTAGATCGCGCATGGCGAAGCAAAATATTTGAGCAGCAGAGGCATAAATGTCTATCTCCTAGCGCCTGCGGCAGCTCAAACCTACTGGGGCATCTGTAGACTTTTGTGAGGGTAGAAACGGGCGTGATCAAGGCAGTGGTCATCATAGTTCAGAGCTAAGGCTCTTCGTCGGCGAGGATTTATGCATTGCGATGGGATAGGGCACCATAGAGATAAATAGCGATAATGGCTCCCAAAACCGCAATAAACACCCCAACGATACTTAAACCCGGTGCGGTTAGTTGCAGGCTTCCAGTTTTCAAGAATAGGTGCAATGTGCCCCCAATGAAGGCCCCTACAATGCCCAAAACCATGGTAGCTAGCCAGTTTCCGCCTTGATAACCAGGAACGATGGCCTTGGCAATTGCCCCTGCTAGCAGACCTAAAATAATCCAGGCGATGATGTTCATGATGGACTCCTTAAAAGTGTTAAATGGATGGATTTGAAGTCAAAAAATCAAACGATTCGACGCCCGATTAGCAAGTTATAGACAATACCAATCAGGGCCAAAACTAGCAGTAGATGAATTAATCCACCGCCAATATTAACCGCGAAGCCTAGCGCCCAAAGAATGACAAGGATAACGACGACAGTCCAGATGATATTCAACATGTTTCTATTCTCCTGATGAGCCAGAATGAGCCATTAAGGGATGACAAAGGGATGACACAATGATTTAGTCTAGCGACATTTTCATTGATAACAGGCGATCATCCCTTACTTGAAGACGTCCTGAATCAGATCTTTGGCATCTTCCACTAAATTAAGACCTTGGCTTTCCGCTTGCTTTGCTTTACCCATGGTTTGATTGCTGGAATTTCCAGTGATATTTCCAACCGCTTCTTGGGCTTTGCCTTCAAGGTTTTTGGTAACGGCCTTAGCCCTACCCTTGAGCTGAAGTTGATCCTGGAGGTCTTCAGCCGTGTTACGAACCTGGCTTTCAGCCTGCTTGGCTTTCCCCATGATCTGATCCTTCGGATCTCCGGTGAGGTTGCCCATGGCTTCTTGAGCCTTGCCTTCAAGATCTTTGGCCATGGTCTCAACTCGATTTGCCATCGCCAGTTGAAGTGGGCTAGCGACCTGGACGGGCAAGGTGGCCGCAAAGACCTTAGCGGTACCCACATTAAGCACCACTGCGGTTGTCAACAGAACTGTTAACGTCATCATTGCAAAAAGACTGAAAATTCGTCGAAATAACATTGGTTTTATCCTAATAGAATGTTATCGGTGAACAATTAAAACGTGAGCCATCCAACATTGCCCTTTAGACCTCCAGATCGCTTCATTTTGTCTGTCTTCTGGGTCTTGTATTTGTCAGTTATAGGGTCAACCGCTGTTTGAGATTGGCCTTCCAGTTTTTTGGTGATGGCTTCAGCGATGCCCTTAATCCGAGGCAAATCGTTTCCATCTTCAGCGGCATTATGAACCTGACCTTCGGCCTGCTTGGCTGAAATCTGGGCCTGACTCTGACTCACAAACTGCGTGGGCAAGGTTGCCGCTAGGGCGTTTGTGTTGCCAAAGTTAAACACTACCGTAGCTATCAACATAATCGTTGCAACTACAACAAACAAGAAACTAAAAACTCGTCGATAAGACGCCATTGTTTCCTTAGATAAACTTCGTTTCGACTTAAGTAACGGCTCTTACAAAAGTCTAAGAGGAAGGGGAGGAATGAATCATGGGAGTCGCGTTTTTTCAATCCTCCCGTCTGTCAGATTCATTAATCTGGCTTGATTTCCGTGTTGTTATTCACCAATTCAATGCCCTCTACTTCCATAGCGAGGGGTTGAATTCTATCAAATTGCTCTTGGCTCTTCACGGTTCCTGTAACGGTTGCCGTTTTTGCTTCCACATCAACATTGACGGCCAATCGGCTATCTGGCAAATTACTTTCTAGTAGGTTGCGAACGTCAACGGCTAAATCGCCCGACAGGGGCTGTTCTCCCTCGACCATAGTGGTTAGACTGTCACGCTGTTCACGGGCACGAGCATCGGACTCTCGTTGGTCGCTGCGTACACCACCATCGGTATCGCTGGCCTCAGGGTTTTGACTACAAGCGTTAGCCCCAAGGAATAGCAGACTGCCTAGGATAAGCGGAATAATTTTCTTCATGATCAAAACCTTCTTTTTATGAATCGATGGGCAAGCAGAAAGCAACCAGAAATCTATTGGACTAGCAAGGAATGCCCCCCTTGGCAGCATCCCTAGCGCCTAAATTCGATTCCTGCTCAGCATTCCAACTAAACTGGATATCGATGCAATCGATTAAAATCGCCCCGATGAAACCCCTTTCGTCCCACGAGGCTCCGTTCGATGTGGGGGCGGAGCATTGGGGTTTTCAGGATTCATGCCAACTGTAGCGGACTGATTATAAAGGCGATACACTTCCCATTCACGAACGCCTTGATCCCGTAGGATAGGTTCAGCCAGGGCAATGTCGCTTTCTGTGCCATCTACAATGATGAGATAATGGCCATGAATCACTTTATCGTTGTAGAGCTTGGCCCGATCTTCAGGAATGCCTAGGCCAATTAAGCCACCGAGTAAACTTCCGGTAGCGACACCGATGACCCCACCCGCCACGGTGGTCGCGATGGCCGTGGCGACCACCCCAGCCAACATAATGGGGCCAACGCCAGGAATGGCCAATGTCCCTAGGCCCACCAGGAGACCCGTTAGACCACCGACCGCACCGCCAGCAACCCCCCCCGTTGCTGCTCCATCATCGGCATGGGTATCGTCGTCCTGGATGGCTTGGATATCTTGAAGTTGAACATCTCTCCCTTGCCCAGAACGATTTAAATCTTCTGAGTCCTGGCCAATCACGGATACGCGGGCCATGGCATAGCCTATCCCTTGAAGCTTTCTTAAAGCTTGCTCGGTAGAGTGATAGTCGGGAAAGACACCAATGGCACGTTTGTTTTCTAAAGCAGCCATGTTATGTTCCTATTCATTGAATGTTGATATGGATATTGAAATGTCTGAGTGCTTGCTATGGGTTGGGTGTAGCGCTGGCCAAACCCAACCCATAAACTAAGCCCTGACGGGCGATGACTCTTTAGTCAATGGCTTCTTTGGCTTCATCCTTGACATCTTCAATGGCATTTTCGAGTTTGGCCTCGACCTGCTTTGCTTTGCCTTTAGCCTGGGCTTCGTGGTTGCCCGTTAGATCGCCAACCGCTTCTTCAATTTTGCCTTCAACATTCTTGGAGGCCGCTTTTGCTCTGTTTTTAACGTTCATGATTAAATTCCTTGTTCAGTACATGCAGGCTAATTGGAACGTCTCAATCCATTTAGGCCATGGATATACTATGTCAAGTGGATGTTGTATTTCATGTATGATTTGATTGATGGGACTTTCCCATGGCAATTATTGTTGTTATACTTAATCTTTTTGTCGCATTCAAAATTCTTGATGCATGAATGGTCATGCAATGAATCAAGGTCTGGCGCAATAACGTGTTGAGGCAATATCTAATGGCGATGTATAGTATGTTGTTGATTTTTTGAAAAGATTTATCGCATCAGAAAATCATGGGCGACCATTGCCACCCGTGTTGTCTGACCTAAAAATGTTTAGGGTGTCAGTATACTTGGGATCTTGGGTGCCCAGCAGTCGATCCCAAAAGGTAAAGTACAGCCCAAAGTGAACTGTATATTTAAGGTGATGAATAGAGTGATGGGCTGGGCCAATGACCCATTGCCCTAGCCAGTGGTGGGGGAAAGATACCGGAAGGTGATCGGTACCCAGATGATTTAGGACGGCCCACACGGTCATGGTGCTTAAGACCGCCACTAAGGTAATAAAATGCAGCGGAATCGTGAAAATAATG
This sequence comes from Phormidium sp. FACHB-1136, assembly GCF_014697375.1. Lineage (GTDB taxonomy): Bacteria > Cyanobacteriota > Cyanobacteriia > Phormidesmidales > Phormidesmidaceae > Nodosilinea. The sequence goes on from NZ_JACJRS010000028.1 coordinate 14,788, forward strand.
CCCATTAAAAATAGGGATTGTACGACCGCCTCTAGGGGGTCAAAGGCAAAGGATGTCCAGGGGGTGGGGTAGCGTGATCGATGGTGTCCCTGGTGTACCCAAGGAAAAAGCCGAGGGTGATGAAAGAGGCGATGGGTAAAGTAAAAGTAGGTATCTTGTAGCATCAGCACCACCCCATAACTGAGGCCCAAATACCACAGCCCATAGCGATAGGGGTCAGTGTATAGGCGAGTGAAGCCCTGATCGTAGGCGGAGAAAATTAGGGCGGCGGCTAGGGCAAACACCGCTGCCGATAACACCGAGAGTTTAATATCGTGGCCAATGATGCGCCAGGAAGGAGGGCGATGGGGCCGTTGATGGTTCACAAACCACTGACTGAGCGGGGCATAAAAGAACCCGTAGGTGGCCCCCGCCACTAAGAAATACCGCAGCAAAATGATGCCAAAAAAGGCAATCATATAAAACTCAAACGAGTGGCTCCTTAGTTCCATACCAAGTACCGAGTTACAGTGCGGCGGTACCAACCTGGGGAGCCCGCAAGTTCTCTAGGGAGATCTGGGGTTTGTCGGTATAAACCGAGTTGAGGAGTAGGTCAAGCACCTGGGCTTGGCGGGCGCTGGCAATGGCCTGATGGGTAATTAACTCACCCACATTGAGGATCACCTCATCCTGCTGCCCCAGAATAACCCGCGTGACCGGACGGCCCAAGGCCCCTTTAATTCGTTTGTCCTCAAAAGCCTGGGTACTGCGGCTCTGGACGGCGTTGGCCGTCTCTTTGACCTGACTCCACAGCCCCTTGGCCCCCACCTGCATCTGCTCACCCGCCCGATGGAGGTGCTCGCCTGTGGTCTGGCTGGTGCCTTGGAGATGATCGACCGCCAGGGTGATGGCGCTGCTAGACCGGGATTGCAACGCTTCCCCGGCAGATAGCCCAACCGCCTGGAGTAACAACCGCTCCCGGTGAGTTGCCTTGGCCCGCTCGATCACCTCAGGGGTCACAATTTGGCCTGGGGCGGCAATAATCGAACCCTCTTCGCTCCGCACTAGGTGTTGTACACGCCGACCCTCGGTTTGCTCAACGCCGAAACCCGCGATGGCATCACCCAGTCGCGCTTTCCATGGGGCGAGTCGGCGGCCTCCGGTGGCCCGATAGAGCTGATCCAAAATCCCCAGGGCTTCAGCGGCAGCGACAATAGCCTGGGTAACGGGTTGCCCTGCCAACACCAGGGATTCTCCGCCGGGGGCCATCACATCCTGCTGAGCAGTTTGGCCGATCACAAAGGCTTTTTGGGCCGCAGGGTCAACCATGGCGTTGGTGATGGAAGCGGCGGTATGGCGATCTAGGTCGTGGAATTGTTCCCCCGTGATTTGCGTGGTCTCTTGCCATTTATCGCTAGCGGTTTGGCCGAGGTTGTTTAGTTGTTCCCCCGTCACTTGCGTGGTCTCTTGCCACGTATCGCTAGCCGTTTGGCCCCACTCATGGAGCCGTTCGCCCGTAGCTTGGGCCGTTTCGTGAAATTGATGGCTGGCGGATTGGCCGAGGTCGTGCAGTTGTTCCCCCGTCACCTGGGCGGTTTCCTGCAACTGGTCGCCAACGGTTTGCATGGCACCCCTCAGCCCGCCGATCTGTTCTTCCATCAACTGGGCCGTTTGAACGGGTACAAAGGCCACATCTCGGCCAATTTTAAGGGTCTCGATGGCTGGCACAAAAGAGCGCCCGGAGTAGGCATCGGCAAAGAGCCCACCGGAGACCTCATAGCCCTCGACTTTGCCATTGGCCTCGTCAACGTAAAGGTCAACAATCACCCCTAAATCGCGCCCATCCATCGTGAGAATGCGAGTGCCTTTGAGGACAGTATTGTGATCAAGAATGGGGCCAACGGCAGGTAGGTTATGGGCATTGACGATGGCCCCCTTCGACGAGGTAATCACCGCATCAACCCCAATGGCCTGCACATCGCTGAGGAGCAGCACTTGAGCACGCTTAAACCAGCCTGCCTCTTGAACTAAAAACCCCAGCAGTTGATTACTCTCTTGGTCAAAGATTAAGTCCTTAACCACCTCAAACTTTTCTCCAGCGTCATAGGAGACAATGGACTTGCCGATTAACTCTCTACCTTTAAACATGATCTAAAATCCTTTTTATTAAGCTTGAATCGGTCACAGTATTAACAATTCGCTTCAAGGGTTTGAAGCTATGAAGAGACCTAGTCGTCAACACTGGCTAAGTGACTAATCTACGTGGTTGATTTGTGATTAATTAGCGGCAGGTCTGCGGGATTATGTCCTTCTGACAATTGTGCCGATAGCGGTTAATTGCCCCCGCCCCTAATCCCGGCGCAGTTCCAGCAAGTTCGCTGGACGATCCCAGCCAAAGCCGGGAATAACGTTGATCAGACCGAGATATTCCATCGTTCCAGCGGTGGTGATCGCTATCAGTAGCAGCAGGCCAAACGACCAGCTACCGTTTGACTGTTTTCCAATGAGGCGGGGCATGACGCTTCTCCACTCGTGATTCTACGGTTGACGAATTCAACTCCGGTAGATATGTAGATATATCATTTCGTAGTAGGGTTTGAGTTAAGGTTTCAAAAGGTGCTTTGATTGATTGATTTGTATAAAAACGTAGCAATTATTCTCAATCTCCCTGCCATTCACGGTCTTCCAGTTCTTGTTGAGGGAGCAGCAACGTCGATTCAATGTCTTGGCGAATGGTTGGGGTCACTTCACAGTTGCTATTCAAACAATCTACCAGCAGTTGGTTAGCATCGTAGTAGCGTTTTAGGTTCTGTCGTTGTTCAGCACTAAACTGCCAGGGATGGTGAATATTGCGGTAGTGAATCATCGTAGTCCTCAATTGCTCGACCCAGGTTTCATAGTTTGCTTGCCACCAGGATTGAAGCTGATGCGGGTGCTGGGTGCTGGGTAACTGATCCTTAAGCTGTTGCAGCGATTTATAAAATCCCGCATCCCGCACCATCACCAAAATGTTGTTGATCGCTTCACGACAGGTCTGGGCATAGGCAAAATCTTGGCGATGGTCAAGGGCACAGTCCATTAGCAAATTTTCCAAAGCCGCATCTAACAAAATGCCCTGATCCAGGGTGATAGCTAGGGCAAACGGGGCGGCGGCAGTGGGGCTTTGGGCTAGGGCTAGGTAAAAGGCTCGGGTGGTCGCGAGTTTAGGGGTGGGGGAAAGGGTTTGGGATTTTTGGCTGGCCCACCGCAAAAAATCTTGTAGATGGGGGTCGTGGGCCACCAAGGCATCGATTTCCTGCTTCATCAACTGCACCAGGGAATCGGCACTGCGTAGCATGGCGGCAGTGAGCAAAAAGACTTCCCGCCAGTGGGGGTCGGTCAGGTGGCTAACCAGCCCCCCTAGGGCTTGCTCTAACGCCCGCAGATTGTGGGCGGCGACGATTTTTCGGGCTGTCAGATATTCCTGGAAGGCTAGATAGGAGAAGGAAAAAATGCCCCGTGCCCGCTCGATGAGCAGCCCGTGCTGGGCCTCAATGGCTTTTAATATGGCCTCACTTTCAAGCCGGAGTTCTTCCGGTTCAAGCATCGGATTGGGTCGAGTTTTTAGGTAATCTTCGATGTATTGCTCGATGGTACGCTGCTCAAAAAAGTATTGCCCCTGCTCAAAGGTGACGGCTGCAATCTGGCTGAGCAGCTTTATTTTCTGGGGTAATAAAAACCCTCGGTAAATATCATCCCGCTCTACCCCCTTGGTCTCATCCCACTTGCCCAGCAACAGGTCAAGGCTCTGCTTATAGAAGGCCGTGCGTTTGCTGGGAAATTGCCCTTCTCCCTGAAATACCCAGCAGGCCAGGTGCAAAAATAGGGGCGTCACCACCAGTTGACGAAACGGCCAATTTTCAGGGCGCTCCAGTTTTTCAACAAATTCGGTGGCCTTGGCCTGCCCTGCGGGGGTAGCATCTCGGCCTAGGGCTATAAACCATTTTTGGGCGAAGGTGGTAATCTGTGCCGAACTAAAGGGGGCGATTTCTACATCGGTAAAGCCGCGCAGGGCCAGCTTTTGGGTCGCCGTGCGACAGGACACCACATACCGATTGCGGTGGTACTGATCTGAGAAGGTGCGAATGGCTTGAAGAACAGCGTTGATGTCCTGATGTCTCACCTCATCTAGGCCGTCCATTAACACCAACATGCGCCCTTCGGTGAGCAGGATTTCGAGTTGGGGGGCGGTGATGCTAGCGGTTAGCAGGGTTTGGTGCAGATAGCTGAATAAACTAAAGTCGTCCCGACGTTTAGCTACATCGGCAAACTCGCGTAGGGCCATAAATACGGGCACCTGATCGGCGGCAAACTCGCCCTGGTTACACCGCACCGCTAGGTGCTGCAAAAAGGTGGTTTTGCCAACCCCTGGTCTACCCAGTACCCTGAGTTTTGTGTAGGTTTCTACCGCCTCCATACCGGGGATTTGGGGGATCTCCACAACCCCTAGCCCCACCCGATCAAATTCCGTTGATTCCAGATTATTCAAGTCAGCAATGGCTAACCATTGTTGGTTGGCTACGGCCTCAAGAATGTTGACATCCACATAAATATCGTCGAGGTTGACCGGGCGGCCAATGTCGAGCAGTTGCAGAATGCCGCACTGGTGTTGAAGGGTGTCGTAGTGCTGGGATCGCACCATAGCCACCAGTTCATCCACCGTCAGGGATGGCGGCGTTAATGGTTCGCCTGGTTCCAAAAAGTCGGCGGGCGGGTTTTCGGCAATCTCGCGCCAGCCGAGGTCTAGGATCTGGCAAATTTCCATGAAAACCTGACGATCCACCGGCTGTCCAGTGAAAAATCGCCAGATTGGCTGCCGGGTCTTGAGGTTTACCTCTGCGGCTAAATTGTCTTGCGTCCACCCCTTAAGGGAAAACGCTCGCTTCGCCCACTGAATACCCGTGGACGAGGCCTTGAGCGAGCGCTTGGCCATATCGCAAAAAACGCATCCTAAATGGTGAATGGTGAATTGAAACAGGGATAAAAAAGTGGTCTTTTATACGCGCCCTATCCTAACGCTTTTCTTTCTCATCCCTTTGCCTAATTGCCCACAACCAATGAAACCAACGCACCTCAACCAACCCACGGGTCCTGTCTAGACCATGATGGGCCTGAGATCTGTACGCCTGGGGGATAATGGGAGCAGCGGTACGGAGACCCCCCTGTGACCTTGCGCCCCCCCCGATACGACATTGACGCTATTATTGACGGCTATTCCCAGGGCTATTTTTTAATGGCCGATGACGACGGCGACAACCTCGGTTGGTATGCCAGCCGCCAGCGCACCCTCATTCCCCTCGACCAACGGTTTCGCTATCCCACCTCGCTGCGGCGGGCGCTGAACCAAAACCGCTTTCGGGTGGGCATTAACCAGGCCTTTCAGGCGGTGGTAGAGGGCTGCGCCGACCGAGACACCACTTGGATTTCCGACGAACTCAAGCAGGTCTATTGGGAACTGTATCAAACCGGATGGGCCTACAGCTTTGAAACCTGGCAGGGCAACGAACTGGCGGGCGGCGTGCTGGGCTTGGCCATCGGTGGTGCCTTCATTGGCGAATCGATGTTTTTTCGCATTTCCGAAGGGTCTAAGGTGGCCATGGTAAAACTGGTGGAACATCTCAGACAGCGGCATTTCATCCTGTTCGATGCCCAGATGATGAACCCCCACCTGGCCCGCTTTGGAGCCTACATTGTGCCCGAACGGGACTATAAGAGCCTGCTGAAGGTGGCCCTGGCCCAAAACTGCACCTTTCTGTAATCAGAGCAGAGCGGCTTACCACGACGCCCGCGCTCCCTTGGTCGCCCTCTGGCAGGAGGGCGGTTTGGCAGGGGCAGGAAGTCTAGCGCCGAGGGGGCTAATGTCCGGCCATGCGGTGGCCGATTTCCTTCACGTCGGCGGTGGCGATGGGGCTGTCGTAGACAAACTGGCCTTCGCTGATCACCAGGATGCGGTCGCTGAGTACCAGGAGTTCGTCCAGATCTTCGCTGACCAGCAACACCGCCACGCCTCGGTTACGGGCCTCCACAATGGCGCTATGGATGAAGTCCACCGCCGCAAAGTCTAGGCCAAAACAGGGGTTAGCGGCGATCAGCAGTTTGATATCCGGGGAGGACAACTCGCGGGCCAGCACAGCACGTTGCACATTGCCGCCGGACAGGTTTTGGATGGGGGTATCGGGGGAAGGGGTTTTGACGGAGAAGGCGTGGATTAATTCCTGGGCGGCATGGCGGATGGACTTCAGCACCAGCCACAGGTTCCATTTGGCATGGGGGGGACGGTCGAAGTTCCGTAGGGCCAGATTTTCCGCCACGCTCATCCCCGGTACGCAGGCATTGCGCAGGGGTTCCTCTGGCAGGGCAAACACGCCCAACTGGGTCATTTCGGTGCGGGTCGCTCCGTAGTGGGCACCGTTGACCTTAATTTCCCCCTGGGTAGACGGACGTTGACCCGCCAGCACCTCCACCAGTTCCCGCTGGCCATTGCCCGAAACCCCCGCAATCCCCACGATCTCGCCGCTGTAGACCGCCAAATCTAGCGGCCCAAAGGCATCCAGACCGTTATCGCGGTGGGCGGCAAGGCCGTGGACCTCCAGCATGGGCACCGCGTCGGGGTGATCCACCTTGGCCATGTCCTTGGTTTGGCGCTCGGAACCCAGCATCATGTGGGCCATGTCGGCCACCGTGAGATCCTTGACCGCCCCGTGCCCCGCCAGATGCCCCTTGCGCAGGACGGTGACTTCATCGGTAAAGGCCGTCACTTCCCGGAACTTGTGGGTAATGAGTAGCACGCTCAGGCGTTCGGCTTGCACCTCTTCCCGCAGCAGCCCCAGCACCTCATCGGCCTCGTCGGGGGTGAGCACGGAGGTGGGCTCGTCCAAAATTAAAATGCGGCTTTGCAGGTAAAGCTGCTTGAGAATTTCCAGCTTTTGCTTTTGCCCCGCCGCCAGTTGGGCCACGGGCATGTTGAGATCCACCCGAAAGGGCGAGTTATCCATGAAGGCATGGAGGGCGTCGTACTCGGTCTTCCAGTGGATCACCTGGCGGCGGTCGTAGCGGGAGAGCACCAGGTTTTCGGCCACGGTCATGGCGGGAACGGAGGTGAAGTGCTGATACACCATGCCAATGCCAAATTCGTGGGCATCCTTGGGGCTTTTGATGGCGTGGGGTTGGTCATCCACCCAAATTTGGCCAGCGGTGGGGGCATAGAAACCCATGATGCATTTCACTAGGGTGCTTTTGCCTGCGCCGTTTTCCCCCAGTAGCCCGTGAACGGTGCCCGGTTTGAGGGTAAGGCTGACATCTTGCAGGGCCACTAGGGAGCCAAAGTGCTTGGTCATGTTGACCACCTTCAGCTCGGGGGGGGCCGTTTTAACACTGGGGTCGAGGATGGAGGTTGCAGGAGTCATGGTGGAACGCCAACGCTGAAATAGGGGCTTTTGAAACCTAGATCTCTGCATCATAGATCCCTGGTTTCGATCAAAGCTGTTCGCAAACGCTCATTTTCGGATTCAGATCGCACCGCCACCCGAAAATAATGCTCCCCCAACTCCGCAAAGCTGAGGCAGTCGCGAATCAGCACTTGGCTGTGTTGCAGCAATCGGAGTTGCAGGGGGGGAACGGGAGTATCCGCCTTGACCAATAGATAATTGGCGGCACTGGGGAGAGGGGAAAAGCCCGGTATCGCAGACAATCCAGCCATCAACGCCTGTCGGGTGGGGGGCAACCAGGCCCAGGTTTGGGCTTGAAAGGCCGTATCCTGCACCGCCGCCATCGCCGCCGCCACCGCCAGGGTATTCACGGGCCAGGGGTCGCGCCATTGCTGCCAGCGTTGCAAACGGTCGGGATGGCCGATGGCATAGCCCAGCCTCAACCCCGGCAGGCTGTAGAACTTGGTCAGAGACCGCACCACCACCAGGTTTGGGTAGCGATCCACCCAGGGCACCAAACTGGGAGCTTCCTGGGCAGGCAAAAAGTCCATAAATGCCTCATCCACCACTACCAAACTGAAGTGATCCAACAGCGGACGCAGGTCATCCAGACGGAACAAATGCCCGGTGGGGTTGTGGGGATTGTTCATTAAACAGCTTGCCGTAGGAGGGCTGGCGACCATGAGGGCATCCACCCGCAGATCAACCGCAGGGATGGGTGGGGAGGATAGGCTTTGATCCGGGGTCGTAGATGGATCTAAGACTAAGACCGCTGATGGATCGGCACTGAGTAAAGGCCAAGGGGAAACGGTGGCCCCAAAACTTTGGCAGGCCCGCTGGTAGTCATTAAAGGCTGGGGTGGGCAGGTAGGCGGTGGGATCGGCCTGGGAAGCGATGTCGCGGGCGGCCCAGGTCAGTAGTTCGGCGGCTCCGTTTCCGGGCAAAATCCAGTCTGGGGATAGATCGTGGTGACTGGCAAGGGCGCGGCGGAGGTCGGTGTAGGCGGGGTCGGGGTAGTGGCCTAGGGTGGGAATCGCCCGTTGAAGGGCGGCTAGGACGGCATCCGGTGGCCCTAGGGGGTTAATGCTGGCAGAAAAATCGACCAGCACCCCAGGGGAACAGCCCGCGATCTCTGCCGCCCAGGCTAGATTGCCCCCGTGTACTGGTCGTTTAGCCATGGAAACCCCCATGGACAATTGAAGTCTGGCCTATTTAGCCACCTTTTCTTTGAACAACTTCCCAGCGGAGAACGCGGGGACGGTGGTGGCTGGAATGACCATGGTGTCTCCGGTTTTGGGGTTGCGGCCCTCCCGCTCCTTGCGTTCCCGAGGCTCGAAGGAACCAAAGCCCACCAGGGTTACCTTCTTGCCTTCCGCCACGGCTTCCATAATGGCGTCCATGGTGGCCGTAATGACCGAATCTACATCCTTTTTCGTGATCGACTTTTCCAAGCTTGCAGATGCTTTCTCGGTCACCTTGTCAATGAGTTCGCCTTTATTCATGTTGTCTCCTAGGGGAAAAGGAACAGATTTAGGGTACTGACCCAAGGGAATCCGCCACGGCTACCGCTGGCCCATGACCAACATCGGCAGAAGGGCTGAAACCCCCATAAACTCAGAATTTCACTGACTCATTCTAAGGGGAACTTTCCCAAAGTGGATCGCCAGAACCTTTAATTTATGTGGATTTCGGGCTTTTTTAAGAAAGTTAACGGCTTTTGGGCCAAGGTCAGATCGGTTGGCAGGCTTCCCAAAATGCTCGAAACCCTTATTCCGCCTAGTATTCAGCGGTTTAAGGGTTCCCAGGACTGAAACTCGATTGTCACTAAGCGTAAAGCGGCGAAAACCCCGCCTGTGGCCACTTTCCACCCCTAGGTAGAAGTGCTGACGACGGGCGACGGGGCCACCCATGCCAACCTTGAACCGACAACGCCGCTACAGGCTGGTGTGGGCACCATCGCAGAAGGGCGGCTTGTTGGTGTGCTTGCAGGCACAGAGGGCTACCTGCTTTTGGGCTTCCAGGGTGAACTTCATAGGGGTGAAGTCTGTTCCCTTGTGGCCCCCATCGCAGAAGGGCTGGTTGGCAGACTGGCCACAGGTACACCAGTAGTAATCGCCTGCTTCCAGGGTGGTGACAACGGGCTTGGTATCGGCAATAACGGGATCAGCCATGGTGATGTCTCTCGGTTAAATGACTTAAATTGTGCAGGTGTCCCTTTTCCCATGGGCTACGGTGCATACACCTTTTGTTTTCACACCGCTAGTCCTTGGAGATCCCCCTAAATCCCCCTTGGTAAGGGGGACTTTGACTCCGGTTCCCCCCTTTTCAACGGGGGACTTTGACTCCGGTTCCCCCCTTTTCAAGGGGGGCTAGGGGGGATCAACCCCAGACATCAAGCAGCACAAAGACTTATGTATAAGCGGTAGCCCCATGGGGAAGGGTTAGGCGGCCATGTCAAACAGCAGAAATTCGGTTTCCGCTGCGGTGCTGGCCAGGGTGAGGTGGTCGAGGTCTTGGATCGCCGCCCCATCCCCAGCGGTGAGGGCTTGGTCATTCAGGGTGAGTGCCCCCTTGGCCACCTGGAGCCAAGCGATTCGCCCCTCGCCTAGGGTGTGGCTGACCTGGTCGCCCGCCTTCAGCACCGAACTGTAGAGGCTGACATTCTGATGAATCGTCACCGATCCATCGCGGCCATCCTGGGAGCCAATCAGGCGCAATTTGCCCTGTTTTTCGGCGGGGTCGATGTAGATTTGCTCGTAGCCCGGATCGATGCCGTTGGTGGCGGGCAGCAGCCAAATTTGGAGCAAATGCACGGCATCCGTGGCCGAGGCATTGAATTCGCTGTGCATGATGCCCGTCCCCGCCGACATCCGCTGCACATCCCCCGGTCGAATAATGGATCCGTTGCCGATGCTGTCTTTGTGCTCTAGGGATCCCTCTAGCACGTAGGTGACAATCTCCATATCCCGGTGGCCGTGGGTGCCAAAGCCTTGGCTGGGGCTGATTTTGTCTTCGTTGATCACCCGCAGCGGCCCAAACCCCATGTGCTGAGGATCGTAGTAGTTGCTGAAGGAAAAGGAATGCCGCGTATCCAACCAGCCAAAGTTGGCTGCGCCCCGCTCACTCGATGGACGGATCGTAATCATGACCACACCTCCTCATAACGAATTTGGGCTGATCTCGATGCTTTTATCCTGTTCCCACCTTAAACCGAATCCTTGATAACGACAATCACCAATTTTATAAACACATTGTCTCTAAAATAAAGACAATAGTCACCCATCAACCCAGGGCGGGCACCCAGCGATGCGCCCTGACTCCCGATTCCCGACTCCCTACCCCCCTGCCATGGACAAATTCGAGAGTATTCGCGCCTTTACCCAAGTGGTGGAATCCGGTGGGTTTGCCGCTGCGGCTCGCAAAATGGGCCTATCCCGGTCGGCGGTGAATAAATTGGTGCTGAACCTAGAGGATGACCTGCAAACCCAACTGCTGCACCGCACCACCCGGCGGGTTTCGGCCACGGCGGCGGGGCGGGCTTTCTATGAACGCAGCGTTAATATTTTGGCGGATTTGGAGGAGGCGGAACTGGCCCTGTCTCGCTTGCAGGAGGAACCGAGGGGTAGCCTACGGGTGAATGCACCCATGACCTTTGGTGTGCTTCACCTGGGGCCGCTTTTAGTAGACTTCATGGCCCAATACCCCGATTTACAGGTGGAATTGAGCCTCAATGACCGTTTCATCGACCCCATCGACGAAGGCTTTGATGTGACGGTGCGCATTGCCCCCAGCCCCGGTGCCGCCAGTTTAATCGCCCATACCCTGGCCCCCTGCCCGATGGTGATTTGTGCCGCCCCTAGCTACCTCCAGCGGCGGGGGATGCCCAGCCAGCCTAGCGACCTGGTGCATCATGCCTGCTTGCACTATGGCCACCGTTCCCAGGACAATACCTGGACGCTGATGGGCGCTGATCAAGTGCCCCTAACGGTGTCTATCGATGGCCCGTTATGCTGCAACAATGGCGAGGTGTTGAAGCAGGCGGCTTTGGCGGGGTTGGGCCTGGTGCTCATGCCTCGATTTATTGTGGAAGAGTCCCTTCAGCAAGGACGGTTGCAGCCGATTTTGCCGGACTTCTGCCCGCCGGAGAGCCAGATCTACGCCCTCTACCCGGTGAATCGCCACCTCTCGGTGAAGGTGCAGCGGTTGATTGAGTTTTTGCAGCAGCGGTTAACCCTGGGATGACGGGTACTGAGATCTCATCCACCGTCGATCCACCCGATTCGGCCTTGGCCCATTGGACAACCCCGATTGCCAGCCCAGCAAACCGTAGGGGCGAGGTCTCCTCGACCGCTGATACCAGGGGCAAACGAGCCAGATTTTGGATTAGGGAACCATCGGGTGGGGCCGTTCGCTATAGTGGCTAGCAATAGATTTCGTTGCCGTGCGAGAAACCCTGCGGTGAGAGACCCTGCCCGTGATTCGATCCTAGAGACCCCGCTGTCCAAGTCCCGGCCTCAATTGGCCCAAAACCGGGCCGAAAAATCCAGCGATCCGCGTCCGCCCCTAGTGGTGGGGGGAGAAGCCATTCCCCCAGGACGACGGGTGCGGCTAGATTTACCCGTGGCGCGACTCACCACGGGCACCATGATGTCGTTGCCTGTCACCGTTATCAATGGCAAACATCCCGGCCCCCGGCTCTGGCTCAGTGCGGCCATCCACGGCGACGAACTCAATGGCGTTGATATCATCCGGCGCATCGTCAAAGCCCTTAGGCCCACCCGGTTGCGAGGGGCCGTGATTGCGGTGCCCGTGGTGAATATTTTTGGCCTGCTAGAGCAATCGCGCTACCTGCCCGACCGCCGTGACCTGAACCGATCTTTCCCTGGTTCCCAGCGGGGCTCCTTAGCCAGCCGACTGGCCTTTTTGTTTATGAGCGAGGTGGTAAGCCAATGCACCCACGGCATTGATCTCCACACCGCCGCTATCCACCGCATTAACCTGCCCCAGGTGCGGGCCGACCTCACCAACCCCGACACCTACGCCTTTGCCCAAGCCTTTGGTGCGCCGATTATCCTCCATGCCGCCCACCGCGATGGATCCCTGCGCCAAGCTGCCGCCAAGCGCAACATTCCCACCCTGCTCTACGAAGGGGGCGAGGCACTCCGGTTTGACGAAGCGGCCATTCAGGGCGGTGTGGACGGCATCTACCGGGTGATGGCTTACCTGGGTATGTATGCGCCCCCCGGTTCTCTGCCCGCCGTCACCAGTACCGAAGCCCGCGAAACCCGCTGGGTACGGGCCTCCCGTGGGGGGATTTGGCGCTGCACCACCCGCCTGGGGGATCCGGTAAAGGTTCGTCAACCCTTGGGGTTCATTAGCGATACCTTTGGCGACAAACCTGTGCAGGTGCGTAGCCCTATGACCGGAATGGTAATCGGCCACGGCCAAAATCCCCTGGTCAACCAAGGCGATGCTTTGGTTCATGTCGCTCGGCTAGAGACTCCTTAACCGAGAGACCCCTTAACTAAGCAATGCTGCCCCGTTTGCGGGCTTCCTTGGCGGAAATGCCGATATTTTGCAGTCCGGCCCGGATCATTTCCCGCTCTAGCAGGGCAAAGAAGCGCTGCCGATCCCCCCCGCGTACTACCGCCTGGTTATGGGCCTCGGCGAGGGCCACCGGATAGCCATAGCCCTTCTGCACCTGGGTCAGCACCATTCGCAGGGCCATCTCGCACTGGGCCGCATCCGCCGCCACCCACTCCGGCATTTCCACCCGCGCCACCTCTGCGCCCCCATGCAGGTAGCAAAAGTAAATCCGTTGGTCGCCGTAGCGATCTAGGATGCTGGCGGAACTGCGCCACAGGGGGCTGCGCTGCCCCGGTTTCAGTTCCGTAGCCCAAAAGACGGCATCTCGCAGGGGCATGAACCCGCCACAGGGCGCTTTTTCCGACTGGCCGTTGCAGTGTTGCTCACAGTGGGGCTGGGGAAAAGGACAGGCGGGCAATCGCAAAAAGTTCAAGCCCTCGCTGCTGCGGGATGCGCTGAGGTAGCTGACGACGGGAATGCCCCATTGTCGTAACTTATCCCAGGCCGACAAAATCGGGGTGAGAATCAGGTCGCGGGCCTCGGCGGGCAGGCTCTCTAAAAACCAATAGATTAACGATCCATCCTCCATGGCCAAAATCGGTGCAGCCTGGGTGTCCTTGGTCGCCGTGGCCGTTTGCACCATGGCCCCCAGATCAGCCAGGGCTTCGGCCTCCGCCACCGTGCGCCGATGGCCCATCCATTCCTCGGTGCTAATGCCCCAGGGCCGCGACTGGTACAGATCCTCTGGCCGATAGATCACCTCCGGCAGACTATCCAACAGGGGAAACCGCCCCTGGCCATAGTGCAACACCACCCGACCCACGTTGATTAAATAGCAGTAGGCAATTTCGTGGTGGCTAGGGGAAATTTGGGAACCGTCGGTGGCCATCACCGTATGGGCCTCTGGGGCAGGTTCCAGGGTGATCCGGGTGGTCAGCGGCTCCACGGGCACCGCTGCGGTAAAGGCCAACTGATCGCCATGGTCGTGCTGTTGGGCCACCCAATGATTCTGATCCTGGGTGGCCGCTGCCATCCATCGCTGGGCCAATCGCACCCGCCCCTGGGCCGCTTCCGCCTCCTGGGCCAAATGGTGGCTAATTCCCTGCATCTGCTGAGCCAACCGGGTTAAATCCAGCATAGAACCTGACCTCTCGACCTTTTCCTCAGCTTAGCGACAGAACCAGCCCAGGCGCTGAGCCTATTGGGGATGGAGTAGAGAGTGGATGAGGGTGGCCAGTTGATTGAGACGCACAGGTTTGGAGAGGTAGGCGTTGGCCCCAGCGGTAAGGCAGCGTTCCTCGTCGCTGGCGGTGGCGAGGGCGGTGAGGGCAATGATGGGCACCTGGGCGAGGGCGGGCATTTGGCGGATGTGCTTGAGGGCAGTGAGGCCATCCATACCAGGCATTTGGATATCCATCAAAATGATATCGGGCGGGGTGGCCTGGGCTTGGTCAAGGGCCTGCTGACCGTCTTGGGCCAGGTTGAGGCGGTATCCCTTGGCCTTGAGGTAGCTGGCAATGGTGCGGATATTGGCTTCGTTGTCCTCCGCTAGCAGCACCAGGGGGGTATGGAGGGGATCGGCGGCGGGAGGTGTGCCCCCCAGGATAGCGGCCTTCACCTGGTCTGGGTCGAGGCTAGACAGGCTGGCTGGGTCGCAGGGGAGATCGATGGTGAAGCAACTGCCTACCCCCGGTTCGCTCTGGAGATCGACCCGGCCCCCGTGCAGTTCGGCGATCTGTTTCACCAGGGTGAGGCCCAGGCCCGTGCCGTTGTACTGGCGGTTGAGGGCGCTGTCGATCTGCACGAAGGGTTGAAATAGGCGGCGGATGTTCTCTGGGGAAATGCCAATGCCCGTATCGGTGACGGCAAAGCGCAGAAAGGCCGCTGGGGCGTTGGTGGTCGATCCGTTGGGACTGTTGGTCTTGGGATCGCCTAGGTCGAGATCTTCCAGGCTGGGCGAGGCTTGGGGGGCTTCCACCAGGGTCACCGTGAGGGATACACGGCCCTGGGCGGGGGTAAATTTGACGGCATTGGTGAGCAAATTGAGCAGGGCTTGGCGCACCCGGCGTTCATCGGCCCATAGGTTGGGCAGGGGAGAGGGAATATGGGTTTCGAGCCGAATATGCTTTTTCGTCGCCTGCTGTTTGACAAAGGCTAGGGCAGAGGAACACAGGGGAGCCACCGCCACGGAACTGAGATCGAGTTCGATCTGCCCCGCTTCAATTTTGGCCACATCCAAAATGTCGTTAATTAGGGAGAGTAAATGGGCGGCACTGCTCTCCACCGTCTGCAATGACTTCCGCTGCTCTGGGGTGACGGGGCCAAACACCTCCTCCTGCATTCCCTCGGTCATGCCCATGATGGCGTTGAGGGGAGTACGCAGTTCGTGGCTCATGTTGGCCAAAAATTCGTCCTTTAGCCGGGTGGCGCGGGCCAGTTCCTGGTTGGATTGGGCCAGGAATTGGTTGGTTTGGGTGAGCTGGGCCTGGGCCTGTTGTCGTGTTGAGAGTTCCTGCTGGAGGTGGTCGTAGAGGGTGGCTTGCTGAATGGCAATGGCCAACTGGGCGGCAAGCTGTTGGCCCAGGTCAATGACCTCCTGTTCCCAATGGCGGCGATGGTGGCACTGGTGAATGCAGAGCAACCCCCACAGGTTATCCCCGCAGATTAAGGGCAGCACCAAATTCGCCTTCACTTGAAAATCGGCCAGGATAGAGGTGTGGCATTCCTTCAGGGCTTCGATATCGTCCATGGCCGCATACCGCCCCTGGATGTATTGCGGTGCATAGGTTTCGCCAAAGCAGTGGTCGTGGACGGGAATGGCCAGCACCGAAATCACGCCCTCGGTCAAGGCTTCGGCCACAAAAGCGCCATCATGGCATCCCGACTGGGGATCGAAGCGGAAAATCCCGACTCGGTCGGCCTCCAATACCTGGCAAATCTCCTGGCAGGCGGTATTAAAAATGACCTGAAGATCAAGGGACTGACGAATGTGCTGGGTAATTTCCCGCAGCAGTGCCTCCTGCTGAATTTGCTGCTGAATTTGGCGTTCCGTCTGCTTGCGGGCGGTAATGTCTTGCACCACCCCCAGCACATTGCTGTCTCCTTCGGCATTCACTAACAGGGTGGTGGTAATGGTGACGGTGCGGTAGGTGCCATCCCGATGGCGAATCTCCCATTCCTCTGCGGTCAGATCGTCACCCTGGCGCATGGCGGCCATGCGGTCGATGGCCCGCTGCCGCACCTGGGGGTCGGGGTAGAGGCTTTGATACCAGCCCAGGCGGTTAATCTCCTCCTGGCTGTAGCCCGTAATCACCTCCATTTGCGGATTCCACACCGAGAAATCAACAAAGGGGAAGCCGGGGCAGGCATGGCAGACGCAGATCCCCTCCGTGAGGTTGTCTAAAATCAACTGGCGGAAGAGGTTTTCCTGGCGAATGGCCTCCTCCGCTCGGCGGCGCTCGGTGATGTCCGTCACCATGGCCAAAATGCCCTGGTACTTTCCCCCTTCGCTGAAAATGGGGCTGAGGGAGGCCAAGACCCACCGAGTTTCCCCATTCCGCTGTCGCAGGGGTAGTTCCTCCTGCGCGTTCTGCCCTGCCGCACAATGATCTAGCAGTGCTGCCACCTGGGGATGGAGATCGGAGTCGCAGTAGTCCCACAGGGTGCTGGTGGTGATGCCCTCGTCGGTTTGCCCCAGCAGGGTCAGCAGGGTTGGGTTGCCAAAGACATGGCGGGCCTCGGCGTCTAAAATCCACACCCCCTCGTTGGCGGTTTCCACAATTTGCCGATAGCGGGCCTCGCTTTGCCGGAGAGCCTGGGCGCGTTGGGCCACCCGTTGCTCTAGATCGGCGTTGAGTTCCGCCAGGGCCATTTCCACCTGCTTCAGTTCCGTCACATCCTGCACCGTGCCCTGGGAGAGGTAGGGGTTGCCGCTGGCGTCGTACAGGGTTTCACACTGTTCCTGCACGTATTTAATACGGCCATCGGGAAACTGGAGGCGGTGGGCAATTTTGTAGGGCTGCTTATCCCACAAATGGCGGGAATAGGCTTCGTGGACGGTGGCGCGATCCTCCGGGTGGATGGCCTGCAAAAAGGCTTCGTAGGAGGCTCCAAACCGCTGGGGGTCGATCTCAAAAATGCGAAAGATTTCCTCCGACCAGTGCAGGGTGTTTGTCCATAGATCCATCTCCCAGTTGCCAATCTGGGCAATGCGCTGGGCCTCCTGCAAACGGCGACTGGCCAAAATTAAGTCATGTTCCGCCTGTTTCCGTCCGGTAATTTCTAGGGCTGCCCCAAACCAGCGCACCCCCCCCTGGGGCAACGGCTGCGGCTGGGCGTGGGCACGGATCCACTTTTCCTGACCTGTGGGGGTAACAATGCGGTATTCCTGGGAAAAGGGCTGCTGGGTGGTGGCACTGGCCGCTAGGGTGGCCCAATAGTCCGGGCGATCTGCGGGGTGAATCAGGTCGAAAAAGCGCTGCCCATCGGCCATCAGCGCCTCCGCCGAAATCCCCAGAATCTCGATGGATTGGGGGCTGATGTAGAGGATTTGGGGCAACGCCAGGGTGGATGGATGAATCATCCCCTGGCCGTTCCCCTGGTCATCGCTAGGGCCATTCAGATCGTGGATATCCATGCCATACAACAGCCCAGGGGCCATGGTGGCGATCTTGGGCAACAGCCTTTCGCGGCGGGGCGGGGCGACCACTGGAGATGTGCCCTGGGGCTGAGGTCTGGGTCGATATAGCCCTAGGGCGCTGAGGGTTTGGATCAGGCGAGGTTGAGTCAGCAGCCCCACTAGGGTTCCTTGGTCATCCACCACAGGCAAATGGCGAATGGCGTGCTGATGAAACAGGTCGAGAATCGTCCAAGGCTGGGTGATCTGATCCTGGGGGAGGGTGATCACAGGCTGGATCATCACTTGGCCCACGGTCATCGCCTCTAGGGGGGCAGACTGGGCCATCAGCCGCCCCACATCCCCCAGGGTCAACAGGCCCACCACCTGCCGATTCTCCACCACCACACAACCCTCCGGCAACTGCGACTCCCCACGGGGCCGATCCGCTGGGCTAGGCTCCCCTAGCTGGGCTATCACCGTCAGAATCGGCGTGTTGGGAGTGGCCACAATTGGCTGTACCAGGAGCCTAGTAGCCATTTCAGCGATGGTTAGGGGCGGTGGAGAGGAGGGTTGCATAGATATCGCATCTCAATCCGTAGTGACGCTGCCCCTGCGAAGCCCGCAGTAGAGCCTTGTGTCTATCCTATCCCTATCTTTAGGATCCCCCACCCTAGGGAAGTGTTAAGGATACCGATCAACATACTTAGGCCGCTGGCCTAGGGTTAGTTAACTTTCTAACGTTTTGGCGTGACTGGGATCAGGGGGATGGGCATAGTGAATAATGGGCCTATCCTGGAAACCGCCCGTTCGTTGGCCTGCGCTGTTTTCTTGCTCTGTTCTATTGGCTATGACCCCAACTTCCCCCCAAACCGTTCCTGCATCGCGTTGGTCTTGGCAGATTGGGGTAGCCATTGTAGCCGGGTGGCTGACTGTTGGCCTGGGCTTGGTGATGATGGCCGCATGGCATTGGCAGATACCGAAACTGCTTCAGGTGCCGCCCGGTTCGCCACCGATGCGCTACAACACGGCCTTGGCCTTTGCTTTGGCGGGGTTGGCGCTGCTGTTGCTTCAGCATCGGCGAGGGCAACGGTGGGCCTGGGTGCCTGCGGGTGGGGTGTTGGCCATTGGTGGCCTTACCTTAATTCAATACATCTTTAAGGTAGATTTCGGCATTGACCAATGGCTGATGACCGATACCATCACCCCCGCCCTATACGGTGCTAGTGGTCTAGACTCAGGGCGCATCATCGAACCCACTGAGCAGCTTTTTATTTTGGTGGATCGGCCCCTTCCTGGTCGCCCATCACCGAATACAGCCCTGGTGTTGGCCTTGGCCGGGTTGGCGCTGCTGCTGGCTGGGGTGCCCCGACGTTGGCAGCGGTGGCCTTGGCAAACCCCGGCGACCTTGAACTTGCCACCGGATCGAGCCTCGGCGCTGTCGGGCTTTCTGTCCTTTGGGGTGCTGGCCTTCGGCGCGATTGGGCTTCTGGGCTACTTGGCGCAGATTGGCGATGTACGTACTTGGCGCTACCTCACCGGGCTTTCGATCCCCACAGCGGTGGGGCTGATTGGGCTGGGGCTGGGGTTGTTGGTCCATGCCCTGGGGCGGCACCGGGAAGCGAAATCCCCGTGCTGGTGTGCGGGGGGCGCAGGGTTTGGGGTGTTGATGGCCAGCCTGTTTTTGTGGAATGCCCTGCAAAGCTGGAGCAAGCAGGTCGGTGCTCACATCCCCACCTTGGGCAATGAGGTGAGTGCGGCCATTGATCCGGTGTCCAACATTGTTCTGATTCAGGGCATCCTGCTGTCCGTTTTTGTGACGGGGCTGGTGTGGGTAGATCAACAAGTGCGGGCACGAAACCAGTTGGTACAACGGCTCAGTGCCGAACAGTCTGCCACCAACTCGGCCCTAGAGTCCATCCTAGAATCCACCGCCGACGGCATTTTAGTGCTGGATCAATCTATGCATCTGACCCACTGGAACCAGCGCTTCCTCAAGATGTGGGGCATTCCTGCGGCCTTGGCAGAGGAGGTGCGTAGCGGTAGGGGAACTCCCAATTTCTATGCCGTCGTGCTCGATCAGATCCAGGATCCCGACCAATTTCGTCGGAATGTCGAGGCCATGATGGCCGAGATGGACAAAAAGACGATGGATGTCATCACCCTCAAGGATGGGCGGATTTTTGAACGCCACGCCCGCCCCCAATGGCAGGATGGTCAAGCCGTGGCCAAGGTACTCAGCTATCGGGATGTCACCGAGCGCTACCAAGCCGAGGCGATGATTCGGGAGAGCGAGGAACGCTATCGTTCCCTGGTGGACACTCTGGCGGAGGGGATTGTGTTGCAGGATGCCGAAAGCAAGATCCTAGTCAGCAATGACCGGGCTGAGGAAATTCTGGGTTTGACCATAGGCCAGTTACAGGGGCTAACCTCCATGGATCCCCGCTGGCACAGCATCCACGAAGATGGATCGCCCTTTCCCGGAGAAACCCATCCCGCCGTGGTGGCCCTGCACACGGGGCAACCCTGCCGCAATGTGGTGATGGGGGTGCGGAAACCCAATGGCGACCTCACCTGGATTTCCCTCAATTCCCAGCCCATGTTTCGTCCTGGGGAGGAGAAGCCCTATGCGGCGGTGACGTCCTTTGCCGACATCACCGACCGCAAGCGCATGGAAGAGGAACTGTTCCGTGAGAAAGAACTGGCCCAGGTGACGCTGCACTCCATCGGCGATGCGGTGATTACGACAGATGTGGACGGGCGGGTGCAGTACATCAACCCAATGGCAGAAAGCTTGACCGGATGGAGCCAAGCGGAGGCTGGAGGCAAACCCATCGGTGAGATTTTACACCTAGCGCATGATGAAACCCGCGAACCCGTAGAAAATCCCGTCTTCCAATCCCTACGGGAAAATGTCATCGTGGAACTGGCGGCGGATAGCGTGTTGTTGGCCCGCGATGGCCGCGAAATTGCCATTGATGACTCCGCTGCGCCGATTCGGGATCGCCAGGGGAATACCGTGGGGGCGGTGATGGTATTCCACGATGTTACCCAGGCCAGACGGCTCACCCGTCAGGTATTTTGGCAGGCCATGCACGATCCCCTCACCGGGTTGGTCAACCGTCGCGCCTTCGAGCATCGCCTAGATCAGGCCATCCACAACGCCCAGGTCTACAACGAGGTGCATGTGCTGTGTTACCTCGACCTGGATCGGTTCAAAATTGTCAACGACACCTGCGGCCACAAGGTGGGGGATGAACTGCTGCGCCAAATCACCGCCCTGCTGCAAACCCACATCCGCAAAACCGATACCCTGGCCCGTTTGGGCGGTGATGAATTTGGCCTGTTACTAACCCAGTGCGAACTGGAACAGGGGCTCCAGGTGGCGGATGTGCTGCGGGAAACGGTGCAGGATTTTCGCTTCATCTGGGATAACCAAGCCTTTACCATTGGAGCCAGCATTGGAGTAGTCCCCATCACCTCCCAGGTGCAGGATTTAGAATCCTTGCTGATGTGGGCCGATGCCGCCTGCTATGCCGCCAAAAACACGGGCCGCAACCGGGTTCACCTCTTCCAGACCGACGACCAAGCCCTAGCCCAGCAGCAGGGAGAAATTCGCTGGGCCACCCGCATCACCCACGCCATCGAGAACCATCGATTTTGCCTGTTTGCTCAGCCTATCCAGGCCATTCATCCCTGCCACCCCGCCATCGACCATGCCGAAATCCTCATTCGCCTGCGGGACGACAACGGTACCGTCATTCCGCCCATGGCCTTCATTCCCGCCGCCGAGCGCTACGGCCTCATGGTCGCCATTGACCGCTGGGTAGTCAGCACTCTGTTCCAAAACTGGGATCAGGTGCAGCCCCCCGCCGACCAGCCCCCTCGGCAATACGCCATCAACCTGTCGGGCCACAGCCTCACCGATGACCGCATGGTTGACTTCCTCAAGCAACAATTTGAGGAACATCGCGTGCCGCCTCACCTCATCTGCTTTGAAATTACCGAAACCGCCGCCATCGCCAACCTGATCGAAGCTAGCCATTTCATCCAGCAACTCCGAGCCTTGGGCTGTCACTTTGCCCTCGATGACTTCGGTAGCGGTATGTCCTCCTTTACCTACCTCAAACACCTGCCCGTGGACTACCTCAAAATCGACGGCAGCTTTGTCAAAGACATGGTGAACGACCCCATCGACAGCGCCATGGTAGAGGCCATCAGCCACATTAGCCAGGTGATGGGCCTGCAAACCGTGGCCGAATATGTAGAAAACGACGCTATCCTCCAGCGCATCACCGCCCTCGGCGTAGACTTTGCCCAGGGCTACGGCATCGCCAAACCCGCCTCCCTGCTCGGCCCCCGTGGCCAAGCATCCCCCCGCCTTGGCCCCTAGAATTTCAGGGAGGATTTCGGTAACGGCTCATCTCGCCAAGGCGGACGATCCACATTAAGATACTCAAAGACAAAGATATCCCCCAACTAGCCGCTGATCCTTGGTTTGACCTATGTCAATTATTGAAACTAAGACCGAGCCCATGGTGATCAACCTGGGGCCGCACCATCCCTCCATGCACGGGGTGTTGCGTCTCATTGTCACCCTGGATGGTGAAGATGTAGTGGATTGCGAGCCTGTCATCGGCTACCTGCACCGAGGCATGGAGAAAATCGCCGAAAACCGCACGAACGTCATGTTTGTGCCCTACGTCAGCCGTTGGGACTATGCGGCGGGGATGTTTAACGAGGCGATCACCGTCAACGCCCCAGAAAAGCTAGCGGATATCGAAGTGCCCAAGCGGGCCAGCTACATCCGGGTGATCATGCTAGAGCTAAACCGCATCGCCAACCATCTGCTCTGGCTTGGCCCCTTCTTGGCGGATGTGGGTGCCCAAACCCCCTTCTTCTACATCTTCCGGGAACGGGAGATGATCTACGACCTGTGGGAAGCGGCCACGGGGATGCGCCTGATCAACAACAACTATTTCCGCATTGGCGGCGTGGCGGCAGACCTGCCCTACGGCTGGATCGATAAGTGCCTAGACTTCTGCGACTACTTCCTGCCCAAGGTAGACGAGTACGAGAAACTGATCACCAACAACCCCATCTTCCGTCGCCGCATCGAAGGCATCGGCACTATCACACGGGATGAAGCCATTGCCTGGGGGCTGTCTGGCCCCATGCTGCGCGGTTCTGGCGTCAAGTGGGATCTGCGCAAGGTAGACCACTACGAATGCTACGACGAACTCGACTGGGACATCCACTACGAAACCGCTGGCGACTGCATGGCCCGCTACCAGGTGCGGGTGCGAGAAATGCGCGAATCGGTGAAAATCATTCGCCAAGCCTGCAAGCAACTCCCCGGTGGCCCCTTCGAGAACCTAGAGGCCAAGCGCATCGCCGAAGGCCCCAAATCCGAATGGAACGGCTTTGACTACCAGTTCATCGGCAAAAAAATTGCCCCCACCTTCAAAATTCCCGCTGGCGAACACTATGTGCGCCTAGAAAGCGGCAAAGGCGAACTGGGCGTGTTCATCATGGGCGATGACAACGTCTTCCCCTGGCGGTTCAAAATCCGCGCCGCCGACTTCAACAACCTGCAAATTCTGCCCCACCTGCTGAAGGGCGTAAAGGTGGCCGACATCATGGCCATCCTGGGCAGCATCGACGTCATTATGGGGTCGGTGGATCGCTAGGGGCTTCAGTTGGCCCTCACCCTAAATCTCCGGAGCCCTCACCCTAAATCCCTCTCCCCGTGGGAGAGGGACTTTGAAAAATCCGGCCCCCCTCTCCCAACTTGGGAGAGGGGCTGGGGGTGAGGGCTCCGGCTCCCCGTGGGAGAGGGGCTGGGGGTGTAGCTTGCTTCCCGTAAGGGTGGGCTCCAGGAACGTTAGGCATTGGGTTGGGTTGGGTTGGGCACCTCGTGGAGAGGGCGAATTTTGGAGACACTGTATCAAGTCGGGGGTAGCCTGTCTGCCGATGCCTCGGTTTACGTGGTGCGGCAGGCGGATCGCGACCTCTACGAGACCCTGGATCGTGGTGAGTTTTGCTATGTCTTCAACGCCCGCCAGATGGGGAAATCTAGCCTGCGGGTGCGGGTGCAGCGACGGCTCGAACAGCAGGGGCATCGCTGTGTTTACCTGGATATGACCCAACTGGGCAGCGAGCAAGTCACCCACGACCAATGGTATCGGGGGGTGATGCTGGAACTGGTGTCTGGGCTGCGGCTGTTGGGCACCATCGATCTCAAGGCCCATTGGCAAACCTGGGCCGATCAGCCCCCGGTGCAGCAGTTGCGGCTGCTGATGGATGACATTCTGGCGCGGCTGCCCGATACTCGGCTGTTTATCCTGCTGGATGAGGTGGACAGTGTGCTGGGGCTGGATTTTCCAGTCAATGACTTTTTTGCCTTCATCCGGGCCTGCCACGAACAACGACCTAACCAAGCCGCCTATCACCGGGTGACCTGGGTGCTGTTTGGGGTGGCCACGCCGTCGGATTTGATTCAAGACCCCCAGCGCACCCCCTTCAACATTGGCCGTTCCATCGATGTGCAGGACTTCAGCCTTGAGGAGGCCGAGCCGCTGATGATGGGCTTTCAGCACCAAGTGGATCACCCCACCGCCCTCCTGAAGGCCATCTTCGACTGGACGGGGGGCCAGCCCTTCCTCACCCAAAAGCTCTGTCGGTTGGTGGCCCAGCTCAGTCATTCTGCCGCCGAGGATGATCTCAGCCTGCCGCCAGGAACGGAAGCCACCTGGGTGGAAACCCTGGTGCAGGAATATCTTTTAGATAACTGGGAAAGCCAGGACATTCCCGAACACCTGCGCACCATCCGCAACCGCCTGCTCTACCACGAACAGCGCGCGCCGCGTCTGCTGAGCCTATATCAACGGGTGATTACCCCAGGGGATCGGGTGGCTGTGGACGGTAGCCCAGAGCAAACGGAACTGCTGCTGTCGGGCCTAGTGACCAAGCATCAAGGACAGCTAATCACCAAAAACCGCATTTATCAGTCCGTCTTTTCCTTAGATTGGATTCAAACCCAACTGGATCACCTGCGGCCCTACTCCCAAGCCCTGAATGCCTGGGTGGCCTCTGGGGGCGATAGTGCTTGGCTGCTGCGGGGGCAGGCGCTTCAGGAGGTGCTGCGGTGGTCGCAACACCAAAGCCTCAGCGATTTGGACTACCGCTTTTTGGCCGCCAGCCAGGATCTCGACCGCCAGGAAACCATCTCCGCCATGGAAACCGCTCGCCTCAAGGCGGTGGAGGGGCGACTGGCGGCGGAATACCAGCGCAACCAAGTGCAACAGCGCAGTTTGCAACGGCAGCGGGGGCTGCTGGCGGGGATGGGCTTGGCCATGGTCACCGCTATCGGGCTGGGGCTGGTGGCCTGGGGGCAATATCGCCAAGCCTCCCTCAACGAGGCCCAATCCATCGTGCGTACGGCGGAAGCCCTGTTTGCCTCCGACCAAGACTTTGATGCCCTGATTGAAGCGATTCGGGGGCAACGGCGGCTCGAACGCTGGCATCGGGTACCCACGGCCTTGCAGGAACAGGCCAGGGCCATCCTGGAGCGGGTGGTGCTCAACATTCACCAGGTGAATCGCCTAGATGGCCACCAGGCCGCCGTGATGGCCGTAGACTTCAGCCCCGATGGCTCCCGGTTGGCCTCGGCGGGGGTGGACAAAACCGTCCGCCTCTGGGATCGCGATGGTACCCTGCTGATCACCCTCTCCGGCCCCCAGGCTAGCATTCGAGCCCTAAAATTTAGCCCCGATGGTCAATGGTTAGCGGCCTCCGGTGACGATGGCCATGTGTATGTGTGGAATCGGAATGGGGAACTGACCCAGACCCTAGCCACAGCCATCACGGGCATTTGGGGGGTAGACTTTAGCCCCGATAGCCAAACCCTGGCGGTGGCTGGATCCGCCAGCGAAATGCAAATTTGGCGGGTAGACAACGGCCAGCGGGTGAGGCGCATCACCACGGGGGGATCGCCGTCGGGGGTGCGGGTGCTGGACTATAGCCCCCAAGGCGATCTGATTGCCCTGGGCGGCAACGACGGCAGCATCACCCTCTTCGCCCCCAGCGGCGAACGTCGCCTGACGCTGCAACACGGCCAGGATCCGGTACATGGGTTGAGCTTCAGCCCCGACGGCAACCTGATCGTTAGCGGCAGCATCAACAAGAGCATTCGGATCTGGAATCGCGACGGGGAACTGCTGCGGGAAATTCTGCACCACAAAGCCTCCGTGGAGGATCTGGCCTTCAGCCCCGATGGCGAGACCTTTGTCTCCGCCAGCAACGATAAAACCCTAGCCCTCTGGAGCCGGGATGGGCATCTGCTCGAAACCTATCAGGGCCATCGAGCCATTGTGTGGGGAGCGGCCTATAGCCCCGATAGAAAGACCCTGGCATCGGCGGGGGCCGATAATACGGTGCGGCTGTGGCAGGCCCGCAGCAACCTTCAGGCGACCCTCAAGGGGCTACCCGTCACCGTTTACCTCAAGACGTTCTACGCCCACGATGGCCACACCCTAGTCACGGTGGGCACCGGATCGGGGTTGATTTTTATGTCAGATCAGGACTTGGCCTATCGCACGGTGGATGCCCAGCAGGTCACAACGACTAATTTGGCCCTCCACCCCACGGAGAATTGGGTGGCCTCGGTGGGGGAGAACGACACCCTCAAAGTGTGGGATATGGCGGGCCAACTGCGGCAGTCCTTTGTCCATTCTGAGGCCCCCATCCTAGGGGTGAGTTGGCACCCTAGCGGTCAAGCGTTAGTTTCCAGCAGCTCCTCCGGGCAGTTGTTTCGTTGGAGCGCCCAGGGAGACTTGATCCAGCGGTGGGATGCTCACCCCAGCCCCATCTGGGATGTGGTCTATCATCCCCAAGGCACCCAAATTGCCTCGGCAGGAAATGACGGCATCGTCACCCTGTGGCAACCCGATGGCACCAGGCTGCACGATCTTCGTCACGGTGCCGCCGTGTGGCGCGTAGCCTACAACCCCGATGGGAGCCTGATCGCCTCCAGTAGTGGCGACAACACTGCTAAAGTTTGGCGCAGTGGGGATGGATCCCTGGTAGCCACCCTAGTGGGCCATGAAGCCGCTGTATGGGGGATAGCCTTTAGCCCCCAGGGGAATTTGATCGCTACCAGCAGCGTGGACGAAACCGTCAGGCTTTGGAATTTAGAAGGCCGTTTGTTGTCTACCCTCAAGGGCCACACCTCCGGGGTTCGCACCGTGGCCTTTAGCCCCAATGGCCAAGTCCTCACCTCCATCGGCGACGATGGCAGCCTAGTGCATTGGAACCTCGATGACATTCTGGCCCTAGATCCCCTCACGGTCGCCTGCGCCTGGATCAGCGATTACCTTCGCACTAACCCCCAAGTGCCCCCATCCGACCGGGATCTTTGTCCCTAGATCCGGTCTCCCCATAAAACTTGTGTGAACCCCGTAGTTTTACCATTCTCCCGATCAGTAGAATTGCTATTCTGTGCGATGTGGCCGTCTGATGATCGAGTTCTTCCCTACCTAAGCCGAACCTCACCATGAAATTCACCTACATTGCCCTCGGTGCTTCCCTGCTGGCCAACCTGTGCGTGGCCCCAGCCTTTGCCGCCAGTCTCATCAACCCAACCCTGGGCGGCGCGAAGGACGTGATTCTCTACGACGCCAACGGCACCAACACCTTTGTCAACCCCAACGCCTCCCTCGCCAGCATCCTAACGGGGAACGCCAGCAGTCCGGGCGGTAATGTAGAACTCTTCGCCAGCAGCGAGCAACCGGGGGGCAACTTTAACACCCCTACTACCCTCAGTGGTACCCTCAATGGCACGGCCATGACCCTCAGTAGTCTTACCGCCACCGACTGGGACGGGTTTGGGCTGCAATGGTTTGGGCAGTTTTTGACCACGGGCCTCAATGCCCAGGGGCAAGCCGCCCGTGCCAACCTGGGGGATGCGGCCCTCTATGGTCAGTTTGTTCAGGCGGGGGGACGGCAGATCTTCAGTGACCCCAACCTCTCCTATGTCAACCAGGATGACACCACGGGAGAAGTGAGCATTGGTCTGGCGGGCCACTTCAATGCCTATAGCCAAGTGGCGGCTCGCATTCCCACCCTTGCGTCCCTGCTGCGTCCAGATTTCCAGGCCAGCGAAATTGTTAAGGTTCTTTACGGCGATGCCCCTGCTCAGTACCTCTGGAGCTTCAGCGCCACTCCCTCCGGGCTTACGGAGGTGAGCGATGGTATGTCCCACAGCGGTAACTATGAGGTGCGGTTCCAGGGCAGGTTGCCGGATCATCCCCCCGCATCGGTGCCCGAACCTGCCACGGTGCTGGGGCTCGTGATCGTGGGTGGGCTGCTGGCTATCAAGGGTAAGGGGAACCGAAACATCGGCTAGATTCAGCTAGATAACGGCGGATCGGGTTAGTCGCGGGCGCTGTAGCCTTGGATGGCCTCTGGGCGAAAGCGACGCAGGATGGGGGTAGCTTGGCGAATCAAGGCTTCGGAACCACGCACCACGACCAGAAATTTCCCAGCAGACAAACTGTTCCGGTAGGACAGGGCATCGCCACCGCCCACCGCCAAACCGACCCCACCGCCGATAAAAAACGCCCCCATCGCCCCAGAGCCCGCCCCCAGCAGGCCACCGATCATCTGGTTGCCGAGACGGCCTGTCCAGGCGAAGGTATCCAACCCGGTGATGATGTTGAACACAAACCCAGCCCCAAAGCCAAAGGGCACCAGCCACAGCATCATCAACCGAATTTGCTTCCACGCTTGGTCGGCGGGGTCAATCAGGCCGTACTCATCGGCGGATTTAAACCCTCGGCCCAAAATATCCATACTGTCCTTGGGCACCTTGGCCTCCTCCAGGGCGGCGTAGGCTTCCTCCGCCTTCAGACGGTTTTCGAGTACGGCAACGAGATAGTTCATCGCAACGGTCAACCCAGCGCTAGAGTCCTGTGTTTTACCTTACGGCATTTACTTGCGCTTAGGACATGGCGGTCAGCCTAGGGCATGGCTCCGCGCAGGATAGCGGCCCCATCGGTAAACTCTAGACCATCTAAAGTAAGGCCCGTTTGGGGCAGGGTAACGCTGAGGGTTTGGCTAATTTGGTCGGCACTCATCCCCGTGGCTCGCTCAATGTCGGCCAAGGTGAGGTTGATGCGTCCCACCTGAACCTGGGTATCGTCGCCCAGCATCAGCCGCCCGTTTTCCACCCTAGGACTGCCCTCAATGCCCACATAGAGGGAATTGTTGCCCAATAGGTTGGCCATCCCTAGGGCGCGTTGGGCCTGGGGCGGTAAACTTTCGGTGGGTAAATTCGCCGGGTTGAGGGTAATGCCGCTGCGGACTCGCTGGCCTTGGATGGTGGTGCTCATGCCCTGGGCTGATTGCAGCACCGATTGCGCTTCGGGCACCTGGGCAAGACCATCGAGGATGAGTTGGTTGACCTCTGGTTCCGATAGAGTGATGGCGACGCGGTTGTTGCCTTCGTAGCGCACCCCTTCGCCACTGGCCAGCTTTTGGGCAATTACGGCCTCAGCGTTGGCATTGGGCCGATGGGTCGCCAAAACCCCAGGGGTTGCCTCGGCGATTTCAACGGCAGGGGGTAAGGCCGTGGCTTGCATCCAATAGTAAGCGGCTCCGGCTCCAGCCCCCGCCGCCAACCCCACCAAAATGACCGTGCCAACAATTAAAACAGGCTTGACTTTCATAGGTTCCGCGCCGCTTCTACATCCAAGTCAACGCCTATGGTAGCGAATCCATTCTCAACCTGGCCCAGGCGAAGGACAGCCGCCCAACCGCCCCCGTCCCTAGCCATCGGATTGTCGGGAACCACCCGCCGCGATATTTGGCCGGATTCGGTGGCAATGGCACAATGGAAGCGCCCCCCGATAGCATTCTCTATGTCTACCCTTTGGCCCTACGCCACCCCCGGCATCCCCGATGCCCTATTTGAGCAGTTGCCCGGTATTCCCCTCAGTAGTCGGGAGGTGCGGCTGTTGTTGTTGGGCTATCTGCGGCTGCGGCCCACGGATGTGCTGTGGGACATTGGCGCAGGCACGGGCACCCTGGCCATTGAGGCGGCACTGATGTGTCGTTCCGGTCAGGTGGTGGCGGTGGAACGGGACGAGGACGTCGCGGATTTAATCCGACGCAACTGCCAGCGGTTTGATCTATCCAACGTCACCGTGGTGCAGGGCAGCGCCCCAGAAATTTTGGCCACCCTCTCCCCCAGCCCTAACTGCATTTTTGTGGAGGGGGGCCGATCCCTCAAAACCATTCTGCAATCCGCCTGGGACTACCTACCCTCCGGCGGACGGCTCGTGGTCACCGTGGGCAACCTAGAAGGACTCTACAGCGTTTCCGAAACCTTCGCCCACCTCCAAGTGCGCAACATTGAAGCCGCCCAACCCGCCGTCAACCGCCTGGAAGTGAAGGGCAACCACCAAGTTTTTACCGCCGTAGACCCCATCTTTATCCTCAGCGGTGAGAAGGTTTAGCACAACTCCCGACGTTTGAATGTCGAGTCTAGGGAGATTCTATCGGGGCCATTTCGTGGGGCAGATGGCCC
This sequence comes from Phormidium sp. FACHB-1136, assembly GCF_014697375.1. Taxonomy (GTDB): domain Bacteria; phylum Cyanobacteriota; class Cyanobacteriia; order Phormidesmidales; family Phormidesmidaceae; genus Nodosilinea. The sequence goes on from NZ_JACJRS010000028.1 coordinate 45,020, forward strand.
TGCCAGCGGTTGAGGGGCACGCAGTCGATGTCGATCTGATCGAGGGCGCGGGCGACGACAAAATCTACCAAGTCCTCAATGCTTTGGGGACGATGATACCAGGCGGGAATGGCGGGGACGATGCGGGCTCCGGCTTCGGCCAGGGTGGTTAGGTTCCGTAGATGGATGAGGCTGAAGGGGGTTTCGCGGGGCACGATCACCAGTTTGCGGCCTTCTTTAAGCTGCACATCGGCGGCCCGTTCCAGTAGGTCAGAACTCATCCCTGCTGCCAGTCTGGCCACGGTGCTCATGCTGCACGGAATCACCACCATGCCCGCCGCCCGAAGGGATCCGCTGGCGATGGACGCGCCCACATCCCCCCAAGGGTGGCACCTGATCGTGCCTGCGGTCTCGACTCCGGCCTGCTGCCGCCAAAACTGGGCCTGCCGTTCGGGGTCAACGGGCATGGTGATGCCTTCCTCGGCCTGCCACACCATCTGACAGGCTTTGGAGGCCACCACATCCACCACACCCCCCGCCGCTAGGACATGCTTGAGGGTGCGGACGGCGTAGATGAGTCCAGAGGCTCCCGTAATGCCGACAATCAGCGGTCGGGGCGGGGGCGGGGGCATAGGATGCGTGGCCACGACCTATTCGCTCTCGTCGCTGTTGAGGTCGGTGCCAGCGGTTTCAGGGGTGTCCTCGTCGTAGGTGGGGTTTTCCTCGTCGTCGGGCATTTGGCTACCGCCACCCACGGCCACCAGGTCAATCTGCTGGCGGTAGTAATCGACGCTCTTCACCTGCACATCCACCTTGTCGCCGAGGCGGTATTGCTGGCGATTTTTGCGGCCCACCAGTTTTTGTTGACGGGCGCGGTACTCGTACCAGTCGTCCTTGAGGGAGCTGACATGCACCAGCCCTTCCACCAGCAGTTCTTCAATTTCCACAAAGAAGCCGTAGGACTGTACCCCCGTAATCAACCCGTGGAACACTTCCCCGGTGTGGGAGCGCATGAATTCAGCCTTTTTCAACCCTTCTAGGTCAGATTCGGCTTCCTGGGCCAGTCGTTCCCGCTCGGTGAGGTGGATGGCCAGACGGGGCAGGTCGTCCTCTAGCTCGTGCTGAATTTCGGGGGGGAGGACGTTCCAGCTAATTTGGCCGTGGCAGGAACTATGGTGCAAATCCACGCCGTCCTTAGATCGGGTGGAGCGACGGTCGCGGCCCGACTCAAACACCGCATGGAGAATGCGATGCACCATCAGGTCGGCATAGCGGCGAGAGGGGGAGGTGAAATGGGTATAGCCCTCGGCCAAACCCAGGCCAAAGTGTTGGGCCGAGTGGGTGCTGTAGAAGGCGGGCTGGATGGTTTCGAGCAGCAGGTAGGTGAGGATTTTCTCGGCACTGGAGGCGGCGAACTGTTCCACAAACCGCTGGTAGTCCTTGGGCTGGGGCGCGTCCTCGGATTCCAGGGTGAGCTGGATGTCCATGTTTTCTACCAGCTTAGTCAGCTCTTGTACGTCGCTGGGGTCGGGAGCGCGGTGTAGCCGATAGATGGCCGGAACGCCCAGAGCCACCAAATGCTGCGCCACCAGTTGATTGGTCAGCAGCATACATTCGGTGACAATTTGTCGAGCCGAACCACCCACCGACACCACCATCACCCCCAGTAGCCCCTCATCGTCGTACTGGAATTTGGGGGAGCGATAGTGGGCGAGGGGTTCTTCGGCATCGGCGGGGAAGTCGTATTCCGGCAGGTTCAGCTCAAAGGAACCGCGATGGAGCCGTTGCCGCTTGATGGCTTGGCTGAGGTAGAGCAGATTGTCCAGCAGGTCGTAGATGGGGGAAAGTTTTTTAAGCTCCTTGGCCTCTACTCCCAGGCTGCTCAGCAGATCGGGATTATCCCGCTCTAGCACCGCCTGAGCCGCTTGGTAGGTAACGTGGTGGTTGACGTTGATCACGGCGGGCCGAATTTCGTACTCCAGTACGTTTCCGGTGTCATCAAGGGTGACCAGCACTGATAGGGCCAGCCGATCCTTGCCCACCTCCAGGGAACCCAGCGGCCCCGATAGCGGTGGCGGCAGCATGGGAATCACCGTATCACCCAAATACACTGAGGTACCCCGCTTAGCCGCCTCTTGGTCGATGGCGGAATGGGCCGGGACGTAGTGGGTAATGTCAGAAATGTGAACCCCTAGCCGCCAGTGACCCGCCTCAGTTCTTTCTAGGGTGAGGGCGTCGTCCACCACGGATACATTGGGGCCATCGATGGTGAGGGTGAGCAGATCCCGTAGATCCAGGCGATCCTTCAGGTGGGTTTTACCGAGGCGTAGGGGTAGGGCTTCCGTTTCGGCTAGCACCCGGTCGGAAAACTGGCGGGGCAGGTCATGTTTGCAGTGGACGATATCCAGGTCTGAGGCGGCTTCGGCATTGCTGCCTAAAATTTGCGCCACCCGCCCCTGGGGAGGGTTTTGACCGAGGGGATAGCGCACAATTTCCACATGGGCTAGTTGATCCACGGCCTCTTGCAGATCGCCGCCATGAGCCAGGAGGGACAGTTCAAACAACAGCCGATCATCCAGGGGCACCGCTCGGTAGTCGTTTTCTTCTTGCTTGACCCGAGCTAGCACCGAGGCATTGGCCCGTTCTAAAATCAGCCGCACCTCGCCTTCGGGGCTACGCCGTCCCACCCCTTCCTTGGTCACGCGCACCAGGACCCGGTCACCGTTCCAGGCATTATTGAGGTGGCTTTCGCGCACATAGATATCCTCTGCGCCCTCTTCATCTTGAATCGCAAAGCAGAAGCCCTTGCTAGAACAGCGCAGTTTTCCTTCCACCACCCCTTCTTCCGGGCTACGGCGATACTTCCCGCGCTCTTTGACCAACACCCCAATGCGCTCTAGGGCATCCACGGCGATCTGTAGGTCGCGCTGGCTGGTGTCGGTGGTGCAGTGCAGCTTCTTTTCGAGGTTTTTCAGGGTGAGGGTTTTGTCTTTGCCAAAACTCGCGAGTAATGCCGCAATCGAAAATTCCATGTAGCGACTCATTCCTAAGGATTATTCGTGTCTGACTCGTGCCTGATTCGTGCCGGGTTGTCCGTTGCGAGGTTGGGTCGTAACGCCTGGGTGTGTCGCCCAGCCTCCGCAAAGGAGATCGTCAATTCAGGGGCTGACCGGGAACAAAACTGGATGGGAGGCCCACCGCCAGCCCTGAATCGAATGGTTTGACCGTGACCTGAATGGAGTCGAAACGGTCAAAGGTCGTGGCCTGCCGAATCCTTCAACGGGATCAGCAAAGCACATCCTTTACAGTCTCTCAATAAATGGGACGCTGTCAAACTTTTTTGTCAATACTGCGTTCCGGTTTGCCCGGTGATGGCTGGTTAGACGAACGGTTTGCCCGACCGATCATCAAGGGTTCATGTACCTAGGTTCGCTCCCCAGTGACGATATAGGCCACTCGCTTGCCCACATTCGTGGCATGGTCGGCAATGCGTTCCATGTAGCGAATGGCCAGCACCAGCAGCACCGTGGGCTCCACGGATCCGGTGAGGTTGGTTTGATGGGCGAGCAGATCGTAGAGTTCATCGTAGTCGTCGTCTACGGCGTCGTCCTTTTGTTTAATCTCTAGGCCAGCGGTGGCGTCTAGGTCAGAAAGGGCCAAGAGGCTCATGGCAACCATGGAACGGCAGCGATCCAGCATGGTCTGCACCCGGCCCATTAAGGGATGAACTGGGTAAGGAAACAGCTTAATGGCCACATCGCCCAGATCCTTGGCGTAGTCCCCAATGCGTTCGAGGTCGCGCACCATTTGAATAAAGGCACCCACCCGTCGCAGATCCCCATCGGCGGAGGTGGGTAGGGTGAAGAGGTGCATACAGTCCACCTCAATTTGGCGGTAGAAGCGATCCACCTGCTTGTCTTGGCTCCGTAATCGTTGGGCCGCCTCTAGATTGCGATCACAGAGAGCCTCCCGCGCCAGCACACAGGAATTTTCGACGAGGGCACCCATGCGCAATAAATCTCGCTGCACCCGTAGGAGTTGTCGCTCAAACTCGCTACGAATGGGGGGCGTTGTGCTGACCGCCATCGACGGCGTTAACCACGGATCCGCATCCTGCACCAATATCCTCTCCCTGGGGTTATCCTAGCCGGAGATCGCGCTGGGTGGCGATGCCTAGCCCGTCTCAAAAACTATAGCTTTTCTGGGCAAACCACTGGGTCTACCTTGGAACAAGGTTTAGTTAGCTTAGCGTTAAATTCCCTTAAAATTTCGTCATCTTTAGCGAACATTGCCATCCTCACCATCACGCCCGAAGCCTGCCCAAATCGTCACTCTAGGGCCATTTCCAGGAGCTAGCCCCCGGCGTAGTCCTCCCATCCGAATCATTCCCCAAACCATCCACCGACCGTTAAGCTGTGTAACAGTTGCCGCCCTCTCTAGCCTAGAACAGGCCGACTTAGTTAACAATCAGGTCTAGACAAGTCTGTCATCCATCGTTCACCCCGTTTTTGAGGAATTGTTCTATGTCAGATACTCAGGTTTTTATCGCCCTGGCCCTGGCCCTAATTCCCGGCGTGCTGGCTTTCCGGCTGTCCACCGAACTCTATAAGTAGGCTGTCCACCAAACCGGACGCCTAGGCGCTGGAAAACGGTCTGATTCAGTTGAGCCTGATTCAGACCTGCTTTGGCTTTTATCAACCTACCCCGCGTCACCATCACGAAGCCCCTGATTCCCATTGCATCAGGGGCTTGTTTGTTGATCTCTAGATCCCGGTTCACCACCCTAGAGGTGTGAGGAAGGGGGTTAGCAGCCTAGAAGGGGAGTTTTTTCTTGTTGGCCTTATCGCGGTCGTAGTCCAGTTCCTTCAGCTTTTTCATAATCCGGCTGAAGTATTCCTGCATGTAGTCTTCCAGGGTGCTGATTTCCTCTGGATTGATGCCAAAGGCGCTGTAGGTCTCCTCCATGGGGGCATCCAGGGGCTGAGAGCCGGAGACCACTTCCACAAAAGCTAGACGATCCGCGAAATTCCAGCCCCACTGGAAGAAGTAGGCCACCTTGCGAATGACCCGCAGCAGGTCAAGGGAAATGCGGGACACCTTGGAACTCTGGCCGCACTTGCGCTCACAGAGGCGGATGATTTCGTAGGCCCCCCAGGCGCGAGGCCCAGCCAGAGGGAAGGTGCGGTTAACGGTGGCGGGAGTGGTGAGCGCCTTCACCGCAAATTTGGCGATGTCTTGGGTGTCCATATAAGCGGTGGGGGCCGCTTCGCCCATCACCCAAATGGATTGCTTTTCCAAAATGGGAATAGCGTATTGACCAATGAGACCCTGAAGGAAGCCGCAGGGTTGCAGAATCGTGTAGTCGAGGCCAGATTCGGCCAGAAATTTCTCGGTGCAGCGCTTCACGTTCATCAGGGGAACGTGGGGGAATTTCTCAGAATTGAGAATGGAAATGAAGATAAACCGCTTTACGCCAGCGGCCTGGGTGGCTTGGATCAGGTTGACTTTGCCCTGCCAGTCTACGGTTTGCACGGATTCTGAGGGGCGGGCCGTGGCGGCATCGATCACCGCATCTACCCCCTCTAGGGCTGGGGGCAGGGTGTCGGGCTGGGTGAGATTGCCCCGCACCAGTTCCACGCCCCACTCCCGCAAAAAGCCCGCCCGTTGGGCGCTTCTGGCCATACAGCGCACCTCGTGCCCTTCGTCCAACGCACGGCGAACGATTTGCCTGCCTAGGGTGCCAGTCGCGCCAACAACGAGTACTTTCATGGGGGAATGATACAAAAGTTAACTTGTTCTAAGAATATCAGATGGATTCCCCCGCGTAGGTCATCGGCAAGAAATCTACTCTTCGCCGCCCTGGATCCGCAGCATCAGGAAGCCCGCCCCCAGCCCCACCAGGGTTAAGGTAAAGATGAGGATAGAGGTGCTAAAAATTTCGCCGCCCATTTTAGAGATCTCCTTACAACAGCAGATAACGTGATAAACCGATCCGTTGCGGACTGTCCCCAAAGGACACATCCCTAGACCGCCCCTATTTTAGACCCTTTGGTGACGCCCCCGATGCCCTACCCCACTCCCCTGTCTCCCCCGTTCGCCGCCGAGGCTCTGCCCCCAATCCCTCGTCCCCGCCTAGCCATTCCCCTGGGCGATCCCGCTGGCATTGGCCCAGAGGTGGTATTGAAGGCGCTGGCGACGAAGGATTGGTCGGATCAGGCGGAGATCACCCTGTTGGGCAGTGCGGCCCTTGTGGAGAAGACCTTGGTTCACTTGAGGCGTCAGGCGGGGGATCAGCCCTGGCCCAAACTGGATCAGATAACGCTGGTGGAGGTGCCGTCTTCTCTTTCCGAGCACGAGCTCACCTGGGGGCAGGAGAGTGCCGCCACCGGATCCGCCAGTTTCGCCTACCTGCAAGCGGCCATTGCCGCCACGGTGGCGGGTCAATTTGAGGCCATTGTCACCGCGCCCATTGCTAAATCGGCCTGGAAAGCGGCGAGCCATAACTACCCTGGCCAAACGGAACTCTTGGCGGAAGGGGCCGGAACCCAAGACTTCGCGATGGCCTTTGTGGCCCGATCTCCCCACACAGGCTGGTCTCTGCGAACGATGCTGGTCACGACCCACATTCCCCTTCATCAAGTCCCCCAGGCGTTGAACCCGGCCCTGATGACCCAAAAGTTGGATTTGCTGATTCGCAGCCTGCGCCAGGATTTTGGCATTGCCGAACCCCGGATTGCCATCGCTGGATTGAACCCCCACAGCGGCGAAGGGGGCCAACTGGGCCACGAAGAACAGGACTGGCTAATTCCCTGGATGGAAACCCAGCGCCAACGCTATCCCCAGGTGCGTATTGATGGCCCCACGCCGCCGGATACCCTGTGGGTGCGGCCTGGACAAGCTTGGTTTGGCACCAAGCCCCGTGCCATTGAATCCGCCCACGATGCCTATCTGGCCCTATACCATGACCAAGGGTTGATTCCGGTGAAACTGATGGCCTTTGACCGAGCGGTGAACACCACCCTGGGTCTGCCCTTTATCCGCACCTCCCCCGACCACGGTACCGCCTTCGACATTGCCGGACAAGGGATCGCCGACCCCAGTAGTATGATTGCCGCCATCGACCTCGCCATTGAATTGGCCCAGGTGCGGTTAGGGTAAGCTGCTAGGGCAAGCTGCGCCGACCTCAGGAACCCGTGAATAACAATTTCGTCACAGACCCGCAGAGTAGCCCTCACCCAAAATTACAGCATTTGTTAATGGCACGGGGCAGCAATTAAGGGGACAATAACCCAAACTTAACCAACCAACTTCAAAAAAATATCAGTAAACTGAGATACGGAATCCAAAGATTCTTATCGAAGCTTATCGTTTTACGCTTGCGCTTCTATTGCCCCCTGATTACAGGATTTCCCTATGCTTCAGTCCCTCCATTACTCCATCGACATCATTCGCGACGAAGCCCGACACTTGGTGCAAAAGGGCTTGGTGGGTCGTCAGCAGCCCATCTACACCCTCTGCCGCCACATCCCCGCCCGTGAATGGGTGCTGGTGGAGACCGAACTCGAATCCTCCGGCTTTCTCCTGCGGGATCGAGTCGCCGACCTGATGGGCCGCGAAGACTGGGAAAACGACTAGGCCCATCCACGTAGGTGCCTTACTTCGAGAAAGCACCCTACGCCTAAACCCACCCCCTAAAACAAACTCAATTGGGCCGAGGCAGCGGATACCTCGGCTTCTTGCTTTAAACAAACGTCCCAGGGCAGATCGGGCAAATCCACCCCAGCCTGTTGCAAGCGGTGGTACATGGCCTGGGCCACCCTGGGCGATTTCACCTCCTGGGGGCAGTGGGCAAAAAAGTAAACCTTGGTGCCAGCGGCCAGCCATTGGGCGATTCGGGGCGTCCATTCCGCCAGGTAGGGATCGTTCAGGTCAAAGCTGGGGTGGCTGATGTAGCGAATGATCGTAAACGGGGCCGTGACCACGGGCTGAAGGGGCACCTGGGGTTTGCGCCGCTCGGAACCCAGTTGGGGGTCTTCGTCGGCATTCTCCAACCCGTTGTAGATTGGGCGCGTATCCAACAGCACCCGACCCACGCCCAACTCTGTCAGCACTTGGTTCAAACGGTTGGCGATGGGTGCCGCGAACCACTCTAAATGGCGCACCTCTACGGCAATAGGATACCGCTGCCGGGGCCACTGGGTTAAGAAATCGCGCAGATCGGCTCCCTGGGCAGGGCGGTAGGTAGGTGGCAGTTGCAGAAACACCGGGCCAAGGCGATCCCCCAGGGGTGACAGGGTTTCCATAAACCTCTGGGCCGCGTCTAGGTGGGGTAATAGCTTGCCTTGGTGGGAAAACACCTTGGGTAACTTAGGACAAAACCGAAAGCCGGGGGGCATCGTATCGGCCCAGCGTTCGATGGTTCTGGCATCGGGCATCGAGTAAAACGTGGTGTTGCCCTCCACGGTGGTCATCCGCTCTCCATACAGGCGCAAAAAATCCCCGGCCTTACTGCCTTGGGGATAGAACTCGCCCATCCAATCCTTAAACGCCCAAACGGCGCAGCCTGTGAAATAGCGATTACCCATAGGCCGACCCAACCCGAATCAAAACCAACGATGACCACCCCGAAAGACCGTAGGGGGGTGGTCTCCTCACCCAGTTATCGGGGGTAAGCCAGCCGGATTGGGTGTAACGCTCCACGGATGCCCCTAGCCTAATAGGCAGAACGCAAATCTCCCCGTTCGTTGCGGGCGCGTTCCTTGGCCTTGGCGGCACTTTTTTTGAGGGCTTCGAGGCGCTTGATGTAGCGATCTCGCTGGCGCTTTTTGGGGGTTTGCTCAATCAGGGTTTTGAGGGCGCTACCGAGGCTCTTGTAGGCGTTGGGCAGGGTATAGCCAAAGCGGGTGGCAATGGCGATGGCCCGTTCGTCAGCGTCGATGCTTTCTTGTAGGGTCTTTTGGTTGTTGTTGCGCTTATACAGCCGCCAGCCGGAAAAGCCACACAGCCCCAGGGCCAGCATCAGCAACAGCCCATCCTGCACCCATAGTTCCCCCACGGCCCCACCCAGACCAATAGCCAGGGCCGCCATTTCCCAGCCATCGCGGGGAATGGTGTCGTTTTGGATGCGGCCTACTTCGTGCCAGAACATCAGGTTGCGCTGATCGAGGGCCAGTTGCTCCCATTTCACTAGGTCGATTTGGACTTCAACCTGGTCTTTGCCCAGCTCTTCGCAGGTGATCAGCGGTGGGCTCACATCAATAGCCGACTCCACCGTCACCCAGCTCTGGAGTTCTGGGGGCAGCAAGCTTCGTAACCGTCGCAGCTCGCCCATGTCGGCGCGGGCAGTGGAAGTGGCGTAGGAGGTCATGGATGTCAGTGTTGGGTAAAACAACCGGGGGCTAAGGGCCGCAGTCTCGCAGGCTGGGCCACATGCTTCTATATTAATCTCCGCTTTGTCGATCCGACCTCGGCCTTCGCCGTAGGGGCAACCGAACCTGCGAGATAGAGTCATCCCTATAAATCCTACCTCAAGCTCTTTTCGTCAAGGGGTAGATGAGCATTTAGACTTGTTTTCTCGGCTTTACCCTGGCCCATCGCCGAGGGGTGAGTTTGTAACGGTGTGTGAACATTAAGCTGCATGAACGACGGGGCCAGAATTGGCTAGGCCATGACCGAATGTGTTACCAGTAGGGATACTGGCGGAATGCCTGTGCTGCTTGACTGAAGCACTTTTCGGCCAATTGTTAAAACGTGAATTTAAACCGCTTTAAACCCTTTGAGTTCATGCCAGTTGCTTCTTACTGCTTGCCTAGCCGCCAGGATTTACAAGCCGTTCAGCCCTTTGTTAACGAATGTTTAGGGCGAGTGGCCCAAGGGCAGGGGCCGCAGGTGGCCAGCCTCAGCTTCGCCATCCCCGCCATTGACCCGCTGTTGGCCCTAGCGCCCTTGGCCCATCGCCAGGGCTATCACCTGTATTTAGAGCAAGCTGCAACCCAGGAGGCGGTGGTGGCCTTTGGGCAGGCGGTGATGGGGCAGTTTGCCGGGAGTGATCGGTTTGTCGCCACCCAGCGGTTTATCGAAACCTGGCAGCAAAACCTGCACTGCTATCAAGATTCAGATTTGGCGGGGGTGGCCCTTGCGCCCCGGTTTTTCTGTAACTTTAGCTTTTTCTCCCAGCCGCCCCAGGGCCAGTTGGATTTTCCGGCAGCGATGGTGGTGCTGCCCCAGTGGCAGATTGTGCGCCGGGGCCGTCTCCATGCCCTCACCGTGAACCTGGTGCTGACCGCCGAGACCACCCTGGCCAGCGTGCTCAAAATCCTGGAGGATTGCCTTGCCACGGTCAAAGCCCTGCCCTACCGCTACCCTAACCCCAACGCCTCCCCCCGCTTCCTGGGGCTGGGGGAACTGACCACCTGGCCCGATGCCCAGGCCAGCCACCATTTTCAGGATTCCGTGGCCCAGGCCCTCCGCCACCTGGATCGGCAGGTGCAGAAAATCGTCTTAGCCCACGCCTTTGATATGGTGCGCGAGACGCCCTTTCAGGTGTTGCCCTCCCTGGCCAAACTGCGCCAGCGCTACCCCGACTGCTACGTGTTTGCCGTGGGCAATGGGCGAGGGACGACCTTCATGGGAGCCAGCCCCGAACGGCTGCTGAGCATTACCCAGGGCCAGTTGCTCACCGATGCCCTGGCCGGGTCTGCCCCCCGTGGTCGCAGCGCCCAGGAGGATCGGCAGTTGGCCCTGCAACTGTTGCACAGCCCCAAGGAGCAGGGAGAACACCAGCTTGTGGTCAAGTTTCTCCATCAGCAGTTGCGCGGCTTAGGGCTGGAGCCCCACCATCCCACCCGCCCCACCCTGCTGCGGTTGTCCAACATTCAACACCTACACACCCCCATCCAGGCCGGGATGGCTGGCCCCATCCACCCGCTGCATTTGGTGGAAGCCCTGCACCCCACCCCCGCCGTGGCCGGAGTGCCCACCGCCGCCGCCTGTGAGCACATCCACCGCTACGAACGCTTTGACCGAGGGCTCTATGCCGCGCCCCTGGGTTGGGTGGGGGCGAATGGGGACAGCGAGTTTATCGTCGGGATTCGCTCGGCGCTGATTAACGGCAACTGGGCCAGACTGTACGCCGGGGCTGGTATTGTGGCAGGATCTGACCCGGCACGGGAATGGGCGGAAATTACCCTCAAATCCCGTGCCCTGGGCGAGTCCCTGGTGTAGTGCGCGGCCTCCATGACCTTTGATTTTCGCAATACCAATACCCTGTGGGCCTCAGTGCTGGTGGGCACCCTGGCCCGATTGGGCCTGTCCACGGCGGTGATCTCCCCCGGCTCCCGCTCCACACCCTTCACCGTCGCCTTCGCCAGCCATGCCCAGATCGAGGCGATTCCCGTCCTGGATGAACGCTCCGCTGCCTTCTTCGCCCTCGGCATCGCCAAACGCACCGGGAATCCCGTCGCCCTGGTCTGCACCTCCGGTACCGCTGGGGCCAACTATTTCCCGGCCATCATCGAAGCCAGGGAAAGCCAGGTGCCCCTCCTAGTCTTCACCGCCGACCGCCCCCCCGAACTGCGGGACTGCGCCTCCGGCCAAACCATCGACCAACAGAAATTGTTTGGCGACTTTCCCAATGCCTACACCGAACTGGCCATCCCAGCGGCGGATCTCACCCTCCTGCGCTACCTGCGCCAAACCCTCGTGCAGGCATGGCGACAAGCCCTCTCTCCCACCCCCGGCCCCGTCCACCTGAACTGTCCCTTTCGCGATCCCCTAGCGCCTGTGAATGATGGTTCGGTGGATGTGTTGCGAGAGGTTTTGAATCAGGACTTTTGGATGGGGTTAGTGCCGAGTGGCCTGGATGGCCCTCACCCCCTCAGTCCCCCTCTCCCAGAGGACGAGGGGGAGGCCGGAATGGCTGAGTCTTCAGTTACAGGTAAGCCTCATTCAACGACCTCCAACTCCCCTCTCCCCGTGGGAGAGGGGCCGGGGGTGAGGGCGTCTAACTCCCCTCTCCCCATGGGAGAGGGGCCGGGGGTGAGGGTCTTTTCAACTTGGCAAGCCTGTGAACGTGGCCTCATCATTGCTGGCCCTGCTCAGCCTGTAGACCCTGAGAGCTACTGTCACGCCGTCGCTAACCTAGCCCAGAGCCTTCAGTGGCCCGTGTTGGCGGAAACCCTGTCCCCCCTGCGCCACGCCGCCAAGCAAAATCCTTACTTAGTGACGACCTACGACGCCATTTTGCGCCAGGAGGCTTGGGCGGCGGATTTGCGGCCTAGTCAGGTAATTCAGCTTGGGCCGTTGCCGACGAGTAAGGTACTGCGCCAGTGGCTAGAGCGCCATAATCCTCACCGCTGGGTGATTGCTCCCTCCCACCGCAACCTCGACCCGTTGCATGGGATGACGACCCATCTCCCGCTGACGGTGGCGGATCTGGCGGCAAACCTGACCGCAAATTTGCCGGAGAAGGGGGCGAATTTTGAACCAACATCTGATTCATCTAGCCCTAACGCGGCCTACGGGGATCTATGGCTGTCCCTAGACCGCAAGGTGCGACAACACCTGGATCAATCCCTAGGGGAAATGGCGGATCTCTTTGAAGGCAAAGTTCCCTGGCTGATGGGTCGCCACTTGCCCCAGGGCACGGCGGTGGTGATCGCCAACAGTATGCCCATCCGCGATGCAGAGTGGTTTTGGCCGCCGAACCAGCGCTACCTGCGGATTTTCTGCAACCGAGGGGCCAACGGCATCGACGGTACCCTTTCCACCGCCCTCGGCATCGCCCATCGCGGCGTGCCCACCCTTCTGCTGACGGGAGACTTGGCCCTGCTCCACGACACCAACGGCTGGCTGAACCTGCCTCGACTGCAAGGGCATTTGACCGTGGTACTGATTAACAACCAGGGCGGCGGCATTTTTGAAATGCTGCCCATTTCCCAGTTTGAGCCCCCCTTTGAGGACTTTTTTGCCACCCCTCAAACCGTAAACTGGAACCACCTCTGCGCCGCCTACGGGGTCAACTACGAGCGGATTAACACCTGGAAACAGTTACAGTCTCGCCTAGGGTTCTTGCCGTCCCATGGGGTGCGCGTTCTAGAGGTGTTTTGCGACCGCAAATTATCGACCCAAATTCGTCAAGCCCTGCTGCAAGGTCTGATTGGCTAGGCTCAAGGGTTGGGGCGCACCGCTGTGCGCTCGTATAGGAGATCTAGCTGCCCAGTTTGAAGGCTTCCACGATCAGGGCGTAGGTGCCGCCGAGTTTGATGCTGTTGAGGCAGTCAATCCATAGGGGCTTGGGCACTTTGCGCACCAGGGCCGGATCGCGCCAGCGGCGGCTGTAGACGAGCCAGCTAATCACCTCGGCCCCCAGTACCAAAATCAGCGACACCGTGACATCCTGAATCGCCGCCTGTCCGGCAATGGCAGAGAGGGCCACCGCTGCAAAGTAGCCCCCCAATAGGCTAATAATTACCAAGGAAACCCGCCGCCAGGGGTTAATCAACCACAGGCTAAGCTGGTCTCCCAACTCATCAAACAACAGGCTGAGGCGAGTACGTTGCATGGGCGACAGCAGAACTCGGTGAAATTGGGCAAGACGCAGGCAGAACAGGCACTAGACCCGATGACCTATTCTAGAGTAGAGCGTCTGGTTGGTATTCTCCCCAGCACCCCGGTCAGCCGTGAAGATCCAGGCTGCACTCAGCATAGCCCACAGCTTCTACGTAAAAGGTTTGTCGCCCAACGATATCGAGCAGGCTACTCACTCATGAGGGGGAAGCGCTCCGGGTGTTGGATGATGTTAGGGGAAAGATCGATGTTCCCGTGAACAACACTCCGGACAGATTTAGGAGGCTGTGATCCCAGTCTATGCGGCGATAACCCCGTAGTTCAGGAGGGTCTGGTAGTTGGGATGGGATTGAATCAAAGTTGGCTC
>NZ_JACJRS010000029.1 GCF_014697375.1 Phormidium sp. FACHB-1136
ACGCCAAGGCCTTGAGGTGTCGCAGATCCCGACGATGGCTATATTGACGCAGCAAGGACAGCACTTGATCATAGAGACAGGTGGTGGCTGGCATGGCAAAGACCCTGAGATATGCAATTCCAGCGTCTCATGTCACCTCACCTTTTCCCCCTCGCAGCACGAGGTTTCAAGCCTTTCACCCACTTCTGTCAGGCAGTCAGCATTCTGTGACCACCACAGCAATCCAGGGGTTCTTGCGTTGCAGAAAATTCTAAATTCAATCCCCACCATAAAGAAGAATTACAATCCCCTCCCACCCTGCGAGAGATTGGGAATATCCTGAAGCATCTGGGCATATTAAGGAAGCGGCACAAGCCGCTAAATAGGTAGGTCTTTCCTCAGGTCTTCAGTCATATAACCAGGTCTATAAGGAGCCCCACAATGTTAGCCAGCGATAATTACGCCAAGATCGTGATCGGTGATGACGACCAGACCTTTGCCGAAATTGAACCTATCAACCCATCCGCCCATCAGCAAGGTAAGCCACTCCCACTTTCCAAGACACAGCTTAAGCAGTTTGGGGGAATTTTTCAGCACGTCCCCAGCTTGGCTAGTAATCTTGCCGTTGCAACTAGCCAAACCTATGTCATGCGTTTTCCCCCTGAAGTTGTCAAAGGCATGGCAGATGGTTCTCTCAAAATGATGGATGCCAAGACAGGAGGAGTGCGCGGTATTGTAGTTGACGCTAAAAACGGAGAAATTTTTAAGCACGTTAGCCTACATGAAGCAGGTCATCTTCAAGCCATTGCAGCCACAACTATCGCATGGCAAATGTTAGCCATGATTACGGCACAGCACTATTTGCCGGAAATTTCCTCGAAGCTGAGTCAAATTCAGTAAGGCATTGATGACATTAAAGAATATATGGAGGCGGAAGATCGTAGTCTTCTTCAAAGTATCATTAAGCAAGTAGATTCCATTGCCTCATCTATTAATTCCATGATTTCTGATGATCAGACACTATCATTGAATTTGGCTACTCTGGATTCGATTGATCGCGAATGTGGCAAGCTGACAAGAAAATACTTGAGTCTCATGAGTCAATATGTTAAAAAGTTTGAGCAGCAAAGCTTTTCAGGTTTTACTGGAGAAAAAGTTAAGGAGTCTGCCAAGCAAGGATTAAAATATGTTGAATATGCTGAGCTTGCCGTTAAGTCAGTTTTTGTTCAATTTACTTCCGCTTCATTGAGGCTTTTGATTCCAGGAAATCAACTCAGAGTCGAACGCATCTTGCAGCAGTTGAATACAGAACTAGATGAATGGAATCAATTGCAGAAGGAATTTTTCCCTGTTTTTCAAGATAAGGTTGTCAACGATACAAATTCTTATCTGCCAATTGATGCAATTTCTAGCTTGTTTGGTGGAGGCCGACCGTTGGCAGAAGCAAGGTCGCAGATTCTTAACGGTGCCGTTGCTAAACGTGATGAGGCCATGGATCTCTATCGAGATCTGCAAGCTTCCATCCAGGTAAAAGTCAAGGAAATCAATCAACCCACATCCTATCTAGGCTCCTCTAAGGCGTTATTGGTCGATCTGGATGACAACTATCAAGTCACCCAAGTTCTAGAGTATCAAGGTGTCTAAAGCTGGATGGAATTCAGCAAATATCAAAATCCTCTGAGGCTTTGTAAAATGACAGCGACTCAGAGGATTTTGAATTGTCGAGGAGTCGATGTCCCATGTTCAAAAAGCGTCAGTCAGCCAAAATCTCCCCTATTACAGATAACCTTCTTCGCAACCCAGGCCAATCCTTAGATGAAGAGCTACAGAGAATCTGGGATGAAGATATTTCTGAGGCAATAGGAATATTGTCATTGACTTTCACGTTACTGATCTATGAATGGGTGCAATGGATCTTCAATATTGATCCTCATCCGCTAGTGGTCACGCTTTTATTAATTCCCTTAATGCTGTTTATGATTTTGAAGCTTTATAAAGCCAAGCAACTAAGGCGGCGCTTAAAAATGGCGCGTGACGGTGAGAAAGCCGTCGGGCAATATCTGTCAGACCTACGGGAGCAAGGGCATCGTGTCTATCACGACATCATTGGTAAAAATTTTAATATTGATCACGTAATCGTCAGTGATCGTGGCATTTTCACGGTTGAAACTAAAACCTACAGCAAGCCCTCATCGGGACGACCGACGCTGGTATTTGACGTCAATCAAATTACCCGCAATGGCAAACCGCTACAACAGGATGCCGTACAACAAGCCCAATCCCAGGCGAAATGGCTCCATGATTTGCTCCAGGAAAGCACAGGTCGAGATCTCCCTGTAAAGCCCGTGGTGGTTTTTCCAGGGTGGTTTATTGAAAAAACACCAGAAGCCAAGTCCTCTCCCGTATGGGTACTTAACCCTAAGGCTCTCCCTAAATTTCTAGAGCATGAACCTCAGCGTATTTCAGCAGAGGATGTAAAGCTAACGGCTTATCATCTCTCTCGCTACATCCGCGCCAATCCTACAGATTATTAAATCTAGACTTTGTAAAACTTTAGGGTAGGTATCGTCTAGGGTTGGCCTCATCCATTCGTCCTAATCAACGCTTTGAACCCCTGAACTTCTGTAAACACCACAGTTTCTCAGGGGTTCCTTGGTTACAGAGTACCTAAATGAGGTTGCCGTAGCGGTGAGGTTTTCTCACCCTCCCAAATTGGGTATAAACAGTCTGTAGTATGGGTTAGCGCAGCGTAACCCATACAGGGCAAGGCTTTGATGCGTTACAGCAGACCTAACGCGAGAGTGTCCTGATTTTTGTGTAAGCCCTTGATTGTCAGAGTTTGAAACGTTCTGGAAATAGGAGAGAGTGTTCTGATTTTTGTGTGGTCATCGCATCGAAGGCGATGACCACACCCTTGAGCGCGAGTTGCTCGATAAATGCGGGTAACGCTTTGATCTCATTGGTTTTGCGGTCTACCGGATAGGGCTCCAGAATCAGACCCCGTTCCACCAGATAGGCCATGGCTGAGGGCCTTGGGAATTTTCTCGGATAGAACCCTGGAACCTCGATCCATGTCCTAAAGGACCGTACCGCGCAGACCTTCAGCGTCCACGGGTTTGATCAGGTAGAGCCGCAGCAGATCGCCGACAATACCCATCACCAGAGGCAGTTTCCGCAGAGACTTCAGCCAGTTGGGGCCAGCCCCTTCGCTGATGTGCTTAATTTTGAGGTTGCGGGCGGCGGAACGTTCTAGGCGCGGGAAAAACTGGGGATGATCCACGTTCAGGGACACTGGGAAGGCACGGGCGGCGGTTTCGTTGGTTTTCCGTACCACCTGGGTATCAAATTCCGTAGCGTCTAGGCCCAGCATTTCGTAGAATTTGGCCCGTTCATGCACCGTTAAGCTGTGGGTAGCAAATACGGAAAGCAGGAAGAATCGGCTCCACAAACGACCTTTCCAGGTGTCCCACATGTGGGGTTGAGAACGGATCAGGGCTTTGAAAATATCACCGTGGCGGTTCTCATCCTGGCACCAGCTTTCAAAGTAGTTAAACAGGGGATAGAACTTGTGTTCAGGATGCTTTTCCAAGTGACGGAAAATCAGAATATAGCGCCAGTAGCCAATCTTTTCTGAGAGGTAAACGGCGTAGATAATCCACTCTACTGGGAAGAAGGTGTAGGTGCGGTTTTTGGTCAGCTTGGCCAGATCTAGGGAAATGCCAAAATCCTGCATACATTTGTTCAGGAATCCGGCATGGCGGGCTTCATCGCGGGCCATCAGGTGAAAGATTTCCGCCAGGGGCGCGTTGCGTTCTTTCAGGCGACGGGACAGTTCTTTGAACAGCAAGAAGCCGGAAAATTCCGAGACACAGGAGCGTTCTAGGTAATCAATAAAGGCCTTGCGTTCTTCGCCTTCGATGTGATCCCACACCTGATTAAAAGAATCATCCCGAATGAAGTGGTGGCGGTTATAGTCGGCCCGCATTTCCTCGATCATCGCCTGAATGCCTTCCGCTTCTAGGGAAAGGTCGAGGTCAGCAGCTTTCTCAAAATCAGTGATGTAAAAGCGGGGTGAAAGGAGGTTTTCTTCAATGGCCGTTTTGACTTGGCTACCAGATTGGGGAGCGGGCTTGGGGAGAGCGGTCACCATAGGGCTATTTCGGAATCCATAAAGGGCAATTAAACAAGGGGGCACATGGCCCTACAAAAGTCCCCTCCGGGGAGGGGACGGGTTGAGAGAGAAGATTGCAAACATTAGCGACAGGGCTTTATGACCCAGAAGAATTGCTTTATCGCTTTATGGCTATAAAACATAGCATAGCCCTTGACCATTTTTTTCAGTTGTTCAAGAAAATTGGGTTGACCCGCTACCTCGGCGTTCCTCGCAAGGTGCTGTAAAGGCTAGGAATGGGGAGGATTTGAGCTTCCATGCCCGTCGTCGTAACGTTTCCTAACGAGGGGTTCCCAGCGTCTCGCCTACATCCCAGGCTCAGGCTGGACAATGCCCCGACGAGCCGAGGCTGGAGGGAACACAAAACTTAACTTGCCAGTCTAGGTTTTACGCTTCATAGCTGTATAGTGATGAAAAGATTTTTCTCGAAACATTGTTACTGCGAGGTACATCCATGACTGATCTGGCTCAGCGGCTGCGGGAAGGTAGCCAAACCTCCCACACCCTGTCGGAAAATACCGCCTTTATGAAGTGCTTTCTCAAGGGCGTGGTGGAGCTAGAACCCTTCAAAAAGCTCACCGCCGACCTGTATTTTCTCTACAGCGCCCTAGAGGAAGAAATGGCTCGCCATGCCGATCATCCTGTGGTGGGGCCGATGGTGTTTGGCGAACTGCTGCGGACGGCCAAACTGGAAGAGGATCTGGCCTATTACTATGGCGACAACTGGCGCGACCTCATCCAGGCGACCCCCGCTGGTGCCCACTACATCAGTCGCATTCGGGAAGTGTCTCGCAGCAATCCGGCCCTGTTGGTGGCCCATGCCTATGTTCGTTATATGGGGGATCTCTCCGGTGGGCAGGGGTTACGGCATATCGTGCGCTCGGCCCTAAACCTGCCCCCCGACAAGGGTACGGGCCTCCATGAATTCGACCAACTGCCTACCGTAGAAGCTAAGCGCGACTTCAAAATTCGTTATCGGGAAGCCCTCAACAGCCTGCCCGTGGATGAGGTGCTGGTTCAGGAACTGATCAACGAAGCCAACCTGGCTTTTGCCCTCAACCGCGATGTCTTTCACGAGTTGGAACCCGATGTCCGCGCCGCCGTGGGCGATCATGTGTTTGACCTGATCACCCGCCAAGACCGTCCTGGCAGCACCGAACGCCACCCCCACCACGGCATGGTGGCCCTGATGGCAACGGAATAGTTCACGCATCGAACCCGCCCTCACCCCCTCAGTCCCCCTCTCCCAGGTCGGGCTACTACGTACACAGATCTTGCCGCTAGTAGCAAAATTCTGGGCGATCCCCCTAAATCCCCCTTGAAAAGGGGGACTTTGACTCACTCCAGTTCCCCCCTTCCTAAGGGGGGCTAGGGGGGATCCAATCTGGGGGCACAGACTTTCCAGTCCACCCTTCATAAATTCCCGATAACCATGCTGTCTGTTGCCAATCCCGTTGTTTTTGATTCTGCCCTGCTCCACAAGTACAACCAAGCCCTACCCCGCTATACCAGCTATCCGCCCGCTACGGAAATGAAGGAGAGCTTTAGTGTTAGGGATTTGGAAGCCTCCATTGCCGTTGGCAACTATAAGCAAACGCCGCTTTCCCTCTATTGTCATATTCCCTTTTGCGAATCGGCCTGTTATTTCTGTGGTTGCAACACGGTGATTACGCGCCATAAAAAAGTAGCCGATCCCTATTTGGATTATCTGGAACACAACATTATCCAGATGGCGGATAAGGTTTCTAACCGTCAAGTCAACCAACTGCACTGGGGTGGTGGTACACCGAGTTATCTTACCCAGGCTCAAGTCGAACGGTTGTGGAATGTATTGCACCAAAATTTTGACTTTGATCCAGCGGCGGAAATTTCCATCGAAGTTAACCCCAGGGATTTGGATCGGGAGTATATCTATTTCCTCAAAAACCTAGGCTTTAAGCGGGTCAGCTTTGGTCTGCAAGACTTTGATTTCAAAGTGCAGGCGGCGGTGAACCGAATTCAGCCAGAGGACATGCTGTTTAATGCCATGGGCTGGCTACGGGAAGCCGGGTTTGAAAGCGTCAACGTGGACTTGATCTACGGTCTGCCCTACCAAAATTTGGCCACGTTCCAAAACACCATTGAGAAAACCCTGCGCCTGGATCCTGACCGGATTGCGGTGTTCAACTTTGCCTATGTGCCCTGGCTGAAGCCTGTGCAGAAAAAGCACATCAACCCCGCCACCCTGCCTGGGCCTGAGGAAAAGCTGGAAATCTTCCACATGACGATTGATCGTCTCACCGCTGGCGGCTACCAGTTCATCGGCATGGATCACTTCGCCAAGGCCGACGACGAACTCGCCATCGCCCAGCGCCAGGGCCAACTACACCGCAACTTCCAGGGCTACACCACCCAGCCCGAATCCGACCTGCTGGGCTTTGGGATGACCTCCATCAGCATGTTGCACGATGTCTATGCTCAAAACCACAAGGGCCTGCGGGATTTCTACAAAGCCATGGATGCCGACGTGTTGCCCATTGAGCGGGGGGTAGTCCTCAGCCAAGACGACATTCTGCGCCGCACGGTAATTATGGAATTGATGTGCCAGTTTGAACTATCCAAGGCCGCCATTGAGGAAAAATATCACCTCAGTTTCGACCAGGATTTCGATGACTACTTCGCCCGCGAACGCCAAGACCTGCAAGCCCTAGAGGCCGATGGTCTGGTGCGGCTGACTCCCAACCACATCGAAGTCCTACCCGCCGGACGGTTGTTGATTCGCAATATTGCTGCCGTGTTCGATACCTACCTGCGAAACAAAACCATCCGGCAGTTTTCCCAGTCGGTTTAGATCTAGAGATCCCATTAAATCCAGAGATCCCAGGGTTCTTGCGGCTTTGTCCAGCGAATTATCGGCACAGCAGAGAAGAACCCTGGGATCTGTACCCTGGGATCTGATTTTGAATGCACTAGCTAAACAATCGAGGATAAATTCTTAGGGCAGCAAGGCGGGCCATGACGACCATCCAGGCCAGCAGCCAAACTAGGGAAAGGGGCCACCAAGGCGGTAAACCTAGGGGCCAGCGCAGCAAATCCACTAGGGAAGCCAGGGGCAACAATCCGGCAAACTTGGCCAGCAGGGGCGGCAGGGTATCCCGTGGGAAGTAGGTGCCGCAGAGGGTGAACATGGGGATAATCACCAGGAAAATGGGCACATTCACCTGATCAACCTTGTTCACCACCCCTGCCACCAGCAGGCCAAAGGCTCCAAACAGCAGGCTACCCAGCACAATCAGCGGGATGGACAGTAGCAGACTGGAGAGGTCATAAAGGTTGGCCAGCACGGCGACTAGGCCCGTGAGAAATCCGGCGATGGTGCCCTTGGTGGCGGCCCAAAACCAATCCCCCAAAAACACGTCCGTGTAGCTGAGGGGCGCGGTGAGCAACGCCTGCCAGGTTTTTTGAAAGTTGAGGCGAATGAAGCTGCTGTAGGCTCCCTCAAAAAAGGATTGAAACAGCACACCAATGGCGATCATTCCCGGTGCCAGGAATTGTGGATAGGGAACGGGTTGGCCGAGGTGCTGCACTTCTCCAATCAGCGGCGTCAGGCCATAGCCAAAGGCCAGCAGGTAGACAATCGGCTCGGAAATGGGTGGCAAACAGTTCACCAGCCAAGTGCTGCGATAGACCTGGAAATGCCGCCACCACACAGAGTAGACCCCCCAGGGGCTGACGGAAACGGGCTTTAGTCCGGCGATGGCTTTCATTCCAGCAGGCTCCCGGTGAGGCGAAGAAACACATCTTCTAAGTTAGCCTGTCGGCGCAGAAGGCGGGTGGGATGGTGAGATTCAATCTGGCTCCACAGGGTTTCCGGGTCGTCGTCGGGCAAGGCAATGAGATATCCACTGCCAAAGGATCGCGACCAAACCCCAGCCTTCTCACCCAAGGATTTGATGATGTCCTCCGCAACGCCTTCTACCTCGGCAATTTCGCGACCCATCACCCGCAAAATCAGGTCATCGGGGGTACCTTCGTCGATCACCTGGCCCTGTTGCAGCAGCAGCAGGCGATCACATAGGCGTTGTGCTTCGTCCATATAGTGCGTGGTCAGCAAAATGCCGCAGCCCTGGGCCTTCAGGTGCAGCACCAGCCGCCAAAAGTCTTGACGGGCATCGGGGTCGAGTCCGGTGGTGGGTTCATCTAAAAAGATAATTTTGGGATGATTCAGCAGGGCACGGGCCAGTACGAGCTTCCGCTTCATGCCGCCAGAGAGTTCGTCCACCTGGGCCGTAGATCGGTCGGTCAAGTTCACTAAATCCAACAATTCCCCCGCCCGCTGTCTGGCCGATGCTCCGGTGATGCGGTAGTGGTGGGCGAAGTGGGTGAGGTTCTTGAAGACCGTAAAGTCGGGGTCAAGGTTATCGTCCTGGGTGACAATGCCCATCTGGGCACGGGCCTGGGCGGCCTGGGCCGGAATTTGCCAAGGGCCAAGCTGCACAAAGCCCCGGGTGGGGATCACCGTGCCAAACAGCATCCCTACGGTGGTGGTTTTTCCGGCCCCGTTTGGCCCCAGCAGTCCCACAATTTCCCCTGGATGCAGGGCAAAGCTCACCCCCTGCACGACAGGTCTGTCGTCGTATTGTTTCCACAAATCGTAGGCCGTCAGGCTCAAGGTATCGGGCATAGTGGGGCTGTCATAGGGGGACTTTGGGAGGACTATAGGTCACCATAGCGCGGCTTGCCGAATTCCTGGATGTTCTCCAACACAATCGGACTCTGACGCAATCGGCTTACGACTCCATCGGACTCCGCAAGAATCTGTCTAGACATATTGAGTAAATCATCCTGATTTGCCTTTCCATCGCCGAACTATAGAAAGGTAGATGCACCCTGATCAAGTCCTCGGCCCTAGGGCTGGGGATTTTTTTTGTCATTGCTGTGTTGCACCACCAAAACCGAGCAGTGGGCATGGTGCAGCACATAGTTGCTCACGCTGCCCAGAAGGGCCGTCTGCAACCGTCCTCGTCCCCGTCGCCCAATCACGATCAAATCTGCCTCGTATTGCTTGGCAATATCACAAATTTGTGGCCCCACTTCACCGCCGCGCCAGTCCCAAGACACCTCAATCCCCGCCTCTTGGGCTTGGGCCTCTAGGGTGTCCAACCACTGACGGGTATGTTCCAGGGTGGCATCCATTTGTTCCTGGGCGATGGCTAAAAACTCCTTCGCACTGGCGCGGTAACGGTCGCCAAAGTCTAAATTGGTTGGCAGTGGCAGGGTAAAACAATGGGCCAAATGCAGGTGTGCCCCTTGGGATTTCGCCAGCCCCAGGGCGGTGGCAAACACCTGCTCCGACAACGCCGACTGATCGATGGCGGCCAAAATACGCTGATACTGACCCATAGGACTCACCTGGAGAGACAACGCGACCGGATCATCTGGCCAAGGCCAACCAGACTGAACGGCGACTAAACGGCTAACGAAAGCATCTTAAACCCTGGCTCCGTCTAGACAAAGGGTTAAGACAGGTTGCACAGGTATCACCGGGGGGGACGGCCTTGCCATACTGAAGAATATCTGAGGGAGGACAGCGATGTTTAAGCGCATTTTGGTGGCCGTAGACCGCGAATCTACCATGGCTGCCCAGGTTTTGGCCGAGGCCCAAGCCGTGGCCACCGCCCACCAGGCCGAGATGCACCTGGTACACGTGCTTTCTCCCCTGCGCAGCGGCTACCCCGACCCGGCCTACATGACCATCGACGGAGCCTTGAATGCCATTAACCTACAAAACTACGAGCTGTATCAAGCGAATTGGGAAAGCATTAAGCAGCAAAGCCAAGCACAACTGGAGATCTGGATTGAGCTGAGCCGCGAACGGGGGATTGTCGCCACCGCCACCCAGTTAGTGGGTGATCCGGGTAAGGCAATTTGCACCCTAGCTCAAGACTGGTCAGCGGATCTGATCGTGCTAGGACGGCGGGGAATGCAGGGTCTGGGCGAACTGCTTCTCGGTAGCGTGAGCAGCTATGTCATGCATCGATCCCCCTGTGCGGTGCTGGTGGTGCAGGGGCTGGGCGCAACGGTCCCCTCCGAGGCACCCTCGCCAACCAGCCAGAGCTAGGCCATGAAAAAGCTTCCCCAGATTGGCACCAGGGAAGCTAGGAGAAAGCTAGGAGAAAGCCTGAAAGGTAACGCCAGCCATCTAAGGGATCTAATCGCCAAAGCTGCTGATGGCGGTCTTGGCCAGTTCGATAGCCTGGGCGAGGGCGGTGCTATCCTCCGTGAGTTTACCCACGGCAACGGTGGCATCGGCCCCATCCACAGCGGCGGTATCCTCACTCAGGGATGAAAGCGCCTTAGATACCCCATCAAAGGCCGCTTGGAGATCGTCAAACTTGGTGCCGATCTGGGTTTCGAGGGTCTCCTTAAGCATATCGGGGCTAGTGGAGAGGGCTTTTTTGAAAGCAGCCGTATCGTCTACCAGCGTGCTAAAAGCGGTGGCGGCGGTTTCTAGGGCTGCTTGGGAGGCCGTCAGCTTAGGCCCCAGGGTGGTTGTGTCGGGTGTTGGAGAAATCGCAATTTTGCTGAGTTGCTTCGTCAGGTCCTTCGTGACCGATTTCAGCGGCTTGAGCGTGCCGTTAAAGCTATCCTCCAGCACATCCTCATACTCTCCCAGGATGGCGGAAACAAATTCCTGGGCTGCTTTATCCATCTTTAGATCCATCGCCTCGGCCACGGAACCCCCGGTGGCAGCCAAGGCCGGAGACCCAGAGCCAAACAGCGTAACACCCATCAATACTAGGGCACACACCCCAGCAACGAGCCCCTGGGCAACCTGATTCGTCATTCGATGAAGATAGTGGATCATGAAACCTTTCCTAAACTCAAACACATCTTTTACAGCGCTTGTTGCTTTAGTTTTCCTAACCTCTGAGGCCACGCCATTCCAGCAGAGAAAAGGCTTTAAAGTCGTTGTTGTTTCCGTCAAAAACGCAGCATTTCCCTAGCCTAGGAACGTGATAGAACGGTTCTTTTCCTGGATACAAACCCCTTTCATCACTCTCCTTGGATGGAGGAAAATAAAGTCATTGCCAAGCAGAAATCGACAATCTTTCAGCACTGTACACAATCAAACAGGGTTTTTCAACAGCCTACCAAAAATCACAGACTCTCTACAGAATTCACCCACAGCATCCGCCTGCCAAAGTCCCTACATCCAGTCCCCCCTGTTTCCCGACTCCCTGACTTCTGACTCCTAACTCCTGACTTCTGACTTCTGACTCCTGACTCCTGACTCCCCACTCCCGACTCCCCACCAAAGCCAAGTGGTATGATAGGTTCACGTTGTTGATGTATCGAGTTTAAGGAGTTCGACTGTGGTTGAGCCGTTGCTGAGTGGCATTGTTCTGGGACTAATTCCGGTGACGTTGGCGGGGCTGTTTGTGGCGGCCTACCTGCAATATCGCCGGGGCAACCAGTTCGACCTCTAGGATTTTAGGGTCAATTGATAAACCCAGCATGGGGCTATCAATTGATGGACTCAGTGGGATGGGTCAGCGCTAAATGGCCTGATTCCCCCTTGGGCTAGGTATGCCGCCCCTACAGCCGCCTCGGTTGTGGGGGCATTTTTTATGGGCACTTTCAGGAGATGTTCCCGAATCGTCGTCCAGGTGGGGTTTTGTGCGCCGCCGCCAGCGGTATAGAGGCGCTGGAGAGGAGAAGCCCCCCGTTGGGCCAGGAGGTCATAGCCGAGCTGTTCAATCCGAGCCATGCCCAGCAACAGGCCATGCAGAAAGGTGGCGTCCTCCGCTGGGCGGGGGGTAATTCTGGGGAGAAGGTGGGGATCGTTGATGGGAAAGCGTTCCCCCGGTTGTAGCAGGGGGTAATAGTCCAGGTTAAGCGGAACGGTGGGATCGATCTGCTGGCTGAGGTGGGCCAGGGTATCGGTATCAAAAAACTGCTTGAGCACCGCCCCCCCGGTGTTGGAAGCGCCTCCCGCCAGCCAGTAATCCCCTAGACGATGGCTGTAAATTCCGTACTCGCTGGCGTCTACCCGCTGGGCACTGAGCAGCTTAATCGCCAGGGTTGACCCCAAGGAAGTGACGCCATCCCCTACCCGATGGGCACCACTGGCCAAAAAGGCGGCAATGCTGTCGGTGGTGCCCGCCACGACTTCGCACTGGGCCGACAGCCCAAACCGCTGAACGAGATCCGCTGTCACCCGACCGACAACCTGACCGGGCACTAACACCTGGGGGAGCCGATGCGCCCAAGGCTGGTGAATCAGGGCATCGGGGTAGGCTAAGGCTCCGACGTCGTAGCCCAGCTTAAGGCTGTTGTGATAGTCGCTAATGCCCCAACAGCCATGCAGATGGGCGCTGAGCCAGTCGGCCTGGTGTAGCACATAGCGGCCTTGTGCCCAGAGATCAGAGGGCAGGTGCGCTTGCCACCACAGTAATTTCGCCAAACTTGACGTGGCACTACGGGCCGGACTCTCGGCAGAGACCAGGTCTTTCACCTGGGGTAAGATGGCCTTGCCCCGACCATCGTTGTACATCAGGGCCGAGGTGAGGGGTTGGCCAAACTCATCGCACAACAACACCGTCCCAGAGGTGCCATCCAGGGCAAGGCGGCCAATCTGGGGGGCGAGATCCGGCGGTAGGGCCGCTAGCACTGTCCAGAGGGCACGCTTCCAGGCGGCGTAGGATAGCGGCTGATCCCCATAGTCGGTGCGATACTGCCATCGCTCCTGGCGCTGTCCATCCACCACCGCCGCCCGCACCCCGGAGGTACCAAAATCAATCCCAAGGGCGAAGCTAGGCACCATCAT
Organism: Phormidium sp. FACHB-1136; assembly: GCF_014697375.1. Lineage (GTDB taxonomy): Bacteria > Cyanobacteriota > Cyanobacteriia > Phormidesmidales > Phormidesmidaceae > Nodosilinea. The sequence goes on from NZ_JACJRS010000029.1 coordinate 12,960, forward strand.
CACAACCGCAGGAGCGCAGGACTATCAGGTTCATTCTAGTCGTTCCGGTCTCTGGGCCTAAGCCACCTGCCGCCCATCCTCACCTGGATCGGGTGACGGCCCCCGTATCCCTCGCGACTCGAGGCCCAGTCAGGTATGCAACAATGGAGGCTTATTCTTTCGGTCGTTCCGTTGTCGTTTCTCTGCCGTGGTGGCGGATTATGGTGATTGAAGCCCAAGTCCATCAACAACTGCGCGAGTTTCTGCGAGACTGCGGCGATTCGACCTGGCCCCACCATCTGACCCTGGCCCGGTTAGTAGCGCGGGCGTTGCGATTGGGACGCAGTGCCCTGTTGCAGGTGGGGGGCTTGTCGGCCTACCAGGGCGACTATCGGCTGAGCTATTTGGTGGCGCTGCTGCTGTGGCCGGGGCCAGCGGTGTTGGTGGTGGCCGAGGAGACACGGCAACGATTACTCCTGGGAGACCTGCCCCGATTACAGGATCGCTTGGGCCTAACGAAGCCCGTGCAGGTGGGCGAGGCTTGGCCGGGACAAGACTTTACCGGGGTGCTCATCACCAGCCCAGAGGCTTGGCTGGCTGACCGTTTGGGCGAGGCCACCCAGTTTCCCAGCGGGATTCCTACCCTGATCGACGATGTGGATCACCTCGAAACCTGGCTAGGCAATCTGCTCACCGCCACCCTCACCCAGGCCGACTGGGAAGCCCTGGGGTTAGCCTATCCCCAGTATCGGGAGCTAATCCGCGATACCCGTGTGGCGCTCACCTTTGTGGCCTTTCAGCATCCGCCCAACCCCTACCACTGCCATCTCCTAGAAGAGAGCGACAGCGCCCGACTTCATCATCTCCACCAGGTGCTCACCACCGACGGACGGGCGGAGGCCATGCCCCCCACCTGGCAGCGATTTTGGTCTGTCTTTGCCAATGCCGATCACCTGCGCTGGTTTGTCACTGACCGTCAATCGGGCCACATTACCCTGCACTGCACCCCGGTGGATTTGGCCATCCATCGCGACAAGCTCTGGCAACCGCAGCCCGTGGTGTTGATTGGGGCATCGTTAGATCACGACGCCAAGGCGGATATTTTCTGCCAACGCTTTGGCCTAGAAGACTTAACCTGCCTGAAATTTTCCCCCGACCGCCACAACGACCTCGTCAACCTCTACCTGCCCGATCACCTGCCCCTGCCCAATACGCCCCAGTTTCAAAGCCGCGTCCATCAAGAAATTCGGCGGTTGCTGGTCTGGGCAACTTGTCCCGGCCCCGTGTTGATTTTGGTCAACGATCTCCCCCTAAAGGGCCAACTGGCGGCAGCCTTGGCGGGGGAATTTGGCTCGCGGGTGCAGGTAGAAAGCTTGGAGATCACCGAAAACACCATTCTGATGAGCGGCTGGGATTTTTGGCACCAGCACCGCCACCGTTTACCCACCCCCGCCCTGCTGATTATGGCCACCCTGCCCCTGCCCTCCCTAGAACATCCCCTCGTCGCGGGTCGAGTGGCCTTCCACAAACGCCGCCGCCAAGACTGGTTTCGGCTGTACCTGTTTCCCACCGCCATGGCCGAAATTCAGCGGGCCATCGCTCCCCTCCGTGCCAACCAAGGGCTCGTAGCGCTGCTCGATACCCGCGTCCACTACCGCAGCTATGGCCAGCAAATCCTAGACGCCCTCAGCCCCTCAGCCACCACCCGATCCCTTCGTCCCGACTGGAATCTGAGCCCCAATGCCCCAACCCAACGTTACTAGGCCCACACAGTTGGTATGATCCAGGCAATCATGCTTCAGGCAACCATTACGACCTAAGAAAGGAGGATCGCCATGGGGGAATCGAAACGCCGCCGCGAAAAACTGGGCGAAAAATATGGCCAAGCAGAACCCATTTTGCCCTGGCTACCCATCACCAAGCAGCAATCCCAAGACTTCATGAAATGGACAACCCGTGGCACCTGGGCCATGATTATCCTCATCATTGCCTTTTGGATTACCCTGCGATTCGTCGGCCCCAGCCTGGGCTGGTGGAGTTTAGTAGACTAAATCCCCCAAGACATTAAAAACTTGTTAAGGCTGGGCTCCAAATCTGGGAGGGCCGATATGCTATTAGCCAAGATACCTCCTAACTGCGTCTCCAGCCCCGTCTGACCCCCTCTGTTGGTGTCAATACGACGGGGCTGCTACTTTTTCAAAACACCTTACGACATTGGTTTCCGTTCGTTCTGTACCAAATCCGAATCGCATACCCCCGAAATGATGAGCCTTGTCAGGCGGGGCACTACGGTAACTCAGGTGAGTAGGGCAGTCAGACACTCCGATGAAGGCTGTCGGGTATCACTAGGCCTTGGTCGGTATGCCACTCGGCTTCGTCAATGCCCCCTTCGAGAAGGCGATGCCTACATCCCACCACTACACCCCTGCCCCTCCCCCTGAGGGAGAAGGGCAGGGGATGAGAGCCAAGACTGAATGCTTGATTTGTTGGCTGACTCTTAGCCTAGGGCCGCTTCGATGGCGGCTTTAAGGTCGGGATCGTTGGGGGGAGTTTTGGGCTCGAAGCGGGCGATCACTTCACCATTGCGGCCCACCAGGAATTTGCCGAAGTTCCAGCCGATATCGGGGCCATCGCCTACTAGGAATTGATACAGAGGGCTACGGTTGGGGCCGTTCACATCTTGCTTTTCGAGCAGCGTGAAATCGACATCGTATTTGGTTTTGGTGAATTCCTTAATTTCTTCGGGGGTACCCGGTTCTTGAGCCCCAAACTGGTTACAGGGCACACCCACAATCACCAGACCGCGAGAACCGTAGGCGGTGTCTAGTTCCACGAGGTCGCTGTATTGGGGGGTGAGGCCGCACTTACTGGCTACGTTCACAAACAGGATGACTTTATTTTCCAGCACGGCGGGAGACAGGGGGGTGCCGTCTAGGGTGGTGAGATTGTTGGGAAAAGGCATAATTCACAAAACGTTACACGTCGTTCTCCATTATCGGTGATCTTGGGGTACTTCGCCTTTGGGACTGCCAATCGCTGGCAATTCTCATTTTGGCAAATTGGCCGTTCGCCCTGAGCCTGTCGAAGGGTGCAAAGGCTTCGACTGTTCGACAGGCTCACAGCTCAGCCTGAGCGGGTATTTTATTTGCCAGCCTAGTCATACTGAGAATTGCTGGCCAATCGCTGGCATTGCCTAGTGGCCTAGGAAAGGCTCCATCCCTCCCTGAAAGGGCAAAGGGTAGCCGCCCCAAAACGGTTTGATCCTGGATTAACTAATTCTCCTGGCGTAGATAGGCTTGGATGAAGGCTTCCAATTCGCCGTCCATCACATCGGTAATGGCGGTGGTTTCGACCCCCGTCCGCAAATCCTTGACCATTTGGTAAGGATGAAACACGTAGTTGCGAATTTGGGTACCCCAGGCCGCTTCCACCATATCGCCGCGAATTTCGGCAATGGCTTGAGCGTGCTGCTCCTGGGCGATAATCAATAGCTTTGCCTTCAGGATGGCCATGGCCTTTTCGCGATTTTGCAGTTGGGATCGCTCCTGGGTGCAGCGCACGGAAATGCCCGTGGGCAGGTGAGTAATGCGCACCGCCGTTTCCACCTTGTTGACGTTTTGGCCGCCCGCCCCGCCAGATCGCGAAGTCTTGATTTCCAGATCCTTTTCGGGGATGTCTAACTCCACGGTTTGATCCAAAATCGGCATCACCTCCACCCCGGCAAAGCTGGTTTGGCGCTTGCCATTGGCATTAAAGGGCGAAATTCGCACCAGCCGATGGGTGCCCTTCTCCGACTTCAGGTAGCCGAAGGCATAGCGCCCCGTAATCTCCAGGGTGACGGACTTCAGCCCCGCCTCTTCCCCCTCCGACATTTCCACCAAATGCACGCCGTAGCCCTGCCGTTCGGCCCAGCGGGTATACATCCGCAGCAGCATTTCCGCCCAATCCTGGGCATCGGTGCCGCCCGCCCCGGCATTGATGGTCAGCACGGCCCCCTTTTTGTCGTAGGGGCCAGCCAAAAGCTGCTGAAGCTCCCACTGATCGAGCTCATGGCTGAGTTGGGCAACATTGTCGCAGGCCTCCTGGAGCAAGGCGTCATCACTCTCTACCTGCAATAGTTCTAGGATGGCGGCGGCATCCTCCAGGCTGGTTTGCCATTGGGTGAGCTGGGCCAAATTCGCCTTATAGTCGCTCAACTCCTGAAGGGTCTCTTGGGCCTTGGTTTGGTTATCCCAAAAGTCGGGCTGGGCGGCAATTTGCTCCAGGTCTTGAATTTTCGCTTCCAGGGCAGGAATGTCAAAGATAGTCCTGGGTTTTACCCAGGCGATGGCTGATCTGGTCGAGGTCGCGCTTGAGATCTACGGTATCGAGCATGGGATAAGTGAAAAAATTGAACGTTTGGACTAGGCCCATGATGATGGCCTACACCATTAAGTTAACCTTAGTTCGGGGTAAACTCAGCGGCCCTATCCTCTGATAGACCTGACCCGAAATCCTGCTCTCCTAAGGAGCGGGACTTTGGGTCTGCCTCGATTTTCTCACTCCAGGGGATGTGAATCCATGGCCCTAACCCCTTACTCCGACCATGGTGAGCTAGAAGCCAGGGAAAAACAGGGCGCGGTAGGATCCGATCAGTGCCTCACCCCAAAATAGGGTAATTGCCGCCCCCAGGGCGAGGAAGGGGCCAAAGGGGATCGGTTGGCGGCGGCTGACCCAGCCTAGGGCCATGGCCCCACCGCCGATGATAGCCCCTAGCAGGCAGGCCAAAAAGCTGCTCAGCAACACACCTAGCCAGCCCAACCAAGCCCCCAGCATGGCCGCCAGTTTGGCATCGCCGCCGCCCATGGCCGTTTGCCCCATGGACAGGGACGCCAGCAGGGTGATGATGTCGAACAGCCAAATCCCCAGCACCGCTCCCACCACGCCGCCCATGAAGCCCACAATGCCCGCCTGCCATGCCCCCGTCATCAGCACCGGAATCACCGTCTGGGTCGCTAATCCTAGCAATAGGCCGCTTTGGGTGAGGGGGTTGGGCAGGGTGAGGGTATCCAAATCAATAAATGTGAGGGCCACCAGCCAGCTCAGCAGCGCCCAATAGGCCAAGGTGACCCAGGCCGTCCCCCATTGCAGAAACGTGGCCAGGAACAAACAGGCGGTGAAGGCTTCAACCAGCGGATAGCGGGCGGCAATGGGAGCCCGACAGTAGCGACATTTTCCCCGCAGCCACAGCCAACCCAGCACGGGCACATTGTCGTAGGGCTTTAGACCCGTATAGCACTTTGGGCAACGGGAGGGGGGATGCAGCAACGACACCCCCGCCGGGATGCGATAGATCACCACATTGAGGAAGCTGCCCACCGCTGCCCCCAACATCCATACCAGCCCCCCAGTGATGATCCACTCCATCAGATTTTTTGCTCCACAGTGCCTAGGCTGCTTCACTATACCAACCGCCATAGGGTCGGGTACTCCCGCTTGTCTATTCCATAGGTCTTGATTGCCCTACCCGATTGCCCTAAAGCAGAACGCCGCCCAGTACATGACATACCGAGCGGCGTTTGTAGGTTCGGGTGAATTCCGACAACTGCACCCATGCCTAGGGGCTAGGGTGCGGTTGGGCCAATTAGCTGTGGCCGCCGCTCACCAATCCGGTCAGCATGGGCATGTTAGCCGCCAACAGGTAGGCAAAGGTGGCTCCGCCGATGCCGCCAATTAGGAAGCTTCCGGCAAACTCGCTCCAGCCTTCGTTGGTATCGAAACCAGCGGGAGGGGTGAAAGGTGCGGTGGCCTTGGTAACGGCGGCATTGATGCCAGCCCCAGAGTAGATGGACAGGCAAGCGGTGAGGATCACTACCAGGGCGGCAGCGCCTAGGAGGCCAGCCAGACCGGGGATATCAGAATCCCGCAGGGGGCCGAGCAGGGCAAAGGGGCCATAGAGCAGATAGCCGTGGGCCATGCCAATTTCCAGGCCGCGACGCTGGGGAGACAGGCCAGCCCGGTAGGCGGGTAGGTTGCCAATGAAGGCTTTGGTGAAGGCCGAGGAATTGATCGGCGTTTCCAGGTTGCCGATCTGGGGATCGCCAAAGGCGGGCTTAATCACATCGGACATAGGATGTTGTTCTCCAACTCAAACAGGTATCACAGCAATAAAAGTGACTGCTGACTGAGATCGGGTCGATATCGCTGGGCGAGGGAAATCGCTAGGCGACAGGGACAGTCTTGAACCTCATCAAACAGTCACTCAGACCTTGGAACAGCTTAGAAAAGATGGGCTTTTCCCGAACCGCAGGGCGGGATTGTCCCCCTTTATACCTAGGACAAGCCTAGGGATGGAGCAGCAGGTCGGGGAAGAAGCGGTTGAACTCGATGATGATGCCAGCGGTGATCACCATCCAAACGGTGGCCAACACCGGAGCGGTAGACAGATACTTGAGCAGGTTATCCATGGAACGTTCTCCTGAACAGCAAGGAATACATCAGGGGGCTAGGGAGCGCCTAGCGAGGGGAAACGGTGATCTCGTCTTCGCTGGCAAACATTTCGCCGCTAACGATGTCTTTGAACGCCGCTAGGGGCCATGCAAAGCCCGTCAGCGAGCACTTGATCGCCAGGGGCACATCGATGATGATTTCCTTCTCTTCAGGGTTCTTCTCGCCGCGCACCGCAATCAGGTAAGCACGACCCACCCAGCCAATCCAACCTGCGATATACAGGAAGAGTAGGCTAGGAATCAGGAATTCCCCAGCGTGGGCCAGATCGCCATCCACCACCAGGTGGGGCAGACCATCATCACCACAGAGCAGAGTAGAGTGACCATAGAGGTCAAACCGAGCCTTATCCTTATCCGACGTAGCGGTGGCGGCCCGCTTCAGGAAGGCGGGGTTTTGACCACAGGGGGTGAGGCCGGAGACGTTATCGCCAGCGATGCTAGCGGAGGCCGGGGCGGCAATCCCGAACCAGAGACAAATGACCAGAGCTACAGCAAAAAACCGTCGCATAAACTGTTCCTTTTAATGACCTAAGAAACTGGGGCGATTCAAACGAACGTTAAGTTTTTTGTACAAAAATTCACCCAACTTGGAGGCCATAATACCCCGCCGCCGAAACAGCGTAAAGCTAAGATCGGTAGGGTGTTTACATCTCTACAAATTTCGCCAAACGTTACGTCCCTTAACCCAATGGCCACAATTTTAGCGCTCGAAACCAGTTGTGACGAAACGGCGGTGGCCATTGTCCGCGACCGCACCATCCTCAGCAGTGTCGTCTCCACCCAAATTGACATCCACCAACGCTACGGCGGCATTGTGCCCGAAGTGGCCTCCCGCCAGCACGTCCTGACCCTGGGGGCTGAGCTAGAAGCCGCTCTGGACAAGGCAGGGCTAGGTTGGGACGAGATTGACGGTATCGCCGCCACCAGTGCCCCCGGCCTCGTCGGTGCGTTGATGGTAGGCCTAACGACGGGGAAAACCCTGGCGATGGTTCACAACAAGCCGTTTTTGGGCGTCCATCACCTGGAAGGACACATCTACGCCAACTATCTGGCCCAGCCCGACCTTCAGCCGCCCTACCTCTGCCTGCTGGTGTCTGGCGGGCACACCAGCCTGATCGGCGTCAACGACTGCGGCGACTACCAAACCTTGGGCCAAACCCGCGACGATGCGGCAGGGGAAGCCTTCGACAAAGTAGCGCGATTATTAGGGCTGGGCTATCCCGGCGGGCCAGTGATAGATCGCCTTGCTAAGGAAGGTAACGATAAAGCTTTTCCCCTCCCGGAAGGTAACATTTCGTTACCCGAAGGCGGATTCCATCCCTACGACTCCAGCTTTAGCGGTCTGAAAACGGCGGTGCTGCGGCTGGTGGAAAAACTGAGGTCTGAGGGTGTCGATCCGCTGCCTGTGGCAGATTTGGCCGCAAGTTTCCAGGCGACGGTGGCCAAAAGCTTGACGAAACGGGCAATTCACTGTGCTCGTGATCACGGATTTACGACCATCGCGGTCGGGGGTGGCGTTGCGGCCAATAGCGCCCTGCGTCAACACCTGCAAACTGCCGTTACAGCCCAGAACCTGCGAGTCTTCTTCCCGCCCCTGAGCCTCTGTACCGACAACGCGGCCATGATTGCCTGCGCCGCCGCCGACCACTTCAACCGAGGCCATCGTTCCACCTTTGGTCTCAGTGCCCAATCCCGACTAGACCTCAGCCGGGTGATGGAGTTGTATCCCCAAGCCATCATTCCGCAGGTTGACGTTGGCTAGAAGGCGCGGGCTATGCACCACCACATCCCTGGGCAAGCGCAAACCATCGGGCCAGATACTCTGACGCTGCACACCAGTGCCGTCACCTCCAGCCTGGGGTTTTTCTTGGGTATGGCGCGAATCTGTAACGAATTACAAGCAATGGTAGGGAAATGGTTAACAATCCTCGCGGCGACTAATTATAGGGGCTAAGATTGCGGTGGTTGCTTCGTCAATAGGGCGGAATAGGATGACTGTGCCATCGAGAATTTCGGCTCAGCAAATGATTCTTACCAATATCGAAAGTGTTCCTGGCAAAACAATTACGAGGCAACTCGGTTTAGTGCAGGGTAGTTCTGTGCGGTCAAAACACATTGGCCGAGACATTGCGGCGGGATTTAAAAATATTGTGGGTGGCGAACTGAAGGGCTATACAGAACTGCTGCAAGAAGCCCGTGAACAGGCGACCCAGCGCATGATCCATGAGGCCCAGCAGCGAGGGGCCAACGCCATTGTTAACGTGCGATTTGCCACGTCATCCCTAACCCAGGGTGCGGCAGAATTGTTTGCCTACGGAACAGCAGTGCGGGTGGAGTAGTCATGATAGAGCTCTTGATCTTTGCCACGCTGCTCATTGTGGGGCTATATTTTGGCAGTCAGGCAGAACAGCAACACCTGAAATCCCTCCAGCGACGGGAGCAGGCAGTTCAGCACCTGGGTATTAGTGTTTCGGGGGGAAAGGAAGCATTTCCCCAAGTCCAAGAAGCCGAACTCTTTATAGGCAGCGTGGTGATTTCTTCGGACTTTTTTAAGACCTTTATTGCAGGTTTAATTAATCTCATTGGTGGCGAAATTTCAACCTATGAGATTTTGCTAGATCGCGCCCGCCGAGAAGCGATGCTGCGCATGGAAGAAGCGGCCCTCGCCTGGGGAGCCAATCAGGTCGTGAATGTACGCCTGCAAACCGCTGAACTGAGCGGCAATTCTGGCCAAGGAATCGTGGCCGTAGAGGTGATCGCCTATGGTACGGGTCTACGTTGATTATTTACGTTGATTATATAGAATCCCAACGGGACACTGTGGTCACGGCAATTCGACGGGGGAAGGGCAATTCGACGGGGGAAGGGCAATCGACGGATGGTGGGCAAGGCTGCGGTAGGGGCAGCAAGGGCGAGGTGTAAATTCGCTAGGACGCCACTGGCCAGCGCGAATCCATGGGGCAGGGGCTAAAATTTAAGGCTAGGTCATGGCAGACTATCATTAAGAAAGATGTAAGTCAGGCAGCAGACGCCGTACCTTTGCGGTGTTAGCCTGTCAACACCTTGCAGACTGACACCTCGACCGACCACGAAGGAGACGCCAAAGGGAATGGGAAAAGTAGTTGGCATCGACCTGGGCACCACCAACTCGGTTGTTTCTGTCATGGAAGGTGGCAAGCCAGTGGTGATTGCCAACGCGGAGGGGATGCGTACCACGCCTTCGGTGGTGGCCTTTAGTAAGGAAGGGGAACGCCTGGTGGGGCAGTTGGCGCGGCGGCAGTCGGTGCTGAACCCTCAAAACACCTTCTACGGCGTCAAGCGCTACATGGGTCGCAAGTATGCGGAACTGGATGACGCCGCCAAGCGGGTGCCCTACACCATCCGCCGCGACGAGGTGGGCAACGTGAAGGTGCGCTGTCCGCGCCTAGAGAAAGACTTTGCGCCGGAGGAACTGTCGGCCATGGTGCTGCGGAAGCTGGCGGATGAGGCCAGCCGCTACCTGGGCCAGCCCGTCACCGGGGCGGTGATTACGGTGCCCGCCTACTTTAACGACACCCAGCGCCAAGCCACCCGCAACGCCGGACGCATCGCCGGACTGGATGTGAAGCGCATTTTAAACGAGCCCACCGCCGCCGCCCTGGCCTACGGCTTTGACGAATCCTACAACCAAACCATCCTGGTGTTTGACCTGGGGGGCGGCACCTTTGATGTCTCCATTTTGGATGTGGGCGACGGTGTGTTTGAGGTGCGATCCACCGCTGGAGACACCCAACTGGGCGGAGCAGATTTTGACCAAAAGATCGTCACCTGGCTGGCGGATCAGTTCCTAGAGCAGGAGGGGATTGATCTACGCAAGGATCGTCAAGCCCTGCAACGGCTGACCGAAGCGGCGGAAAAGGCCAAAATCGAGCTGTCTGGGGTGGCGACGACGGAAATTAGCCTGCCCTTCATCACCGCCACCAAGGACGGCCCCAAGCACATCGAAACTCGCCTCAGCCGTTCCCAGTTTGAGGGGCTGTGCGGCGATTTAATCAGCCGTTTGCGTGGCCCCCTGAAGCAGGCCATCAGCGATGCTAACCTGTCGCCCAACGACATTGACGAAGTGGTGCTGGTGGGGGGCGGTAGCCGGATGCCCATGGCCCAAGACCTGGTGCGGTCGCTGATTGGCCTAGAACCCAGCCAAAACGTCAACCCCGATGAGGCGGTGGCGGTGGGCGCGGCCATCCAAGCGGGGATCCTCACCCAGGAGGTGCAGGACATCATGCTGCTGGATGTCACTTCTCTGTCGCTGGGATTGGAGACCATCGGCGGCGTCATGAAGAAGGTGATTCCCCGCAACACCACCATTCCGGTGCGGCGGTCGGATATTTTTTCCACCTCAGAGAATAACCAAACCTCCGTGGAAGTCCACGTCCTTCAGGGCGAGCGGGAAATGGGGGCGGACAATAAATCCCTAGGCCGCTTCAAGCTGATGGGCATTCCCCCCGCGCCCCGGGGCGTGCCCCAGGTGTTGGTGTCCTTTGATATCGATGCCAACGGCATTTTGCAGGTTTCCGCCATGGACAAAACCACCGGGCGGGAGCAAAGCCTGACGGTGCAGGGAGCCGCCAACCTGGACGAAAGCGAAGTGCAGCGGATGATCCAGGAAGCCGAGGAATACGCCGAAACCGACCGTTTGCAGCGGGAACGGGTGGAAAAACGCAATCGCGCCGAAGCCCTCACCTTCCAAGCCGAACGCCTGCTGCGGGAGGTGGCCCTAGATTTTGGGATGCAGTTTGCCCGGGAGCGTCGTCGCCGCATTGAAAGCCTCGTACAAGAACTGCGGGACGGTCTGGAACGGGGGGACGAACGCGGCATCGACATCGCCCAAACCGAACTGCAAGACGAACTCTACGACCTCAACCGCGAAGCCTACCTCTACGAAGCCGAGGACGACCAAGAGGGCGGCATTCTGGGCCAAATCGGCAACACCCTGAAGAAAACCTTCTCCTTCGACGACGACCTCGACGCCCGCCCCAACTACGGCTACCAGGGCAATTCCTGGGGCAACTGGGACGACGATTGGGACTACGACAGCCGAGGGCGTGGTGGCCAAAACTACGGCCAGCCCCCCATTTACGGTCAACCGCCGAGTTATAAACCGCCCAGCTACGGCCAGCCCGGTTACAACGCACCGAGCTATGGCGGCAACCGACCCACCTACGGCGGCGCAGCCTACGACACCTACCCCAATTCGGGCTACGGTCGCCAGGGCTACGATAATCGTCCGGCAGATAATCGCCCCCTAGATAGCCGTCCCGTGGATAACCGCCCCAGCTACGGCCAGCCCCCCAGCTACGACAACCGCCCAGCCAATAGCCGACCTATTGACAATCGTCCCGCTGACAACCGACCCGGTATTAACGACAATCCGGGCTACGGTCGTCGGGGCTATCAGGATGCCCGCTATGGCCAGGATTCCGGCTACGGCAATCGTCCCGCCGATCCCAGCTATGGCAACCAGGGTGCGGATCGCGCCTACGACAATCGGCCCTACGAAGCCCCGACCAATCGGCCCCCCGCCCCAGAATCAGGGTACGGTGCCGCCCCAGCTAATCGCCCACCCGCCCCCAGGGAAGAACGACCTAGGCCCGACCAATCGAGGGAAGACCGATTCAGCCCTAGACCTGCCGCTGACTATGGCCTCAGTTCCGCTGGTTCTGGTTCGACGGCTGGACAAAGGCCACCCGCCAATGGAACCAGCCCATCCCGAACGACCTCCAGCAGCTCCGGCACAAGCAACTGGGATGACGATCCTTGGGCCGACACCAGTTCCTCGGAACGCCTCCCCAACCCGCCAGCATCCGACGGACGCGAACCACCCCGCCGCCCTAGCCCGCCTCCCGACTCCGACTATGGCAGCGATTGGGCCAGCCGCGACGAATGGCTCTAGATCGGCCCGCTCCCGATCCCCTATCCCGACGTATCCCTGAACGCTTGATATGCAAAACTTTCGGAACTACTACGAGATTCTGGGAGTTTCAAGGGAGGCCGACTTTGGCACGATCAAGCAGGCCTACCGTAAATTAGCCCGCCAGTATCACCCCGACCTCAACCCCGGCGACCAAGTGGCCGAGGAAAAGTTTAAGCTGCTGGGGGAAGCCTACGAAATCCTGTCGGACACCGACAAACGCGCCCAGTACGAGCGATTTAGCCAGTATTGGAAGCAAAAGGGCTTTCAGCGTCAGGCCGAAGCCGCAGCGACCCGTGAGGCCACGTCCAACCGCAGCGGTGGGAGAATTTCCCTAGAGGACTTTGGTTTTGGGGAATTCCCAGACTTCAACAACTTCGTCGATCAACTCTTGAACCGTCGGGCTGATCCGGCTAAATCCACCGTAGATGCCCCTGCCTACGCCAATGGGGCCAGCTATGGGGAACCTCCTCAACCAGAACCCCGCCGAGGAGGACGCCGCGATGCCGAAGCCAACCTCACCGTTCCCCTGGAAAAAGCCTTCCGGGGTGGACGGGAACGGATTCGGCTGGAGGATGGTCGATCCCTAGAAGTGCAGATGCCCCCTGGCATGGTAACAGGGCAGCGGATTCGTCTGCGAGGCCAGGGCGTAGGCGGCGGCAACCTGTACCTCCGCATTGAGGTTGAGCCTCATCCGCTGTTTAAGCTTCAGGGCAGCGATATTTTCTGCCGATTGCCCATCACTCCCAGCGAAGCCGCCCTCGGCAGCACCATTGAAATTCCCACCCTAGACGGCCCCCAGCGCACGACCCTCCCTCAGGGAGCGCAAACGGGTCAGCGCATTCGCCTGGTGGGGCGGGGCTATCCCATCGGCCAAGATCGGGGGGACTTGATTATCGAACTAGAGGTCGTGATTCCGACGCGATTGAGTGATCGGGAAAAAGCCCTATACGAAGAACTGCGCCAAATGGAGAGCCTCCAACCGAGATCCCGTCTGATGGGGCTATCCTAAGCTTGCATGGCAAAACCCCTGGTTTCTGTGTGGTTTCCCTTAGGGAACCCTGCCCCGAGGGGCGAGAAACCGGGGGCTTAGCGATACCCTATGACGATGCCTTAGTAAGCGCCTTTGCGGTTGAGCAGAACCGTCACGGTTTGCAGAATCAACTTGAGGTCATACCAGGGCGACCAAATGCGCTGGTAGATTAGGTCAAGCTTGACGATTTCCTCAAAATCCTTGATGGCGGAACGTCCGCTCACCTGCCATTGTCCGGTTAGCCCAGGCTTCACATTGAGGCGTTTCCAGTGATGGGGGCGGTAGCGCGACACTTCATCCGCCGTGGGGGGGCGAGTACCGACGAGACTCATTTCGCCGCGTAGCACGTTCCAAAATTGGGGAAACTCATCCAGACTGGTTTTACGCAGAATGTTCCCCACACGGGTGATGCGAGGATCGGCCTCATTTTTAAAGATTAGCCCTTGGGCTTGGTTGGTCACCGAGGATTTTAGGGCGTCGGCGTTTTGCACCATGGAGCGGAATTTCCAAATCCGAAAGGGCTTACCCTTCAGGCCGTAGCGTTCTTGGGAGTACAGCACTGGGCCGGGGCTGTCCAACTTGATGGCTAGGGCAATGGGTAGGCCAATAATGGCTAGCAGTCCCAACCCCACTAGAGCGCCCAGAATATCGAGGGATCGCTTAATGGTGCAGGTGACGGAGGGATGGTGCCGAAGCAGCGGCGATTCAGTAATTGGTTCACGGTGAAGTGACAGCATGAGAGACCCTGTTATTTAAGCGTTATCGTTATTCGAGCATTTGCAGCCAGTGGCAACGAAATTCGGCTAGGAAAGGCCGCAATCGGGTGAAAATCGTGAATACTAGGAGAGCCTAGCAGCGGGCTAACGATGACCTAGGTAGTCCTGTGGCTTAGCGAAACATTCCTTAAACAAATGGCGGCTAAGACAGGTGTACCACCGTATATCTACATAGGTCGTAAGGGAGACTATAAGGTTTTGTCCGGAAGGATCTGTGACGGTATGAAGTAGCTTTGCCAAAACTTTGAAGGGCACCTGTTAATATGAAGGTTTAATAAAGTTCATCAATCTTGGTGCCCTGCACGGTGTCTGCCCAGGCCCAAGGGAGAGGAACATGGGGAGCACAGCGATTTAAGATGAAAGCCTACCGTTGGCCTTAGGTGGTGCAGGAAGGATCACAAGTTGATGAATATGGCAGACAAGGTGGCTGATCAGTGGCTGTCGCGGGTAAGGGTGGATTATCCTGACCAGCCAGAGGAGGTATATGAGGGGGTTTTGGGCTGGTTGTTGGGGCATCCGCCGGATCGCTGGGAGTCTTTCTCGCCGGAGCAGACCAGTGTGGCTCAGCAGGCCATCGCCTACCGTTATCGCATTTTGCAGCAGCGCTATTGGGGAGTGGGGCCAGAACAGGGGTATCGTCGGTTGATTCAGCGCCTCAGCGGGCTGTTTTTAATTCGCAACAAAATTAGTACTTGGATTGCCCTCAGTCGCGACCGTCGCCGCACCGTGGTGGATGTGGTGCAGGAGGTGGTGCAGGAAATGATGCGCAGTGATCGCTACCTGGGCCAAGAAGTCCAGCGAATTAGCACTTGCACCGATCAGGCCCGACTGCGAAATCTGCTGATGCTGGCCAGTCTGGAGGAATATTGCCTGCGGCCCATTCGCAATCAGCCCTTGATCATGTACCGCTTTGTGAACTACCTGCGCCGCAGCCAGCGGGGCGGCATGACCCAGGTTCCCACCGGAACCTTAATTCGCCTGGTGTCCGATGAAATTGCCCCCGACGGTGACGACGATGCCCTCAACTTACTCGATGGCGAAGCCTGGAACCAGTATCTAGAGGGGCAGCAGGATCTCGAACAGCAGGTACAGCGCCAGCAGGTGAAGGACGCACTGATCACCTACTTACACCGCCACCTGAATGGGGAGGCCGTGCGGTGGCTGGAGTTGCATTTGCAGGGGTTTTCCCAGGAACAAATTGCCCAGAGGATGGATTTGCCCGTGCAGCAGGTCTATCGTCTGCGGGAAAAAATTAGTTACCACGCCCTGAAAATTTTTGCCCTCAAAGAGCAGCCCGCCCTCGTGCTTCACTGGCTCAAAACCTCGCTCCAAGATCATAGCTTTGGCCTCACCCCTACCCAGTGGCAAACCTTCTGGCAGGAGTTGTCCGCCGAACAACAGCAGATTCTTGACTATGCCCGAACCGACCAATCCCTAGAGGAGATCGCCCAACATCTAGGGCTCAAACCCAGACACGTACAGGGGCAGTGGGTGAAGATCTACCTCCAAGCGCAGGATCTCCGTGCCTAGTCCTGGGGGTTTAGTAACGTTTCGCGTGTAGGGGTCGCCAGCTTAGGGGATATCCCCTAGGATATGGAGGTAAGGTGTGCTCCCTAAATTAACGTCGTTTCCTTTGCAGTCGTCTTCTTTACAATAGAGCCATGCCGGAACTCAATGCCCCGGTACCATCCGAGGAGATCGGCTTTTCTGCCCAGAGCAACGATGAGGCGCTGGATCAGCGTATCAATGTGGATCAAATGTTGTCCTTGGTGGATAGCATTTTGCCCTTTGAGGCGTGTTTATTTCACCAAATTATTCCTCTCTCCATTGAAGCCGGACATCTCAATCTGGGCATGGTAGACCCCACGGATACCGTGGCTCTAGACTATGTGCGACGACAGGTCTCCTACATCAAATATTCTGTGGTGTCTTGCCCCGTTGCCTCCGATTGGCATCGGCAAATGTTGTCGAAGTACCTCAGCTATGCCGCCAAGGTAAAGCAGCAGAAAAGCCCGCTTCGGTCAGGGCAAACGCCCGCTTGGCCCACCTCTCCTCCTCCGGTTAATAGCGAGTTCGCCACCTTTGTTGTCGATAGCCCCACGGATATTACCGCGATCTCGGCGGCGTCTAGCCCACCCCCGGTAACCCATCCCCCGGCCCCGCCCCCCGTGCCGTCGCCGTCCAAGAATCCCCAGGCTGTCTCATCTCCCCTTCAACTCGACCTTGATGCCGTTGATGCCGATAGCGGGATAGGCGATATTGCATTGATGTCCCCCAAGGCGTTGATGCAGGGCTTGGTTCAGCAGGTGCTCAGGGAGGGCATTGGTCGCCTCTATTTTGAACGACAGGCCCACGGGGGCAAAGTGCTATGCAGCCAGGATGGGGTCTTGCAGTCGGTGATTGACGATCTCAGCCTGGATCTCTTTCAGAGTGTCATCAACGAACTCAAACGGCTTACCCACCTGTCGCTGCTGCCCGTCACCAAAACCAAGCAGGTGGAAATCGAGCGTCTGTATCGCCAGGAGCGGGTGCTGCTACGTCTCCGAATTATTGCTGGTCCCCATGGGGAAGAAGCCACCTTGCAAGTCCTGCGAGGGGCGGCGCTCAAGTTTTATCAGCAACAGCAGATTGAGCAACTGGGCCGAGATGCCCTCGGCATTGCCCAAACCCTACAGCAACGTATCCACGCCATTCGCGACCGATCTGGCCAAAGCCTCCCCAAGGACAAGCCGCCCACAGCTACCCTGATCGCCGTCAGCAATATGTTGCGGGCCATGGAAGCTCAAATCAACCAACTCATCCAATCCCAGGAAACCCCAGATCGCCCCTAGGTTTGCCCCTAGGTTCAGCCCTTGCCGCTGGCCTACCCCTTGGATTTTTGGCTCCAGGCGCTGGTCATGCGGCTAAAGTTGACCTTAAACTCGGCGATCCCCAGCCAGTCGCCAGGGCGATCCTCATCCCAGGAGGCAGATAGCACCCCATAGGTGAGCCCCACCACCCCCAGGCCAAAGCAGCCCAGGGTGACCAGCAACACGGCATAGGGCGGCAGATCAACATTGCCCTTCACAATCAGCCCATAGCTGACAAAAAAGGTGGCTACCCCAAAAAAGGTGGGAGTCCCCGAAAATACCAGCATCCGGCGCAGCATCCGCTGGCTAACGACCTCTGGAATGGCCGTAGCGGCAGCCCGTTGCTGGGCCTGGGCTTTCTTCTCGGCCCTAGCCTTCGCCGCATCGCTAATGGCCTTGGCCTTGGCCGCTGCGGCTGGAGAAACCGAGTTAGCCTCGCTGGGGGATGCCTTGCCCTGGGGCTTGTCTGGCTTGCCCTTAGTGGTCGTAGACTTGGCAGGTTCAGAGGCCGCACTAGCCCCCTTACCTTGTTTGCCCGGTTCAAAGGGCAGGCGCTTGCGAGAAGAATCTGGAGCCATAGCGTTCCAAAACCTAACGTTGTTACATCAAACTAGGCCAAGAGATTCTATCCCTTGACCTAGCTTAAATCCTAGCCAGTCCCCAAACTCCCGTTGCTAAGCACGGAGTCGTTGTGAGTCTAGCCGCGAATGCCTAGCTTTTGGATCAGTGCCCGATAGCGGTCGCTGTCTTGCTTTTGAAGGTAGGCCATCAGCCGCTTGCGGTGGCCAATCATCTTCAGCAGGCCACGGCGAGAGGAGTAGTCTTTCTTATTTTTTTGCAGGTGAGCGCTGAGGCGATTGATACGCTCGGTCAACATCGCGATCTGAAGATCAGCGGATCCGGTGTCAGTTTCGTGAACTTGGTAGTCGGAAATAATTTCCTGCTTGCGCGCTTGCAACAGAGTCATGGGATAGTTCGTTCTCTAAGAATGAATTTGTGCCAGGGTTTTTGATTATAGCACAGTGGTTAGGGGCACTACCCACCGACACCAACTCAGCCCATGGCCTAGGGGGCGGAACGACGGCGGCGGCTGGGAAAATCGTCGTCGTCGGATTTGGGTTTGTGGGGGGAATCGGGTTCGATCAGGCGGGCGAGGCCTTCGGTGAGGTTTTTGGGATCCATAAAAACGACCTTGGAGTTTTCGCTGGCCCCCAGCTTTTGATTGGCCTCTACATAGTCTTGGGCAATGAGAAATTGCAGGATGCTGGGGCCGTTTTCCCGCTGTTGCAGGGCATCGGAGAGCATTTGGATGGATTGCACCGTGGCCTCAGCCCGTTTGATGGCGGCTTCTTGATCCCCCTGGGCCTTGAGGACGGTGGCCCGTCGTTCCAGTTCGGCGGCCTGCTGCTTCTGCATGGATCGGCGCACCTCTTCGGGGGGCACAATTTCCTGTACCTCCACCCGTGTCACCTTCACGCCCCAGGGTTCCGTCGCTTCATCCAGTTGAGAGAGCAGCGCCCGGTTCAGTTCGTCGCGGGAGGAAAAGGTGTTCTCAAACTCCATTTTCCCAATTTCCGAGCGCAGGGTGGTAATCACCAATTCCTGAATTGCCTTTTCTACGTCTTCGATGGCGTAGTAGGTGAGTTCCAGCTCCAGGATGCGCCAATAGACCACCGCATCCACCTCTAGGGAGACGTTGTCCTTGGTGATCGCCCCTTGCTTGGCCACGTCGAGGATGCGCTCCCGCACGCTGTCCTTCAGGCGGATGTAGTCTAGCGTCGGCACAATAAAGTTCAAACCGGGCTTGAGCTTGCGGTGGTAACGGCCAAGACGCTCCACCAGCGCCTCTTCGCCCTGGTTGATGATGCGCACCGAGCTAATCAAGTAGCCGATGATAATAAAGGAGAGAATCCCAATAACTGACGGCACAGGTTAATCCTTACCCTCGCCTAGGGTGAACACCATTAGGAATGAGTTTAGTGGATTTTCCTGGGGGAATGGAGCCGATCGCCGCAGATGACCGGATGGGCCTAGAACTGCATCCCCACACCGCCCTGAACCGAAATTGCGGTGTTGCCACCATTGCGATAGGCATCGAAGGCAAAGATGGCATTTCCAAAGGCCACCAGGTTGCTGTTGGGGAACATGTAGTCTATCCCAGGTTGCAAGACGAAGGCGGTTTTGTCGCCTACCACGCTAGGGGTGTTGCCGCCACTCGGGATAGAGATCCCGGCTCCAAGGTAGGCATCGGCATTCCAACTGAGGGGGAAGTCGTAGGAAACTGTGGGCACGACCGCAAAGCTATCGCCAAAGACAAAGGCTTGGGCGCGGGCAGAAATGGGCATGGTCAGGAACCGATAGCGTCCGGCGATGACCCCCTGAATGCCGCTACCTTGTCCGGTGGCCGCATCATCGGTGAAGCCAACCGCAGCCCCCAAACCCACATAGCTGCCGTAGGCGACCTGGGCTTGCGCTGTCTCTGGACGAAGGGCAGACCCGGCCCCCGCCACCGCGACCGCCAGCAGCGAAGCGAATGCTGCATTCCCCATCCAACGCCGTACGCTGTTCATGTGCCTTCTCCTGAACACTTGCCGTTAAGCTTACTTCATGGGAAAAATTTCGGCACACTGAGTTGTGAAATCGTTGCCAACTATCGCTAAACGCTTGGCCCACGAGCGGTTGAGATGGGCGCTGCTGTCTCTGCCCTCCCGATTCCCTGTGCCCCTACGGCTGAACCCTAGGCCCGGTTGGTGGCGTTGATGTCGTCGAGGATGGCCTGGGCTCCTTGGCTGCGAAGGGTTTGGGCCAGTTGAGTGCCCAGGGCTTCAGCGGTGTTGGCAAGGCCTTGCACGGTGTCTTTAATCAATTGCTGCCCGTCCAAACTGGCCACCAGCCCGGTAAGGGTGAGGGTGTCGCCATCTAGCACTGTGTTGACGCCGATGGGCACTTGGCAACCGCCTTCAAGTTCGCGCAGGAAGGCCCGCTCGGCCAAACAGCGGGCGGTGGTGGGGGCATGGGACAACACGCTCAGCAGGGAGAGAATGTCCTCGTCGCCCGTGCGGCACTCAATCCCCAACGCTCCCTGCCCCACGGCATGGAGGGAAATCTCGGCGGGGAGCAGTTCGTGGATGCGGTCGTCCATAGCCATGCGGTGCAGCCCCGCCGCCGCGAGGATGATGCCATCGTACTCGCCGTCATCCAGCTTGCGCAGGCGGGTATTGAGGTTGCCGCGAATATCCTTAAACGCCAGGTGGGGATAGTGGTGGCGCAGTTGGGCCAGCCGCCGCAGAGAAGAGGTGCCAATTACAGCGCCTTCGGGCAGGGTGGCCAGGGTTTTATCTTGGTGGCGCTCGTGGACGACGAGGGCATCGGCGGGGTCTTCCCGCTCGGTGATGCAGCCCAGCATCAAGCCTTCGGGGAGACGGGTGGGCAAATCCTTGAGGGAATGCACGGCAAAGTCGCTGTCGCCCCGCAGCATGGAATCTTCGAGTTCCTGGGTGAACAGCCCCTTATCGCCAATTTTGGATAGGGAGACATCTAGCACCTTGTCGCCCTGGGTGTCCATCGTCACCACCTCGAACTGGAATTCGGGAAAATGCCGCTGAAGCTCGTCGCGCACCCAGTGGGTTTGAATCAGCGCCAACTGGCTCTTGCGAGACACGATGCGAATGGTGCGAGGGGTGGCCGAAACAGCGGGGGAGGCGAGGGATGGCATGATCTGTAAACGAAGATGACTGGGGATGACGAAGGATTACCAACGGTAACGACAGATCGTCACAGAATATTTAGGGTACATTACCTCGGTACCCCCCTTCATGCGCCCTGGGGAGATGTTAAGGGGTTGTCACACTTGGCGGAACTGTCCCCTAGCCCTACGGCGATTCCGTTCCCGTAATAGGATCTAAACGCTGGATTTATCGGGCTGCTTGGGGTTGTCTCTGTGTCCTATTTCTTTGCTTGGGGTATTCGTCAGCGCCGGGGTTGGCTCCAAGGTCTTGCCCCATGGCGGATGTTGAGTGTGTTGGTGCTCACGTTGGGCGGGACGGGGCTGCTGGAGCTGGGTCGCCCGATCCGCCTGGGGTTGGGATCTCCGGCACTGGCCCAGGCGTTGCCACCTGAGGTGCGGGATCGGTTCTTAGCGGATCCTTTGACGGATGATCCCCGTGATCCGCTGCTGCCGACGCCCACGGTGGAGCGCCCCCTCAGCCCCCTGGAGTTGTTGGCCCTGGAACAGGCGTTGGATCAACTGGCCCGTGAGGCAGAGACCTTAGCGGAGACGGAGGATTCCGAAGCCGCCCAGGAACTCTGGATGCGGGAGGTGCGGCTGCGGCGGTTGTTGGGCCTGGATGCGGAACTAGAGGCCATCGACCGAGTGGCCCAGTGGTTGCGAGACAGAAGCGCCACCCAAGCCTTGCAACTATTGTCGCTACGGCTCGATCAGATCACCCCTAGCCTAGATCTAGCCCATCATGAAGATCGAGAACAATTGGAGCGCATCACCGCTATTTACGCCACCCTGGGCAGCGTGGAGACCGCCGCGAATCTTCGTCGCAGCTTGGCCAATGTCGCCCTAGACCGAGGGGATACCCAGGAACACCAAGCCCAGCTAGAGGCTCTAGCCTTGCTCTATGCCGAGTGGTTTTATTTTCCAGAGGCCGCTGCCACCTATGGCGAACTGGTGGCCTTAGTCACCGATCACGGGGCAGCACACCAGCAGGATGACGTGATTCGCTTTTTGGTGGGGCAGATTGAAAACCTAGACTTTGCCCAGCAATTCGAGGCTGCCCTGATGGCTCAACAACAACTGCTTGAACGCTATCGGGCCGAGGAAACCCGCTGGAATCAGGTGGCTGGGCTTCAGTATGCCATGGCCCAAAACCATCTGCGGCTAGGCGATCTAGAATCTGCATCGCGCCAATATCAGGTGGCCTACACCAACGCCATTGAGGGCGAACAGTTTGAAATCGCCGCCCAAACCCTACGTGGGTTAGCCGATCTCTATCGCCAGTTGGAGCAATGGCCCGATGTGGACTACCTCTACCAACAACTGCTGGCGGTGGAACGGCAAGCCCTGGACGCCTATGGCCTGATGGACACCTTCGACCACCTGGGCCAACTCTACGAGCAAACCGATAACCCCGTCGGGGCACTGCAAGCCTATACCGAAGGGTTAGCCCTCGCCCAGCAACTCCACCATCGGCAGGATTACTTCACGGAGCAGATTCAACGCCTCAGCGCGAGTCCTGAGGTCGAGGGAACCTCGACCCTACCCATGCCGCCCCATGCTGGTGCGGTACAATAAGGAGTCTTTTGGATCGCCGGGATCCAACCGTTTACGCCATCACATCGGGTTAGCTATGAGCAAGGGCACGCTGTTCGATAAAGTTTGGGATCTGCACACCGTGGGCACCCTGCCCTCTGGCCAAACTCAGCTTTTCATTGGGCTGCACCTCGTCCACGAAGTCACCAGCCCCCAAGCCTTTGCCATGCTACGGGAGCGGAACCTACCCGTGATGTACCCCCAGCGCACGGTGGCCACGGTGGATCACATCGTCCCCACGGAAAACCAGGCCCGCCCCTTTGCTGATCCCCTAGCCGAGTCGATGATGCAGGCGCTAGAGCAGAATTGTCAGGATTTCGGGATTCGGTTCTACAACATCGGTTCCGGCCACCAGGGCATCGTCCATGTGATTGCGCCGGAACAGGGGCTCACCCAGCCGGGGATGACCATTGCCTGCGGCGACAGCCACACCTCCACCCACGGAGCCTTTGGGGCGATTGCCTTTGGCATTGGCACCAGCCAAGTGCGCGATGTGCTGGCCTCCCAAACCCTGGCCCTCGGTAAACTCAAGGTGCGCCGCCTTGAGGTGAACGGCCCCCTGCCCCAGGGCGTCTACGCCAAGGACGTGATTCTCCACATCATCCGTACGTTGGGCGTAAAGGGCGGCGTCGGCTATGCCTACGAATTTGCCGGAACCACGCTGGACACAATGAGCATGGAAGGGCGGATGACCATCTGCAACATGGCCATCGAAGGCGGTGCCCGGTGCGGCTACGTCAACCCCGACCAAACCACCTACGACTATCTGCAAGGGCGAGAATTTGCCCCCCAAGGGGAAGCCTGGGACAAGGCCGTGGCCTGGTGGAACACCCTCCGCAGCGATGCCGATGCCGTCTATGACGATGTGGTGGTGTTCAACGCCGCCGACATTGCCCCCACCGTCACCTGGGGCATCACCCCCGGTCAGGGCATTGGCGTGGACGAAGCCCTGCCCACCCTAGACAGCTTTGCCGAGGGAGAACGCGCCCTAGCCGAAGAAGCTTTCGCCTACATGGATTTGCAGCCCGGTCAGCCGCTACAAGGGACGCCTATCGATGTGTGCTTCATCGGCAGTTGCACCAATGGCCGCATCAGCGACCTACGGGAAGCCGCCAAGGTCGTGAAAGGGCACACCGTGGCCGAGGGCATCAAAGCCTTTGTGGTGCCCGGTTCCGAGCAAGTGAAACAACAGGCCGAAGCCGAAGGACTGGACGAAATCTTCACCGCTGCGGGGCTGGAATGGCGGGAAGCAGGCTGCTCCATGTGCCTCGCCATGAACCCCGACAAACTCCAGGGACGGCAGATCAGCGCCTCCTCCTCGAACCGTAACTTTAAGGGGCGGCAGGGTTCCGCATCGGGCCGCACGTTGTTGATGAGTCCGGCCATGGTGGCCGCCGCCGCCCTCTCAGGCAAAGTCGTGGATGTGCGGGATTACCTACGAGGGTGATCGAGGTTGCGAAGGGCTCAACGGGCGCTGCAATCAGTAATTTTGCAGCGCTTGCTTAATCACTTGCTCAATCATGGGTCGCTGAAACTCATCCTGGGTGGCTTTGTATTCTAGGTCAGCGACAATAGCCGCTGCTTGGGCTGGGCTAACCATGGCGAATTTGCGCTGTTTTTCGGTCAACCAGGTTCGATCCCCATAGTGGCGCGGATTGATGGGCTGAGGGCCATGGATATCGTCGGTATGATAGTTGCTTCCAGAAGTCGCCCTAGATTTCAGGGTTGACATCCACGGTGGCATTATTGCGATCATCCCCTAAATCGGTGCGCCCTTTGGTGAGACCCGACAGCAGAATTTGGGATAAGGAGGCCACAAAAATCGAGGCCACAATGCCATCGTCAATCCAGCCGATGATGGGAATAAAATCCGGGGAAATATCAATGGGGCTGAGTAAATAAAGCAGCGTACCCGCCACCAAAATCCAGCGATATTTGGGATGATTGAGGGTATTCTTGTACCAGCTATAGAAGGCTTGGGCGGGGTTGTGCATGGCTTTTGGGGTGGAAGGGGTAATATCGAAACCGTGCTTTCATAGTGCCATGGCTACAGCGGCGGGCTGGGGTAGGATTGCCGCACTAGGCTAGGGCAACAGCCGAACGCAGGCCATAGCCCTCGATGATTTTCCTTGGGGCTGGGGGCGCGGGAACCGCTCCCCTATCGGGGCAGGACGGCATTGGCGCATTGGCCTAGGGCAATTCCTCTGGATCAACGCCCAATTGCCGCAGGCGTTCTGTAAGCTGTTCGACCCGCTGGTGTGCTTGTTCTGCCCGTTGACGTTCCTGTTCGGCCCGCTGGCGTTCTTGCTCGGCTCTCTGGCGCTCTTGAGACAATTGTTCACTGCCCCACAGCAGCAGATTGCCGTCGGCATCCCACCAGCGCAGCCAGGTTGTGGTCATTTCCGCCTTTTTCCCAGACCAGAGGCCCAGAAAAAGGTTAAGTTCGGCAATCCAGTAGCGACCATTTTCATCGGCCTGCTGCTCGACATACTGGCCGTTAATGAGGCGAAACAGGTCTAACTGGCCAGATTGGGGGTGAAAAATGGCGTAGAGCGGCACTTGGAGGATGCGCTCATAGAAATACCATTTGCCGTAGGGATAGTGGGGATTGATGGAATATTCGCCCCCTTCGGTTTCGGAGACAAACTCCATCACCAGGGTGGGAATATCGCCTTCGGCATGGGGGGTGTAGCTGCGGCGAACGTGGCCCGATGGCACCGGATTGACCGAGGCCACATAGACCCAGTCTGGCGCTTTCACCACGGTTTTATCGCCCACGGTGGCACAAACCCCAAAGTTCGTAGCAATCAGGGCCGATTCTAGGATCAGCCCAGCCAGTTCCAGGGCTTCGCGCAGGGCAGCAGCAAGCAAAGGTTGAAGAGTATTATCCACGGGATCATCGGGCAGGGGAAAATCCGCTGGCAGTTTCTCCCAGGTGATGGGCGGTAGCGGGTTGAGGGGGCGGCGTTGGACGGTGGTCATGGTGAATCCCCACGAACGGCACAGCAGTTGGCCCAAAGATTGATTGATATTGTAGTACATTTCAACTCTAAAAAAACGGGCTACACTAATGGCACCGCTGGCCTTCTGTTCCCGTCCAGTCCTCTCAATCCAGTCCTCCTGACCCTGGCTTTTTACCCCTGACCTCCTCACCCCTTCACCTCTCCCATGGACACCCCTCGCCTTCACCCCGACACCATCGAAGCGGTACGGGATCGCGTTGATATTGTGGATGTGGTGTCGCAGTATGTGGTGCTGAAAAAGCAGGGCAAAGATTTCGTCGGTCTTTGTCCTTTCCATGAGGACAAATCTCCCAGTTTTAGCGTTAGCCCCGGCAAGCAGTTTTATTATTGTTTTTCCTGTGGGGCGGGGGGCAATGCCTTTAAGTTTTTGATGGAGCTGAATAAGCGATCCTTTGCCGATGTGGTGCTAGATTTGGCCCAGCGCTACCAGGTGCCCGTCACTACGTTGGAACCTGCCAAACGCCAGGAACTTCAGCGCCAGCTTACCCTGCGGGAACAGCTCTACGAAATTCTCGCCCTCACCGCCCGATTTTACGAACACGCCCTGCACCAAAGCGATGGGGCCGAGGCCTTGGCCTACTTGCGGGAAAAACGGGACTTGCAGGATGCCACGATTCAGAAGTTTCAATTAGGCTTTTCGCCGGGGGGCTGGCAGACCCTTTACGACTATTTAGTTGAGCAAAAAAACTATCCGGTCGAGCTAATAGAAAAAGCGGGCCTGATTGTGCCACGCAAAAAGGGCGAAGGCTACTACGACCGCTTCCGAGAACGGCTGATGATTCCCATCCGCGATGCCCAGAGCCGGGTGATTGGTTTTGGCGGGCGTTCCCTGGGGGACGAGAAGCCTAAATACCTCAACTCACCGGATACGGAACTGTTTGATAAAGGCAAAACCTTGTATGGGTTGGATTTAGCCCGTGCCGCCATTGCCAAACAGGATCGCGCCATCGTGGTCGAGGGCTACTTTGACGTAATTGCCCTCCATGCTGCGGGCATTGAAAATGCGGTGGCCGCCCTCGGTACCGCCATCAACGCCGCCCAGGTGCGCCAGGTCTTGCGCTACACCGAATCTAAGCAGGTGTTGCTGAACTTTGACGCCGATGCCGCCGGGGTGAAGGCCGCCCAGCGGGCCATTGGCGAAGTGGAGGAAATGGCCTATCGCGGCGACGTGCAACTGCGGGTGCTGAACATCCCCGACGGCAAAGACCCTGACGAGTTTTTGCGCCACCACAGCCCCGCCGA
The DNA here is from genome assembly GCF_014697375.1 of Phormidium sp. FACHB-1136. Classification (GTDB taxonomy): domain Bacteria; phylum Cyanobacteriota; class Cyanobacteriia; order Phormidesmidales; family Phormidesmidaceae; genus Nodosilinea. Next base: position 39,620 of record NZ_JACJRS010000029.1, read on the forward strand.
CTACCGCGATCTGGTCAACGATGCGCCCCTGTGGATCGATTGGCAAATCCACAACCTAATCCGGGGCAAAGACCTGCGGCAAGCCGACCAGTTTCAGCAGACCACCCAATCCGTGGTCAAACTGCTGAGCGACATTGCCAACGCCGACACCCGCACCCACTACGTCCGCTACTGCGCCGAAATTTTCAGCAATGGCGACAGCCGCCTGGTACCCCTGCTGGCCGAAAACCTAATTACCCAAGTGCGCCGCCAACGCCGCGCCACCTCCAGCGATGCCCCCCCCAGCCGCACCCTGCCCAGCGCCACCCCCAGCGGCAGTTCCCTAGAGCAAGCCGAAGCCGCCCTACTGCGGGTCTTCCTTCACCACCCCACCAGCCGCGAGGAAATCCGCCAAGTCCTCGAAGATCGCGACCTTCAGTTCAGCTACTCCCACCATCGCGCACTGTGGCGACAAATGCAGCACCTCCTCACCCCCACCGCCGACCACCCCACGCCCCCGGCGGATCTCGTCGGCCTCCTTCGCAACCAGTTTGCCGATTCGGGCCTTACCAACCCCCACCTACAAGCCCTGCTGCACCTGGGCGAAAAGACCAAACGTGATATCATCCGCGCCCCGCTGATCATCCGCGCCGCCGCCGCCTGCATGGAGAAAAATCTCTGTGAAAAACGCTATCGTCACTTTTTAAACCTTTGGGAAAAGACGGATTGCGCCGCTGATTCCGAACAATTTGCCTACTACCAAAGCCAAATCTACGCCGAAAAACGCCGCATCGAAGCCCTCGACAAAGAACGCCAGGTCACCTTTGAAGACCTCGCGGCCCTGCCCTGGGTAGGGGAACAGTATGATTCGCTGGATCGGTAGTACCCCTGATGTCCAATCCTCTTGAGAGGATTTCTGCTTTGAGCCTTGGACTTCTAGTCCTGGGCTCTCTTAAGCGGTCGCTTCAGCCCATGGGAGTCAGCCCAAGGACGGGGCGGGTATACTAGCGGGCAAGGAATTTTTCTGGCGGCAACCCATGGCTCCCGTAGCAATGGCATGGGCGGCGGTGCAGCCGATGGGCAGCAGCGGCGAAACAGCCCTTAATATATAAGGTATTGAGGTAACGACTGCGATGGATGACGCCCTGCTCGCCAAATTTCAGCAAGCCTATCGGGATCTCGATCTCTTTCCTTTGGTGGAGCCTGATACGATTGCCCGCTTCCGGGTGGACTATGGCCTGGAGGTGATGATCCGCCTGCGTCAGGAGATCAAAGCCTCGGAAGCCAACGGTAAGTTTGTCTTCGCAGGGCATCGGGGCTGTGGCAAATCTACCCTGCTGAAACGGTTGGCGCTGGACATGGCCGCTAACCATGATCAGGCCGTGGTGTTTTTCTCCATTGCCGACCTGATTGAACTCTCGGACATTACCCACACCAATATTTTGTACGCCATCGCCCTGATGCTGCTGGACTATGCCGATCAGGCGAAGGTCAAGATTGCTAAGGATATTCGAGAGACCATTTTGGGCTGGAATGACACGGTCAAAACCCAGGTCACGACCCAAGGCCATGGTGGTAGCCTGGGAGTTGGGGGCAATTGGCTACAAATCTTCCAGGCCAGTCTTCAAAAGGAACGTAGCTTTCGCGAAGAGTTGGAGAAAACCTTCAGCAAAAAAATCTCTGACCTGGTAGGGCAGTGTGATCGGATTGTCGCCGCCATTCAAATTGCTACTAAGCAGCAGGTCTTAGTGATTATTGACGACCTCGATAAACTGGATTTGTCCCTTGTTGAGGAAATTTATCGTCAGAATATCAAATCCCTCTTCTCGCCACAGTTTCGGATCGTCTTTACCATCCCAGTATCGGCAACCCAAGAACCCCAAATTGTGGGCGCTCTCAATTCCGAAGGGATCGTTCGGGTTCATCCTTTTCCTGTCGCCAAATTCTTCCCCAAGGAACAGCGTCGTGACCCAAACGTAGCCCCCATTGCCAAAACCTTCCAGCAATTTTTGACCATTCTAGAAAAACGCCTCCCTTCTGATCTTCTAGAACCCGATATTGCCCGTGAAATGGTGCTGCACAGTGGTGGTGTGGTGCGAGAATTGGTACGCATTGCGCGGGAATGCTGTACGGAATGCATGGTGCAGCTTGAACTAGAGCCGGATAAGACTGACCAAACCATTGATGCTGATATTTTGGCCGCTGCCCTTCGCAATCTGCGGAATGATTTTTCTCGGCAAATTGGCAGTGATTTGTATGATCAACTCGTAGAAATCTATGAAACGGCGGATGCGGCGGATACAAGCGATCCTGGCTTTGTAAAGCTACTCCATGGCCTAATGGTGCTGGAGTACATCAATGATGCGCTCTGGTACGATGTTCATCCCATTGTGGTGGGATTATTGCGACAAAAGGGGCGACTATTGCACCATGAAACAGCCTAATTCTGCCCCTACCCTTGACCTAACGGCAGAGGATAATCGCCAACTCCGGCGGTTACTTTGGTCGGTGCGGGCCAATCCCCATCAGTTCAATTTGTTAATTGCTATTTGTAATTACCGCCCCTACCGAGATGCCCTCATCCGCGCCTACACCCAAGAACTCATGGCTGAAGGCGTTTTCTGCCCTACAGTTCGCTTAGATCGACAGCAGCCCAGCCTCAAAGCCTGCTTACAAACCTTGGTTGCAGAAGATCCCACCCTATCGACGGGCACTTCTCCAGTCTTGGTGACGGTACTGGGGGCCGATGAACTGCTGGGCATTCGGCTCCAGGACAGCAAATCCGCCCAGGAACAATTTTCTTTCTCGGTGCAGTGGACAAGGGAAGGACTGCGCCAATTTGCGTTTCCCGTCGTCCTGTGGGTCACTCCGGCGATGGCCACCACCCTAGCCCAACAGGCCCCCGATTTCTGGAGCTGGCGGGGCGGCGTGTTCGAGTTTTCGGCCCCAGAAACCCCTCAACCATCCCCCGACCCCACCCCAGAGCTACGGCTAACCTCCACCGAAACCACCCCAACCACCCAAGCCGTCCCCCAAGATCTCGAAGCCCAAATCGCCGCCCTTACTGCCCAAAATCCCCACTCACCCCTATTGGCCAGCCTCTACACCAGCCTCGGCCAAGCCTACCAACAGGCCATCCGCTACCCCGAAGCCGAAACCGCCTACCGCAACGCCCTAGACCTGCGGCAAGCCACCCTAGGAAAACACCACCCCGACACCGCCCAAAGTCTGAATAACTTGGCAGGTCTGTACTACACCATGGGCCACTATGGGGATGCTGAAACTCTCTACATCCAAGCTCTGGAGATCAGGAAATCGGCATTGGGCGATCACCATCCCGACACCGCCGCTAGTTTGAATAACTTGGCATTGATATACAAGTCGATGGGCCGTTATGTAGAGGCGGAACCCCTCTACATAACAGCCCTGGACATTAGAAAAGCCGTACTGGGAGATCGCCATCCCGATATTGCTATTAGCCTGAATAACTTGGCAGGTCTGTACTATGCGATGGGTCGATATGGAGAGGCGGAACCTCTCTATATCGAAGCCTTGAACATCCATAAGATCAAACTGGGCGAACGCCATCCCGACACTGCCACTAGTCTGAATAACTTGGCAGTGCTGTACAAATCGATGGGCCGCTATGAAGAGGCGGAACCCCTCCATACTGAAGCCCTGGACATCAGAAAAGCCGTGCTGGGAGATCGCCATCCTGACATCGCTACCAGCCTTCATAACTTGGCAGGACTGTACAAGTTGATGAACCGCTATGGGAAAGCCGAACCCCTCTATATCGAAGCCCTAAATATCAGAAAAGCCGTGCTGGGAGATCGCCACCCTGACACTGCTACTAGCCTAAATAACTTGGCAGAGTTGTACAAGTCAATGGGTCGCTATGGAGATGCCGCTCCTCTCTACACCGAAGCCTTAGACATTAGAAAAGCCGTGCTAGGGGAACGTCATCCTGATACTGCTGCTAGTCTGAATAACTTGGCTGTACTTTATGCCTATATGAAGCATTTTTCAGGGGCTGCGACCCTGATGTCTGAGGCGCTCAGCATTCAAGAAGAAGTCCTTGGCCCTGATCATCCTTACACTATTGGCTCTCGCCAGAGCTTGGCGACAATTCAGCGAGCCATGCAAGCCAGCGGTTAGCGGCCCATCTGCGGCCATTGGTTGACCTCAGTTTCCTCGCCCTCTGGGAAAAGACCGACTGCGCCGCCGATTCCGAACCATTCGCCTACGACCAAAGCCAAATCTACGCCGAAAAACGCCGCATCGAAGCCCTCGACAAAGAACGCTAGGTCACCTTTGAAGACCTCGCGGCTCTGCCCTGGGTGGGGGAACAGTATGATTCGCTGGATCGGTAGGATGGGATAGACGTTAGGGGTTACATTAGGTAGTAGTTGACCGTTGCTTTATTACACTCTCACTCGGCTATTAAACAGTAGACTTAATCGGAGTCAATCAGAATAACGATAAGGCGGTAGGGGTGAGGTCTCCCCACTCGCTGATATTAGAGCCACACCAGCCGACTTGCGTATCAAATCGGAATTTCGTCGATGGTGTCGATGGTCGGGATGGGAGACAACAGAGGATCCGCTGGCCTTGCGGCTCGCTGGCAGCGCAGGGCAAAGGGGCAGCGGAGGCAGTGGCCTAGGGCGGTATCGACTTTAGGAAAATTCTTGGCGGCGAGAAGATCATCTAAATAGCGAGTTAAACGGCGGAGATCGCGGGCGGTGTGGCGGTGCTTATTCAGTGAGTAGGCCAGGGTAACGGCTCCAGGACGATCCACCGCCTTGGGCTTCCCCGCCGAGGGGGGCGGCACAAACCAGTAGGTCATCGACAGTTGGGCCGGGTCGAGGTCGGTGGTTTCCACTAGCACATAGAGATAGAGGCGGGTTTGCCAGTCCTGGGTTAACTGAGATTTCTTAGGTCGCTGGCGGTAGGTTTTCCAGTCAATAATGTGACCGCTGTGGGGGGTCAGGCGTAGTAAGTCGTACACCACGGTCAACTCATAGGATCCCCAAGCTAAACTGCGGCGATGTTCGCTCTGGCGCAGGACTTCTGGCTCGGTTGGGTTGCTTTCAAGGCCAAACCAGTCGGGGGACTGCTCCGCTAGGGCTTGGATGGCCGTGGCCAGTTCCGGATCCTGGGCTAGCAGGGGTTCCAGGGGTAGCCCCAATTCCCGCTGCTGCATGGCCAAGTGAAAGCGGGTGCCCCACCGCTGCCGTTCCAGCATTTCTGGATCCTCAGGAGCCGCCAGTTGATCCAAATGCGTGTACTGCAACCGTCGGGGGCAGAGTTCCAACAGTTTTAGATGTCCCTGGGTCAACGTTACCAACGGCATCGTGCCTATCCTCCCGCCCCGTGATGAGTTGATTTTAAGGGGGACGCTTTACGAGTAGTATGGAACAATGCCCAAAATCAAGTTGCCTTAGTGCCGGGGCTAGCCATCCTTGAGGTTGAATTCGGATCGCTAGGTGATAAGGTTTTCTGTTGTCCAATATATTTTCCAGGAGAGGCGTAGGAGTCCTATGAGTGCAGAGGTTTTTGATAAGGTTCAGAAAATCGTCAGCGAGCAACTCGGTGTGGATGAGGCTGACGTGAAGCCCGAAGCCAGCTTCGCCAACGATCTGGGCGCAGATTCCCTGGATACCGTTGAGCTGGTGATGGCCCTAGAGGAGGAATTCGACATCGAGATCCCCGATGACGCCGCTGAGGGCATTGCCACCGTCCAAGATGCCGTGAACTTCATTGTCGAGAAGTCTGCCTAGGCCATTGTTCCTAGCTTCTTGAGGTTTAGCCGACTGCATCGGTAAGCAACCTCATTGATCTGTTTACTAAAACGTCATCGAATCTAGCCTCCGCTGGGCATTAATCCTGCGTGGGGCTTGGTTCTATTTTTCATCCACCTTTGGTCATGGCTCATTCTGAACTCAAGCGTGTTGTTGTCACTGGCATGGATGCCATCACCCCCATCGGCAATAGTCTGGCGGACTATTGGGAGGGGCTGAAGGCAGGGCAGAGCGGCATTGCTCGGATCACCCATTTTGATCCGTCTAACCATGCTTCCCAAATTGCCGGGGAAGTGAAGAACTTTGACCCCACCGACTTTCTGGACAAGAAAGACGCTAAGCGGATGGATCGCTTCTCCCAGTTTGCGGTGATCGCCAGTCAACGCGCCCTTCAGCATTCGGGCCTGCAAATTACTGATCTGAATGCCGAGCAGGTGGGTACCTGCATCGGGTCAGGCATCGGTGGCCTCAAGGTGTTGGAAGACCAGCAGGAAATCTACCTCACCCGTGGGCCTAGCCGTTGTAGCCCCTTCATGATTCCGATGATGATCGCCAACATGGCCGCTGGGCTAACGGCAATCCACACCGGAGCCAAGGGGCCAAGCACCTGTACCGTAACGGCCTGTGCGGCGGGGTCTAACGCCATTGGCGATGCTTTTCGGCTGATTCAAACGGGCTACGTACAGGCGATGATCTGCGGCGGGACGGAAGCGGCGGTGACGCCTTTGGGCGTAGCTGGATTTGCGTCCGCCCGTGCCCTATCGACCCGCAACGATGAGCCGACTCGTGCTAGCCGTCCCTTTGATAAAGACCGTGACGGCTTTGTGATCGGCGAAGGCTGCGGCATTTTGATCCTCGAAGAACTCGAACACGCCCTTAGCCGAGGAGCCACTATCTACGCCGAAATGGTGGGCTACGGCATGACCTGCGACGCCTACCACATGACTGCCCCCGTCCCCGGTGGGGAAGGCGCGGCCCGCTGTATTCGCATGGCCCTCAAGGATGCGGGACTGACGCCGGATCAAATTAGCTACATCAACGCCCACGGCACCAGCACCGGAGCCAACGACCCCACCGAAACCCAGGCGATCAAAACCGCCTTGGGGGAAGCGGCCTATAAAGTGGCGGTGAGTTCCACCAAATCGATGACCGGGCACTTGCTGGGTGGATCTGGTGGCATCGAGGCGGTCGCGACCTGTCTGGCCATGGCGAACGATGTAGCTCCTCCCACGGCGAATTTGGATAACCCGGATCCCGACTGCGATTTGGACTACGTGCCCAACCAAAGTCGGCCCATGCCCATTGAGGTGGCGCTGTCCAACTCCTTTGGATTTGGGGGCCACAATGTTACCCTAGCTTTCCGGAAGTACCGTAGCTAGAGTTACAAAAGCATAGGTATAATGACCTAAAGATTTGGCGTTAGGAGCCGTCTTGGGTCGGTTCTACCTCGTGAAGGTGTTGACAATTGCCCGGTTGAACGGTCTGCTGAAGGCGAGGGCAATTGTGGATGGCCTTGGGTAGTCAAGGTGTGTTGTCGTGTTTGTCGGTTTTGGTTTCGTTTTTCTGTCGTCGATTCTCTGATTCCGAGATTTTCTGGTTCCTCGTCCGCTGCTCCGAATAAACCCGTCGTTAAGCTGTTGAAACTATGGCTGTTGCAACCCAATCCCTAGAAGAACTCTGTATTAATTCCATTCGCTTTTTGGCGATTGACGCCGTGGAAAAGGCCAAGTCGGGCCACCCCGGTCTGCCTATGGGTGCGGCTCCCATGGCCTACGTGCTGTGGGACAAGTTCATGCGGTTCAACCCCAAGAACCCCCAGTGGTTTAACCGGGATCGCTTCGTGCTATCAGCGGGTCACGGCTGTATGTTGCAATACGCCCTGCTCTACCTGACGGGCTACGACAGCGTCACCCTGGACGACATCAAGCAGTTCCGCCAGTGGGGCGCACGCACCCCCGGCCACCCCGAAAACTTTGAAACCCCTGGTGTGGAAGTCACCACTGGCCCCCTCGGTCAGGGGATTGCCAATGCCGTCGGTCTGGCCATGGCCGAAGCGCACCTGGCCGCCAAGTTCAACAAGCCCGACACCACCCTGGTAGACCACTACACCTACGTCATCCTGGGCGACGGCTGCAACATGGAAGGTGTTTCTGGGGAAGCCTGCTCCCTGGCGGGTCACCTGGGTCTGGGCAAACTGATTGCCCTCTACGACGACAACCATATTTCCATCGATGGTTCCACCGACATCGCCTTCACCGAAGACGTGGCCAAGCGCTTTGAAGCCTACGGTTGGCACGTTCAGCACGTGGAAAACGGCAACACCGACCTAGAGGCCATCGCCAAGGCCATCGAAGCCGCTAAGGCTGTGACCGATCGCCCATCGATGATCAAGGTCACCACTACCATCGGCTACGGTTCCCCCAACAAGCAAGACACCGCTGGTGTCCACGGTGCCGCTCTGGGGGCCGACGAAATCAAGCTCACCCGCGAAAATCTGGGCTGGAGCTACGGCGATTTTGAAATTCCCGAAGATGCCCTCAGCCACATGCGTAAGGCCGTGGAGCGCGGTGCCAGCCTGCAAGCCGAATGGGAAGCGACCCTCGCCACCTACCGCACCAAGTACGCCACCGAAGCCGCCGAATTTGAGCGGATGCTCTCCGGCAAGCTGCCCGAAGGCTGGGCCAATAGCCTGCCTACCTACACCCCGGAAGACAAGGCCCTGGCCACCCGGAAGAACTCCGAGATGACCTTGAACGCTTTGGCTCCGGCCCTGCCTGAGCTGATCGGTGGCTCCGCCGACCTCACCCACTCCAACCTGACGGAGATGAAGGTTTCCGGCAACTTCCAAAAGGGCGCTTACGAAAATCGCAACCTACGCTTCGGCGTGCGGGAGCACGGCATGGGTGCGATCTGCAACGGCATCGCCCTGCACAACTCTGGCCTGATCCCCTACTGCGCCACCTTCCTGGTGTTTGCCGACTACATGCGGGCGGCGATTCGCCTTTCCGCCCTGTCCCAGGCTGGCGTCATCTACGTGATGACCCACGATTCCATTGGTCTGGGCGAAGACGGCCCCACCCACCAACCCGTGGAAACCATCGCCTCTCTGCGGGCCATCCCCAACCTGCTGGTGATTCGCCCCGCCGACGGCACCGAAACCTCCGGAGCTTACAAGGTGGCCGTAGAGCATCGCAAGACCCCCACGCTGATGGCCTTCAGCCGTCAAAACCTCCCCAACCTGCCCGGTGCCTCCATCGAGGGCGTGGCCAAGGGGGCCTACGTGGTGGATGACTGCGACGGCACCCCCGACCTGATCCTGATCGGCACCGGAAGCGAAGTGAGCCTCTGTGTGGATGCCGCCAAGGAACTACGGGCCGCTGGTACCCAGGTGCGCGTGGTCTCCATGCCCTGCTGGGAACTGTTCGACGCCCAAGATGCCGCCTACCAAGAATCTGTGCTGCCCAAGGCCGTTACCAAGCGCCTTGCCGTAGAAGCCGGAATCACCATGGGCTGGTGCCGCTACGTGGGTGCCGAAGGTGATGTGATTGGCGTGGATCGCTTTGGGGCTTCCGCCCCCGGTGGCCTGGTGATGGAGAAGTTTGGCTTCACCGTGGAAAACGTGGTCAACAAGGCCAAAGCTTTGCTGGGCTAAAGCCAGACGTAGCTAATCCAACCTAGTCCGCAACGTCTAGTTAGAACGTCTAGTTAGAGAGAAACAGTCCTTTCATCCATGGGAGGACTGTTTTTTGGGTCTTGTTTCACCTAGTCGAGATCTTGGCTCGGAGTCCCATCATCTATCGCGCTCAGCCGTAGAAAGACTTGGGTACGTGCGCCCTAAATTCGCTAGTCGCGCTTTTTTGTTCACCCACAGGGTATCTGCCGCAAACCCCGTCCTTGGGCTTCTGTGCTACCATCGGGCTAATCTTTTACCTACCCCAACAGACGCGGATGAGTAAGGTTTTGGTACTCAACGCCTCCTACGAGCCACTTAATATCACGAGCTGGCGACGCGCTGCGGTACTGCTAATTAAAGACAAGGCCGAACAGCTAGAACACAACGGCAAGTATATCTATGCTGGGTTTCCGCTGCCCACGGTGATTCGCCTGCGCCACTATGTGCGGGTGCCCTACAAAGACATCCCCCTCACCCGTCGCAACCTGCTTCAGCGGGATAATCATACCTGCCAATACTGCGGCTATAGCGGCGGCGAAGGGCTGACATTAGACCACGTCATCCCTCGGTCTCGCGGCGGCGGCGAAACCTGGGAAAATATGGTGACCGCCTGCGTGCGCTGCAACGTGAAAAAGGGCAACCGCACCCCCAGGGAGGCCGAAATGCCCCTCTTTAGCCAACCCCGCAAACCCCATAGCAGTCTCTATTTTGAAGTTACCCGCCAAATCCACAGCGGCGTGCACCAAGAATGGAGAAAATATGTCATTGGCCTGTCTTAGCGTTCTCCCATGCACTCTTCCCCCTGGCAATGGATTTCTCAGGATGGCCAAGCTTTCCTGACCTGTGAGTTACTCAACCCTTGGCCCCACGGCTTTTTTACTCGCCACTTTTGGCCCCAGACCCCCGAAGATCTGACTCCCGTTCTCCATCCCCAGGCGGCGGTGCAACGGGTGAAGCAGGTGCATGGCAATCGAGTGCTGACCCCCACCGTGATGGCCCAGATTCCACCGGAGGCCCAACACCACGAAGCCGATGCCCTGATGAGCGATGCCCCCCACCAGGCACTCTGGGTCTGCTCAGCCGATTGCAACCCGGTGCTGATTGGCGACTGCGCCACGGGCCACACGGCGGCGATCCATGCGGGATGGCGCGGCACAGCGCTCGAAATTGTGCTCCACACGGTCGCCAAGATGCAGGCCCAAGGTAGCCAGCTCAAGGATCTGCGCGTTGCCATTGGCCCCGCCATAGACGGATCGGTGTACCAGGTTGCCACCACCGTTGCGGCTGAAGTGGGCCGAACCATTGCCCCAGAGACCCACCATACCAAGGACGATACCACCCTCGTCGATCACCTAGAAACCCTAGACCACTCCCCCATCCTCCCCGACCCTGAACCGGGTAAGGCGCGGTTAGATGTACGCCAGGTAAATGTGTGGCAACTCATGCGATTCGGCCTCAGCCGCGATCAGATCTCCGTCGCCCCCCACTGCACCTTCCAAGAACCGGATCAGTTCTTTTCCTACCGCCGCACTGGGAAAAAGCAGGTGCAATGGTCGGGGATTGTCAGTCGCCCCGCCGCCTAACGTCAATCGGAAGCCAAGCTAGGAAAGAGCAGCCGATGGTTCACTACCAATCTGAACGATGCAAGCCCCCGCTACCGATCAGCGCATTGTTCAATCTGGCATTACTTGGCCCCAGTTTCGGCTCCTTCGGTCGGGCTTTGGAAACCGACGCAACCTGGTAAAGATTCAGGGGGCTACGCCGCCAAAGGGGTTTCATCCTCAGCCGAGGGTTGAGGCCGCAGGTCAGGGTGCTCGTGCCCAAAGCGTTCGGCCTGAATGGTCTGGGTCAAGAAGTCCAACCCATCGCGCTGTTGGGCCTGCAAGGAGGTGACTACCGTCAACATACGGGCGACAAACTCACTGCCCGCCTGGGATTGAGCGCCAAAACTGGTGCGCCGCCAAATCACGGCGGGACGCAAGGCGCGTTCTGCCGAATTTTTAGGGGAACAAGTGCTTTGTGTAGAATACTGGGTTTTGCACTGAGGTAAATTTCGTGGCAGTTGCTATCGTTATAGCCAACGACAACGGCACCTACAGTTGTACCAATTTCTGGATACATCGATCCACTCATTTCTCCCTCATCTAAGAAATCAGGAATTTTAATTAATCCTTTGACTGGAGATTCGTCTATCTTGAGAGAAACTCCAAAGGGTATATGAAATTCAACTTTACCTTGTACAAACTGACCGAGTTTATATTGAGACTTCATTTGTTCCCAGTTTGTAGTGCCCGTATAATTTAAGTCAAGTGAGTGGTTAGAAATATTGAAAGTTTTTCAGTCAAAGTAATTCTCGGTTCTCGATGGTTGCTAGCAACCTTTCTTGAACTTCTTTGGACAATTCCACAATCACAAATCGTTTTTGTGGATAAAGATAGTCTTCACCAGATTCGTCAATGACTCGTAGGCATTCGACTTCTGCGGCTTTTGTATCTGGCAAGACTCGATAAATCTTCCATGCTTCCAGATCGCTATCTTTTTCAGCGGCGATACAGATGGCGAATTTGATGTTTGAATCTACGGTATACATCAGTTTTAGTCCAGGATACGCTTAACCTTCATGTTGTGCCGACCTACCCCGTGGGCTTCATTCCAGTGCAGTTCGGCTTGGTGAACATCTCCATATAGCAGTGTGGAGGTTTCAAATTTCAACGGATTATTGATTATCCATTGGAGCCAAGGCAACTTTAAGACAGGCTGTAATGCCTTGCCAGTCTTGTTCCGACACATGACCAACCACAACCAGGTTATCGGAGCGGGGTAATGTCACGATAAAACTACGGAAAACGGATGACACCCTTAATCCTGCGGATTCCCAATCTTGGAGGATATAGTCTGTGGTGCCTAGCCTTTTAGTTTGAGAGGTGATGAGGCCAATGATGATATCTGGACGAATGGCGTGATACTCGTTGGAAGATAATACAACGGCTGGGCGGCGTTTAATGCCTGTTACGCCAGGAAAGTCAACGATTACTATATCACCTGGGTTAAAGCTCACTCGGCTATCTCCTCATCGTCGGGAAATGTAGTCATGGCATATTGCAAGGAAAATGTGGCGAGATCAAGCTGATCTTGTTCTGTCCAGGTATCGCTGTCGTCTACACCGACGGTTCCTTGAACTAGGTTATTTAGGATTAGCGTGGCTAGTTGTAATTGCTCTTTAGAGGATAATGTTGATAGAATATGGGTATAAATTTTCTGGATTTCAGTTGGCATAGCTCACCTCTTTCTGTGTATATACTTCTAGCAGTAAACAAGATATCCTCAAATAGAAATCTTGGGATGTTTAGAAATTAGGTATTGCCAGTAGTTGGTGAGATTCTAGTAACAAACATCAGCAGCATGAGGTTTCACATCTCGCTGATTCTTCGTTTATTGGTAGCTCTAGCGACTCAAGCGGTGGACTCTTGAACTGAAAACGATAGCACGCAATTAAGGGTGTCTGTCCAAAAATACAGAAAAGTATTATAATTCTAATCCTATCTCATATCAGATAGTGTGTGTAGCTTATGTTGATACAGAAGTAAGTCTAATGACAGCGCAGTTGCCAGTTGAACAGATCCACGTCGATATGATTCAGCCATCATTAGTTTGGAAATCCAGTGATGGAGCTTCCCAGCTTTATCATGGTGATAGCTTGGATCTTATGGCCTCACTACCTGCTGAGAGTGTAGACTGTATCTGGACGGATCCTCCCTATAATCTTTCTAACGATGGAATTACCTGTGTCTCTGGACGCATGGTTAAAGTGAATAAAGGTGAATGGGATCGTAGCCAAGGCGCTGACTTAGATCATGAGTTTAATCGAACTTGGTTGACGGCTTGCTATCGACTGCTTAAGCCAACAGGAACTATATGGGTAACAGGGACTCTGCACGTATATCCATCAGTGGGTTTTGCTATGCAGCAAATCGGTTTTCGTATTCTAAATGATATTATCTGGGAAAAATCTGCTCCTCCTCCTAACCTAGGATGTCGCTGCTTCACTCATTCAACAGAGTTAATCTTGTGGGCAACAAAAGCACGTAAAGGGAAAGAGCGTTACACATTTAATTATGAGGAGATGAAAGCCGAAAATGGCGACAAGCAAATGAAAAATGTCTGGAGAATGTCTGCCCCTAGCAAGGGCGAAAAGTTATATGGTAAACATCCAACACAAAAACCTGTCGAACTTGTTTCACGATGTCTTCGTGCAAGTACAAATCCTGGAGATCTAGTTTTTGATCCTTTTTCAGGATCTTCTACTACTGGAGTTGTAGCTTTAGCCTTGGGGCGAAAGTTTATTGGTTGCGAAGCAGATGCAGGTCATGCTGAACTATCCATCAAGCGACTGTCTAATCCTATTGAGGTCAAACTCCCCCCTATGCTAAAGCAAGGACATTTATGGAAAGAGTAGATGCAGTAGCTAGACTCACAACACTGATAGGTCAAGATCTCCGACAATTAGCAGATCAATTTAACGTCACGGTCTGGAGTCAAGAAGGAAAGAAAAATAAAGGCTGGGCTGGCCATACTATTGAACGTTACTTAGGCTTGGCTCTCAATTCCTCTCGTTCTCCTAATTTCGGTAGTTGGGAACTAAAATTGGTGCCGTTAGTAGCTCGAAAGACTGGAAAACTTAGAGTAAAGGAAACGATGGCTATCACTATGATTGATCCTGTAGAAGTTGTGAATAAAGAGTTTGAGGAAAGCCACTTATTCAACAAATTAAAGAAAATTGTTGTTGTGGCCCGTGTCTTTGAAAGTCAAAACGATAATCGATCCTTAGTGCATTCAGTAGCTTCCTTTGATCTTGACGATCCTGATATTTTCAATCAAGTAAAGGCGGACTATGAACTTGTCCGAAACACCATTAAAGAGGAAGGATTTTTGAGGCTTAGTGGCAAAATGGGAAGGCTTGTTCAGCCTAGAACTAAGGGACAGGGGCACGGAAGCACATCAAGAGCCTTCTATGCTCGTACTAATTTTGTTGCACACATCTTAGGATCAGGATACTCAATTCCTTTGCCCGTAGATAACTAATTTCTATGAAGAGAAAGTACTAATAAATTTGATCTCGAAAAGCATAACTCATATCACTCCAGTCTTGCGGCGGCCGACCTTCTACTAAAGCTCGCTTCATAACCTCGCCTAGCTTGTGTTTATGCTTGTTGTCCTGAAAGCAATGCAGTGCCTCAAGATACCGTGCGAAAGGCATTTTTCTGCCCTGAAACCTTGGCATGGGATAGTTAATGTCTTCTTGAAGGACTATCCAAAAAATCGAATTGAATAATTCATCAAAGCCTAAGTCTTTTTGATTAGCCGTTGGATTGTAAGTTTTACCTAATTTTGCATGAACCTCTTCAGCACGTCTAAGGATAGCCTTATGAACAGGACGAAGAGAATAATCTCTAACTTCAGCTTCTTCAGAGAAGCTAATTTGACCTCTCTGTGCTACTTCGACAAGAAGTTTTCTCATAACTTCAGGATCAAATCCATGAAGACATTTATTGTAGATATCTACAATAATATTGACATGAGAAAGTGAGACTTTAAAATCTGGGGTAACAAGATCAACTCTATAATCATAGACGACCTTGCCGTATCTAAATCCTGTCTTTAAGCCAGGGTAGCTAATATGAATCTCAGATCCGTTAGAGCACTTATAAGCTAAACGATGTTTTTCATGGCGCAGCCCTTTTTGGACTAAGATCTCATAGTTTTGAGATTCAAAAATCTTCTTTAATTTCTGTTCTGCTTCAGAATAGTTCATCGCATTAAGATCCTGTATAGCTGATCAAACGGTACATTTTTGTAGCTGAGATCCCAAGGCTCTTAAAGAACCCTGGGATCTCGGTGTGGCCCTAAGCCAACTCTGATCGCACGTTCTCCTCAATAATAGCTACCTGTTCATTGGTCAGGCTCAATTCTTCCTGAAGTTCCAGCAGTTGGGCCTGTTCTTCGAGGTCAATGTCGCCATCATTTTCGATGAAAGCGCGGAACATTAGGGCATATTCAGCGGCGGCTTGTTCGATGGTGTCTTGGGGTTGGTATTGGGCCGCAATCGCATTTGCCTGTTCTACCAAAACCCCATACTTCACCCGGAATTTCTCCAGCAGTTCTAGCTCCGTAGTGGAGGGATTGCCGCGACGGTAACAGGTTTCGACGAGTTTGGCGTATTTGCCCAGATTCTCATCGGCGGAGGCGACGGGCGCGGCGGCTGGGGTGGCCACGGCGGGGGCTGGTACAACCGGGGTAGAGGCCACAGGGGTTGGGGTCACGGGGGCAGGCGGGTTGGGAATGGCGACGGCGGGTTGGGGATTTTCGCCAGGAATGAAGAGGCGATGGGTGGTGACGAAGTTGGAAATCGCCGCCTGGATGCGTTTGTAGTCGTCGCTGTCGGGGCCGCCGGGGAGGGTTTGTTCCTGCTGTTTCAGGTAGGTCATCACCTGGGTGTAGAGGGCTTGTTTTTGGGGTTTGGTGGCAGCCTGTTCGCCGATGGCGCGGATGGCATTGTCTAGGGTTTCGGCGAGGCGGCGGTTTTGGTCGGTGAGGAGGAAGTCTTCGGCCTCTTCCCAAGTGGTTCCCATCACGTCGGTTTTGTCGAAGCCCGTCAGCTTGTCGCGGTAGGTGAATTTGATTTCTGCAAAGCCCGTCACCCGGTTTTCTTCCTCGCGCACCAGACCCAAGGCGTTGGCCAGCATGAGGTTGTAGCGGGCCTGCCGTTCGTTGCTGGTTTCGGGCATGATGTCGCCAAACTGGCGATAGTCTTGGTGGGTGTGGAGGGGGTTGTGGTCGGCCTGGGAAACGGCGCGGTAGAGGGATCGCATCCGTTCCATGCCCTCAATCATCCGCAGGGGGAAGGCTCCGGTTTCTTGGACAAAATAGATGTGGTAGGGGTCGTTGAGGGGGCGAATTTCCTTGTCGGTGACGGTGCTGGTTTTGCGAATCATCGGCAACAGGGCCGATACGGCGGGGTCGGTGGGTTTGCTGCCGCCCTGGATGCCGACCAGTTTTTGGTACTTCTCTAGTTTGTCGTCCCAGCCTAGTTTTTTCTGCTCTTGGCTGAGGCGCAAAAAGGCTTCGGACTTCTCGAAGGTGGTTTTGATTTGGGCTTCCTGCATTTCCACGGTGGGGTATTGTTCCAGGAATTTGCGGGCGGTGGAAATGTCGAGTTGGCTGCGACGACGGAACACCTCCATGGATTGACCCAAGAGCCGTTCGTAGAGATCTTTGGTTTTGAGGGTATCAAACTGGTAGAGATCAAACAGGCGCAGACGCAGTTCTTCGAGTACGTTTTGGGAGAGGGTTTGACAGAGAGTTTCTTCCTGGTCAGAAACAGTTTTGGCGTAGGCGGCGTCGATTTCCTTTTCGTCGTAGAGCAAGATGCCGTTGACCGTCAGCCCCCCGGTTTCGCGGGTGTAGACGCGCTCCTTATCCTGGAGTTCCATCTGCACGCTGGCTAGGACGGTTTCAAAGGCGGTGAGATCCACCAAAAGCTGATCGATTTCCTCCCGCAACCCATCCAGCAGCATCACCCCCAGGGTGCGAGCTTTGACCTCCACCTTGGAAACATACACCTGTTCCAGGGCTTGCATAATGGACTGGAAATCGTCTTCAATTACTTTTTTGCGATTGAGCATCAGCATTTGCTGAGCATGATTATCAATCTGCTTCAGCAAGGTTTGCAGGGCGTTTTGGGCGGAGCGTTCTTTGGGCAACCAGTTTTTCTGACGATCTTGATCAAACTTGCTGCGGAAGTCGGCAAACACTTCGATCAGGACTTCTAAAAACTGCCGCGTAAACTTCGGCCCCCGGAAGCGGTCTTCCACCATTTGATAGACCGTGGCCCGCAGTTCCTTGCGCTTTTCGGGAATCAGCCAACTGAGGTTGTCCCACATTTTTTGGAAGTAGTCGCTCCAGCGTTTGGGGTCGGTGCCTGTGTCGTGGAAGTGGGGGGCGTATTTTTCCTGCTCGTTGGAGATAAATCGTTGCAGGTTCTCGAAGGGAATATTCAAATCATTGCGGCGCTTGCGGATGCCCGCTGCCCAGTCCGCCACCTCCTTGGCGTAGGGCTTTTTGTTGTCGCCCATGCTGATGCTGTCGATGATCTGGTGGTCGTGCTCGGATTCTGCCAAAAACAGACCGGGGAGAATCTCAGTACGAATCAAGTCTGACATGGCCGAAGGGGCTGGAGTGGGGTTACTCCACCAGTCCACCAACTTACCCGCCAGCCGCGCCGAACAGGCATTCAACACCCGCTCCACCGGAAACTGAATGCTCGACAACCCAAAGCTCATAAAGTTTTGGGGATAGCCCAAAGCATCGGGGCTGGCCCAGTGTTTACGGACATTATCCCGCACCAGTTTTTTGTACTGGCTAAAGCCGGAGGTAAAGTCCAAAAAGATATTTTGGGACACCATTTCTAGCACATCGCCCAGGGTGGGGAAGGTCACCTTATCGTTGCTGTTGCCCACCAAATAAGCTGTTAGTCATCTAAACTGCGTATAATACATTAAAATTCTGGAATAAGCCATGGGAGTCAGAAACTATCTAACGTCAGAGGAAAAGCAAGAGCTTCAGAAGCA
>NZ_JACJRS010000003.1 GCF_014697375.1 Phormidium sp. FACHB-1136
GTCTCTTTCTCAAGATGAGATGCCAATCTCTCGGCGGTCCATGTCCCAAACGCATAACCGTAATCTTGAGGCTCTTTATCAATGACTTCTATCAGTAAGTCAATATACTCATCCGTTGCCTTATGATAGTTGCCTTTCATTCGGTCATCGATCAAACTATCTAACTTGCTCGGATCTCCATGGGTGCTCCAGTAGGCCACCTTCCGCAAGGAGCATCCGATTAAGTCCGCGATCTCTTGTTGAGTCCTGCCGTCATTGCGCAGTAGTAGTATTAGAATGCGCTCTCGAATGTCAGGGTGTTCATGGAACTTCAACTGCTTCTGAAGCTCTTGCTTTTCCTCTGACGTTAGATAGTTTCTGACTCCCATGGCTTATTCCAGAATTTTAATGTATTATACGCAGTTTAGATGACTAACAGCTTACTGAGAGTTCCCTTCGTAATTATTTCCTAGACTCATCCCTAACCATGTCCCGCAATATTTCTCTGGTATTTTCATCCTTAAATTCGCTACGATCTTGAAACAGGTTGGTCATTTTAGCCGTTTTTGTGAGTGATTAGTCAGTCAATGTAAATCTTTGAATCAGGTTTTTAAGCCAGATTTAGTTTGACTAGGCTTGATGCGCTCATAGCATAAAAATTTAGTATTGGGCTAACCCAATATTCTATTCGGCAATGAAAGTCTCCATTTTGATGGCTTTCACCATAGTTCTATGGCGAGATGTATCTCATTGACGAATTATGGAAACTTAAAGCTCATGCATAATAAGCATCTATTCGTGATCCTAGGGATCATCGGTGGCTTTTCCGTGACCCTAGGAGGCTGCTTGGAAACGCCTCCAGCGACTCAAGGTTCAAACCACAGCCAGATCAGCCCCACACCCACAGATACTGAGGCAGTCGATCCATTAGACAATCCACCAGTGCCTATCGTCGCAAACTTAGGTGTTGAGAATGGCCATGATGGCCCCCTAACGGCGGTTCAAAATGGCCTAGCTATCCGGGTAAATGGTAGTGTCTCTATGGATGTTATTCAACGCGATAAAACCCACTTCACTCAATTCGTAGATGCTGGAAACGAGGGTAAATTCATTGTTGTTTATATTACCCTAAAAAACATGAATATCAATTCTAATCAGCTCTCTTCCCTAGAGATTCATCTACGAGATAACCAAGGTAGAATGTTTGAACGAGTGCAGACCATTCATGAGGATTTTATTATCAGTTTGTGGGCTGAGGATAGAGGGTTGTTTAACCCTAGAGATCTGATTCCCCCTAAGACCTCGGTAGAGACGGTAATAGTTTTCCGAGCGATCCCTGATGTCCAACCATGGGAAATGCTGGTCGGCGATCAGGTTTTTCCGATCAACCCAAGTCCCGCGCCCTGACTAACCTCCCTGAGGCCGGGATCGGAATAATAGGATCAGTAGCTTTGGAGAGGGCTGATTTTGTCTAGCTTTGCCGCCATTGCCACCACCCCTACGGGATTGCCGAATTTAGGGTTATCCGTCATCCCGGTTTTGCCGACGGCTGTGGTCATAGATAAAGGATTCCACCAGGGCCACGTCTTCGGTGCTGCCGATGATCAGCGGGGTACGCTGGTGCAGTTCCGTGGGTACGACATCCAGGATGGGCTGAATTCCGGTGCTGGCACGGCCTCCAGCCTGTTCAATCAGCATGGCAAGGGGGGCACTTTCGTAGAGCAGCCGCAGCTTGCCCTCCGGTTTTTTGACGGTGCCGGGGTAGAGGAACACACCGCCCTGGAGCAAAATCCGGTGAAAATCCGCCACCAGTGCCCCACTGTAGCGGGCCGAATAGCCCTCATGGCGGTGGACATAGCGGGTGAAGTCGCGGATGGCGTCGTCCCACTGCCAGAAGTTGCCTTCGTTGACGCTGTAGGTGGGGCCGTGGCTGGGAACCCTAATATTCTCTGCGGCAAGAATAAATTCCCCTAGGCTCGGATCGAGGGTAAAAGCATGAACGCCCTGGCCGAGGGTATACACCAGCATCGTGCTAGGGCCATAGAGAATGTAGCCCGCCGCCAATTGCTGATGGCCATCCTGCAAGAGATCCTGGGCGGATTGGTCGAGATCGTCTCCGGTCTGGCGACGGATGGAGAAAATAGACCCAATGCTCAAATCAATGTCGATATTCGAGGATCCATCGATGGGGTCGTAGAGCAGGGTGTAGCGGCCAATGGGGCAGTTTTCGGGGATGTAGTAGGGCTGATCCATCTCCTCCGAAGCCAGCCGACAGACCAGGCCGCTTTGTTTGAACACCGAAATAAAGACGTTGTTGGCGTAGACATCCATCTTTTTGACGGCCTCGCCCTGCACGTTGGTCTCTCCGGTAAAGCCCAAGACCGATTCCATCAGCCCCGCCCGACTGAGGTGGCGGGCAATCAGCTTTCCGGCCAGGGCAATGCGATTCATCAGGGCGCTGAGATCCTGGGCATCGGGGCTGAAGCTCTGCAACTGCTCTAGGACGTGGCGGGACAGGGTTTTGCAATCCCGATCCACCGCAAAGGCCGCATCGGTGGGTTGATAGTCCGTCATGTCCGTCATGGGTATACCTTGGTAAGTCGGAAACAGGGCCAGAAGAGGGATCGGTTCGGGCTCCAAACGCCTCTTCCCTAGCCTTTACCCATGGTAGGAAGCCCCAGGCCCAACTATCCTCAACCTTTAGACTGGCTTCACAAGTTGGCTTGTTCATCACCCGTCCCCAGCCACCACGCCTCATCCTAGGCAAGAGAACCAGGCGTCCATAGGAGGCCGCGCCGCCCATGCCCCAACGGGTCGAGGTGTGGATCGGGCGTCCGGTTGGGTGATCCAAACCCTTGGTCAGCGCTGTTCGGGGCCGAACTCTTGCACCATGGCCCGCATTTCGTCGGTGTTGACGGGGTAGCGGTTGGCATCTGTCCAGGTCACCACTTGGTAATAGTGCTCCCCCATTTCAACGGTGGTATGGAGGTAGGCCACGGCTTGCCCCCGCACATCGGCCTGGAGGGCGTACTGCACCGCCGGATAGTTGCTGATTTGGCTGATCTGCGTGCGCGATTCCGGGCTAGTGACTCGGTCAAAGCTGAGTCGCATCAGTTGTAGGTATTGAATGGCCTGTTGTTCCAGCGTTCCGGGGGGAACGTTCGCCTTGCTTTCCGCCAGCACCACCACAAAAATGGCCTGTCCGGGGTGATAGGCTTGCAGGTCGGAACTGGGGTGGAGGGAAGGAAAGGGGGCGGGTTGCCAGCCTCGCCGCAGGCCCAAACTGGCGGGAACGTTGCGGCTAACGAGTCGGTTGCCTCGCACCGAACGGCTGACGTACTGGTTGCCCGTTTCCGTATCGGCATCGGGGGAAGACCCGGCTAGACCCAGGGTTTGACACCCCGACAGCAGCACCCCTAGCCCCAGCCCTAGGCTAATCCACCCCGCCCGCCACCTTGCCCTCACCATTGCGCCTGTCCTCCCCTACCCACGTTGTCTCCAGGCCATTGCTTAAGACCTATGTCGTTCTAAGGGTATAGCAACCCTCGGCGCTTGCAACAGGTAGCTGAATTGGGGGCGTCCTCCCCTATGCTGAAGGGGTATGATGGTATGCCTTGCCCCTTTATTTGACGACCTAAACCCATGCTACGAGCCGGAATTGTGGGCCTGCCCAACGTTGGAAAATCGACCCTCTTCAATGCCGTGGTTGCCAACGCCAAGGCCCAAGCCGCCAACTTTCCCTTCTGCACCATCGAGCCCAACGTGGGGGTCGTGGCGGTGCCCGATCCTCGGCTTCAGGTGTTGGCCGACCTCTCCAGTTCCGACGACATTGTGCCCGCCCGCGTAGAATTTGTGGACATTGCCGGACTGGTGAAAGGAGCCAGCCAAGGGGAAGGCTTGGGCAACCAGTTCCTCGCCAATATCCGCGAAGTCGATGCCATCGTCCATGTGGTGCGCTGCTTTGAGGACGATGACATTATCCATGTGTCCGGTTCCGTAGACCCCGTGCGCGACATGGAGGTGATTAACCTGGAACTGGCCCTAGCGGATTTGGCCCAGCTAGAGCGTCGGGTGGATCGAGTCCGCAAGCTGGCCCGCGCCGACAAAGAGGCCCAGGCGGAGTTAGCTATCCTGGAAAAAATCCTGCCCGTCCTCAACGAGGGCAAAACCGCCCGCCAGGTAGAACTCGACGAAGAGGCCGAGGCCATCATCAAACCCCTCGGTCTGCTCACCCGCAAGCCCGTTATCTACGCCACCAATGTCTCCGAAGATGACCTCGCCAGCGGCAACGCCTGGGTGGAACAGGTGCGCGAAGTGGCGGCTCAGGAAGGGGCGCAAGTGGTGGTGATTTCGGCCCAGGTGGAATCGGAGCTAATCGACCTCAACGACGAAGAACGGCGGGACTTTTTGGATGCCCTAGGCGTCACCGAAGGGGGGCTGATGACCCTGATTCGCGCCACCTACGAACTGCTGGGCCTGCGGACGTACTTCACCACTGGCCCCAAGGAAACCCGCGCCTGGACAATCAAAGCCGGAATGCTGGCCCCTCAGGCGGCGGGCGTCATCCACACCGACTTTGAGCGCGGTTTCATTCGGGCCGAAACCGTCGCCTACCAAGACCTGGTGGACAACGGATCGATGCCAGCGGCGAAGGAAAAGGGCTTGGTCCGCAGCGAGGGCAAAGAATATGTGGTGCAGGAGGGCGACGTGATGCTCTTCCGCTTTAACGTATAGGGCACTGGAATCGACTGACACGGGGGCCACCCTTTGCGGGTAGGCTGGTAGGAGTCTGACGCCATCCATCTCACCCTATGGGACAGCGCTTTCGTTTTGCCATCGTCAGCGACCCCCACGTCGCCCTCCCAGAAACCATCCCCGACCACCCCCACCGCTTTCATTTGGTTGAGGTCAGTATTCCGGGGTTAGAGCAAATTTTTGCCCACCTGGAAACCCTGGATTTAGACTTTCTGCTGCTGCCGGGAGACCTGACCCAGCATGGGGAATGGGAAAACCACGATTGGCTGATCCAGCGGCTCAAGCGCCTCCCCTTTCCGGCCTACGTGGTTCCCGGCAACCACGACATCATTGCCCACGACGCCAGCCCCCAGGCCATTGGCTTAGCCGATTTTCCCCGCCTCTACCAGGGGTTTGGCTACGATGGCCCCGCCCCCTACTATCACCGGGAGATTCTCCCCGGCATCCATTTGCTTGGCCTCAATTCCAACGCCTTTGATGGGGCGGGGCGGCAATTGGGGGTGGGCTATGTGGATGATCAACAACTGGCCTGGTTGGCGGATCTGCTGCCCCGTCTACAAGGCGACCTAGTGCTGGTGATGCTGCACCACAACGTCTTAGAACACCTGTGGGGACAGGCCCAAAGCCCCCTGGGCCAGCGCTACATGGTGCATAATCGGCAGGCTTTGATCCAGCCTTTAGCCGCCGCCCAGGTGCCGCTGCTGTTCACCGGGCACCTCCATGTGCAAAACATTGCCCGCCAGGGTTCGCTCTGTGAAGTGTTGACGGGTTCCCTGGTCAGCTATCCCCATCCCTACCGAGTGCTGGAGGGGAACTGGGAGCGGGGCCAATCCCTGCGGCTGGCGGTGCAATCCCATCGGCTGCTGGCGGTCAACCCCTGGGATGATCTGCAAACCATGTCCTACGCATGGATGTGCGACCGGGCTGGGGTGTTTATGGCCAAGTTTCTGGCGGCTCCGCCCATTAACCTCTCCCAGGCCGAGGCCGAAGCCCTTGCCCCCAGCCTCAGCCACTTTTGGCCCACCATTGCCAACGGCGATCCCCAGTTTGACTTTTCCTACCTGCCCCCGGCGGTGCGGCCCATCCTAGAGCGGTTCAATGCCGTGGATGCCCAGGGCC
This sequence comes from Phormidium sp. FACHB-1136, assembly GCF_014697375.1. GTDB lineage: Bacteria > Cyanobacteriota > Cyanobacteriia > Phormidesmidales > Phormidesmidaceae > Nodosilinea. Next base: position 5,854 of record NZ_JACJRS010000003.1, read on the forward strand.
AACCCGAAACCCTGGACAATGCCACCACCCTCCTTTGGCCCTAGCCCCCGCTGATCCAGAAATCTCGATTTCGCCTTGCGCTGAGGGTTGATCCCCCCTAGCCCCCCTTGGGAAGGGGGGAACTGGATTCAAAGTCCCCCTTGGAAAGGGGGATTTAGGGGGATCTCCCAGGCGCTCAAGGATAGCGATGAAATGTGTACAAGCCGTAGTTTGGCCCTAGGGGTAGCCCAAGGTCTGGGCGCTTGGCCCGCTGGCCCGGTTCGCGATCCGACGATCTGCGATGCCTCAGTAATTCCCTAGGGCTGGGACAAGGCATCGCTTCCGTAAAAGCCCTAACAACCTTAAATAAAATGTGATCGATAAGACGATTTGATTCCTTATACGTAAAGATAGGAGTAGCCATGGTTACCTCTATCAGCGCTTGATGCTTTTCTTAAGTAAGGTTAAAGAACGGCGGCTTAGGTTGTGGTTATCCCCTCGGAATGGGCACACAAAGATTAGAGATGAGTGGTTAATCTTGCCTTTATCTGAGGGCAAGGGTTGTGTAGTGCATCATTTTTTTCTGTGCTCCCGTTTTGTTCCTAAGGTGATGTTGTGGCTGGTGAGAGCATATGGACGGATAGCCCTAGCGTAAATCTACTGGGGTTCTCAACCGAGTCTATGGTGAGCCCTGCGGAAACCATGGACGCCCTGCGGGCACAGGTAATGGCGTTAAACCGGGCTAACCAATCTCTGCGAGAGCAACTGGTGGCCGAGCAAGCCACGGTACGGCGCTGGCAAATGGCCCTAGAGAGCACCGGAGATGGCCTATGGGATTGGAACCCGATCACCAATGAGGTTTTTTTCTCGGCCCAGTGGAAAATGATGTTGGGCTACGACGACCACGAGATCAGCAATCGGCTAGAGGAATGGGACAGCCGGGTGCATCCCTACGATAAGGCCCAGTGCTACGCTGACCTAGAAGCTCACCTGCGCGGGGAAGCCCCGATTTACCAAAACGAACACCGGATGCGCTGCAAGGACGGCAGCTATAAGTGGATCCTTGACCGGGGCCAGGTGATTGAATGGAATGCCGAGGGCCAGCCCCAGCGGTTGATTGGCACCCATACCGACATCAGCGAACGTAAGCGGGAGGAAATGCAGCGGCAGCAGATGGAAATTATTCTGCGCCAAAGCGAGGCCACCAACCAGGCGATTCTGTCGGCCATGCCGGATTTATTGCTGCGGGTGGGGCGCGATGGCACCTGCTTTATGGTGTTGCCGCCCAAGGATGAGACCTCCAGCAGTTTTTTGCCGATTCAGCGCCATCTCTCGGAGGTGCTGCCCCTCGATATTCTGCACTACCAGCTCCAGCGCATTGACCAAGCCCTGGCCACGGGGCAGCTTCAGGTGTGGGAACAGCAGGTGCCCAAGCATGGCAAAATCTGCTACGAAGAGGTGCGTCTGGTGCCCTGTAGCGATGAAGAATGCCTGGTAATTGTGCGGGACATTACCGAGCGCAAACAGACGGAACTGGCCCTCAAAACCAAAATTGATGAGTTGGATCGGTTCTTTTCGGTCTCCCTGGATTTGCTCTGCATTGCCGACACCGATGGCTACTTTCGCCGCCTCAACTGCGCCTGGGAAAGAACCCTGGGCTACTCCCTAGAGGAGCTAGAGGGCCAACCCTTTATGAACTACGTCCATCCCGACGATGTAGAAGCCACCACCGCCACGCTAGCCACCCTTTCGGATCAGCAGGAAATCCTTAATTTCGTCAACCGCTACCGCTGCCGGGATGGTTCCTACCGCTGGATTGAGTGGCGATCTGTTCCGGTGGGTACGGTGGTCTATGCCGCCGCCCGCGATATCACCCATCGGCGACAATCTGAGATGGATCTCAAGTCCACCAAGGAACAGCTCGAACTAGTTCTCCAAGCCTCCTCCGAGGGCTTTTCGGACTGGAATTTACTCACCAACGAAATCTACTTTTCCCCCCGATGGAAGGCCATTCTCGGCTACGAAGACCACGAACTGGAAAACTCTCTGGCCATGTGGGAGTCGGTGGTGTTTGAGGCGGATCGCCAACGCTCCCAGCGGCTCACGGAGGACTACAACGCGGGACGCACCGATCACTTTTCCCTCGTGCAGTGCTATCGTCACAAAAACGGGTCAACGGTGCATATGCTGACCCGCCTGCTCCATGTGGTGGATGACGAAGGGCGGGTGGTGCGGATGGTGGGGAGCCACCTGGATGTAACCTCCACGGTGGAAATGCAGGCGGCACTGCAAACCTCAGAAATGCAACTTAGCGGCGTCTTAAATAGCTCTCTCGATGGCATCATGGCCTTTCGGTCGGTGCGCGAGGATAACCTGGTGATCGACTTTGAATGGCTGCTGTGCAATCCCACTGCGGCCAAACTTCTAGACCAGGATCCCCAAGTCATCCTGGGACGACGGTTGCTGGATATTCGCCCCCATCGCCATATCGATACCCTCTTTGCCCTCTGTCAGCAGGTGGTGAGTACAAAACAGCCCGCCCAGCAGTCGGTTCACTATCGCCATCAAGACCAAGACTTTTGGCTGGAGGTGACCGCCGTGATACTGGGGGATGGGCTGGCGGTCACCTGTCGAGATATCACCCCCCTGAAGCGGTCGGAGTTGGCCCTGCATCAATCGAACCAGAAATTGCAGGACAACGTGGAGGATTTACAACAGCGCCAGGAGGAAATGCTGCGCCTGGGCGAAATGAACGAGTTCATCCAGTCCTGCCTGACGGTGCAGGAAGCCTACGAGGCCATGGCCACCCTGGTGGCTCCGATGTTCCCCAACTGCTGCGGTAGCCTTTTCATCATCAATGCCTCCCGCAACTACGCGGAACTGGTGGCCACCTGGGGCCAACATCTCACCTCCATGACCGAGTTTCATCCCCAAGACTGCTGGGCCTTGCGGCGGGGCCGCAGCCACCTGATAGACCCTGATCAAGCAGGGCTGCGCTGCCATCACAGCCATGCCCCGGACTCCGCCATCACCCTATGTTTGCCCATGCAGGCCCAAGGGGAAATCCTGGGCTTGTTCTACCTCTGTGCCGAGACCCCCGCCCACTTCCCGGAGGCCAAGCGACAACTGGCCCGCACCGTGGCCGAGCAATTATCCTTGGCCATCGCCAACCTGCACCTGCGCGAAACCCTCCAGCACCAAAGCATTCGAGACCCCCTGACAAGCCTATTTAACCGCCGCTACCTAGAGGAATCCCTGCATCAGGAAATCCAGCGAGCCCAGCGCCACAACCATCCCATCGGGGTGATTATGCTGGATATTGACTACTTTAAGACCGTCAACGACACCTACGGCCACGATGCCGGGGATCTGGCCCTTCAGGCGGTGGGCAAAATTCTGCGGGAACGGGTGCGCGGGTCGGATATTGCCTGCCGCTACGGGGGCGAGGAAATGACTCTGATTTTGCCCGAATCGACCCTGGCGGTGACGGAGATGCGGGCCGAGGCCATTCGCCTCGAAATCGAACGCCTGCGGGTGAACTACCAGGGCATCACCATGAAACCCTTTACCACCTCCCTGGGGGTGGCCTGCTTCCCCAACCATGGAGCCACAACCAGCGCCCTGATTAAAGCCGCCGATGCCGCCCTCTACCAAGCCAAAGCCAAAGGCCGCAACCGAGTTGAGATTGCCCCCTAGGCATTGCCCCCTAGCCATTGCCCCCTAGCCATTGCCCCCCTATCAACTGCCCCCTAGCAACGGCCCTCTGAATGTCTGGATTGGTACCTGGGTTGATGCCGCTATCGTGCCTGTGGGCAAACTGTCCTAACCGCCTGGAATAACGACCCTTGACCAGGGTTATCCTGACCCTAGGAGAATAGGGGTGTAAACCCTATCCAATCGCGGTTCCCCCAGTTAACCCGATCCTCCGTTACCCAGATTGCACTTCGCCCCTACTCTCCCCTCCCCTCCCCTCTCCTCATCCCCGTCAACCCTATCGCTATGGCACACCCCGTCTTTCCACGATTGGCCTTCGCACGATTGGCTTCGGGCTCCCTAGTCCTGGGTATGTTGCTAGGTGTTTTTCCCGGCACACCTCCCTGGCCCGGTGTTCGCAGCCTTGGCCCCCAGGCCGCCCTAGCCCAGTCCACCCTGGATGAAGCCACCACGGTTCGCGTTTACGACCGCGTCAGTCCGGCGGTGGTAGCCATCCAAACCCGTGATGGCGGCGGCAGTGGCAGTATTTTGGATGCCAGTGGGCTGATCCTCACCAATGCCCATGTGGTGGGTCGAGATCGGGTGGTAACGGTGCGCCTCGCCGATGGTCGTACCTTCCAGGGGGATGTGGTGGGCTATGGCCAGAATCGGCTGGATTTGGCCGCTGTGCGCTTGCGGGGCAACCCCGGCAACCTCCCAACCGTTACCATTGCACCCCCCAACTCGGTACGGGTAGGCCAAAGCGCCCTGGCCATTGGTAGCCCCTTTGGCCTCCAGGGCACCCTCACCGTAGGCATCATCAGCCGCATCGACACCGAGCGCAACCTGATTCAAACCGACGCCGCCATCAATCCGGGCAACTCCGGTGGGCCACTGCTGAATCGCGATGGCCAAATGATTGGCGTCAACACCTCAATTTTCACCACCGGGCAATCTGGGGGCAACGTGGGCATCGGTTTTGCCATCCCCACCGATGCCGTTCAGCAATTTCTGGCCTCGGTGCGGTCTGGGCAGGCCAGCACCACCGCCCAGGGTGGACGCACCGACCGAGAACCCACCGCCATCGCCTTGAATGGATCCCCGGTGCAGGGCCAGCTTGATAGCCGCAGTAACGTATTGCCCGATGGCAGCTACTACAACCCCTACAGCTTTGAGGGCCAAGCGGGGCAGCGGATCACCATTGACATGGTCAGCAACGAACTCGATGCCTACCTAATTTTGCTGGCGGCGGGGGATGAGGAGTTCTTTGTGCAGGATGACGACAGCGGTGGCAACCTCAATGCACGGCTGTCGGTGCAGTTACCCTATACGGGCACCTATTTGATCTTTGCCAATGCCTACGCCGAGGGCGAAACCGGACGCTACCAACTGCGCCTCAGTGGCAATGGCGGCAATGCGGGGACACCCCCCAGCGCTCCCCAGGGTAGTGGATCCGTCCTACGCCAGCAGGGCACCCTTGGCCCCGGCGATGCCACCCTCAATGATGGATCCTTCTACCAGGAATATCGTTTCCAGGGGCGGGCGGGCCAAACCGTGCGCGTTAGGCTCAGTAGCGATGTGTTTGACACCTACCTAATTCTGCTGGACGATCAAGGCAATCGCCTAGGGGAAAACGACGACCGTAGTCCTAGTGATACCAATTCGGAACTGGTCATCACCTTGCCGCGCAATGGATCCTATCGTGTCCTCGTCAACGCCTTTGACCGCACGGGGCAGGGGCCATTCCTGCTCACGGTGGATTAGACTAAGTTCGGTCTACAGAACCGACAGCGACACCAACGGAACACAGATCAACCGATCAAGCGTGGGTAAGCTGACATGATCAGGTCAGGAAAGCAGGGGGAGAGGATGAGGCACAGCCTAAATCGACGGTGGTTCATGGTGCCCTTGGCGGCGGTGCTGTCCTTGGTGGGTGGATTGCGCCCCTGGGCTCCCCTGGCCCAGGCCCAAGATACCATCACCCTGAGATCCGACATCCAGGAAGCTAACACCAACACGGGCGTCATCACGGCGCGGGGCAACGTGCAAATTGACTATCCCTCCCAGCAAATTCGGGCCACCTCTGCCCAGGCCGACTACTACAGCAACGAGCAGCGCATCGTCCTCAGTGGCAATGTGTTGGTTACCCAGGAGGGCAATATCCTGCGGGCCGAAGTGGTCACCTACCTGATCGACGAAGGACGCTTTGTGGCGGCCCCCCGCCCCAGGGAACAGGTGGAAACCATTTACCAAATTCCGGCCTCCCAGGCTCCAGCCATGGCCGTTCCCGCACCCACTCCCCCCCGCGTGTCGCCCACGCCGCCCGCCGCCGTACTCGAGGTGAACCCCGTGGATCAGCGCGGCAACCGAGAGCCCACCTCCCCAGACCAGACCCCCAACCCCGGCAACTCAGACAACTCAAACAGTGAGCCCCTCCGGCCTTAGCGGGACTCCGGGGTTGAGGTCGCCCTACACCCATGGCTAGGGGGCGTTTGATACAATCACTCCAGCGCTGTTTGCCCTTTACTTGCCCAGGCTCCCTTGAAAATTGTTTTGGATAACGTACAAAAAACCTACGGGAAGCGCCAGGTGGTGAACCGGGTGAGCTTGTCCGTGGCCCAGGGGGAAATTGTCGGCCTGCTGGGGCCAAACGGGGCCGGGAAAACCACTACTTTCTACATGGCCACCGGATTAGAGCGCCCTGACCGAGGGAAAGTCTGCCTCGACCAAATTGATATTACCGACCTGCCCATGCATCAGCGGGCTCGGTTGGGGATCGGTTACCTAGCCCAGGAGGCCAGTATTTTCCGTAACCTCTCCGTGGCCGATAACATTCGCCTGGTGCTTCAGCAAACCCGCGTGCCCGTGGAGGAACACGAAGATCGGTTGCACCACCTGCTGAAGGAATTTCGGCTGGAGCGGGTGGCCAACACCCTGGGTATTCAGGTTTCCGGGGGCGAGCGACGGCGGACGGAACTGGCCCGATCCCTAGCATCGGGGACGGATGGGCCAAGGTTTCTCTTCCTCGATGAACCCTTTGCCGGGGTAGACCCCATCGCCGTGGCGGAAATTCAGGACATTGTGGCCAAACTGCGGGATCGGGACATGGGCATTCTGATTACCGACCACAATGTGCGCGAAACCCTGCGGATTATCGACCGGGCTTACATTATGAGCGACGGCCAGATTCTCGCCTCCGGCAGTGCCGACGATCTCTACCAAAATCCCCTGGTGCGGGAACATTATCTGGGCCAAGACTTTTCCCTCTAGGGGGCCTCTGGACTAGCCCCGCCCCTTGGCCCACTCCGTATCTTTAGCTTGATTTCATTGATTGATTTCGCCGCCCGATTTTTCCCTGACGTTCTCGGTCTTGATCTCCCTACCATGGCAACGGTCTCTTCTCCCGCTCAGCGCCTATCTCGGCCTCGCCCTTGGTGGCCCAGCATCGCCGTGATGGATCGCTACATCGCCAAGGAACTCACCCTACCGTTTTTGTTTGGGGTGGGGGCATTTTCCTCCATTGGCATTTCCGTGGGGGCATTGTTTGAGCTAATTCGTCGCATCACCGAGTCGGGCCTCTCCATCACCCTGGCGGGCCAAATTTTCCTGCTCAAACTGCCGGAATTTATCGTGCTGGCCTTTCCCATGTCTACCTTGCTGGCCACCATGATGACCTACAGCCGCTTCTCCAGTGATAGCGAGTTGATTGCCCTCCAGGGGGTGGGGGTGAGCATTCGGCGGATTATTGCCCCGGCCATGGTGCTCAGCCTGCTGGTCACGGGGCTGACGTTTTTGTTCAACGAGCTGATTACCCCCGCCGCCAACTACCGAGCCGCCGTTACCCTAGAGCAGGCGTTGAACTCCGAGCGCCCTCCCTTCCAAGAGCGCAACATTTTCTACCAAGAATTTCAGCCCGCCGCCGATGACCCCGAAGCCCAGGAACTCAAGCGCCAGTTCTATGCCCGCCGCTTTGACGGCACTACCATGCATGGCCTCACGATTCTCGATTTTTCCCAGGTGGGGCTAAACCAGGTGGTGAGTGCCGAGAGCGCCGTTTGGGATGTCAAAAATAATGTGTGGACCTTCTACAACGGCACCATCTACGTAGTTGCCCCCGATGGCTCCTTCCGTAATATTGTCACCTTTGAAACCCAGGCGTTACAACTGCCCCGCACCCCCCTAGACCTAGCCAGCCGTACCAAAAACGACACCGAAATGAACATTGCCGAGGCTACCCAGCAGCTCGCCCTGGTGCGCCAAAGCGGCGACGAAAAGAAAATCCGTCGCTGGCAAATTCGGATTCAGCAGAAATACGCCCTGCCCTTCGTCTGCGTGGTGTTTGGGTTGGTGGGTTCCTCCATTGGGGTGCTGCCCCAGCGCACCAGCCGCGCCACCAGCTTCGGCATCAGCATCGTCATTATCTTTGGCTACTATCTGCTGTCCTTTATCACCAATGCCATGGGCGAGGTGGGTCTGGTATCTCCCTTTGCCGCCGCCTGGATTCCCACCTTCCTAGGCTTGGCCATCGGACTCTATCTGCTCCTGCGGGCCTCCCGCTGAGGGCCAGACTAGGGACAGATCTAGCCTCCTGCTGGGTGACGCCTATAGGGCGTTGGGCTCACGGCAGCGCCTTCCATTGCACCGAAAAAGCGGCGGGCTAGGGTTGGGCTCTACGTAATCTTGCGTAGAATTATGGGGGTGCCTATTTCGGTAAATCCTTAGGTGATCAGTTCTGAAAAGCTAGAGAAACCCTGATTGAATTAGAAAGAGAAGCCTTTACTGTATAGGGTATAGGCCAGTTTTCCCCTCACCATATACTGGAATCATCTACGCTCCCACCCTGAGAATCCCATTGAGGACCTACTGATGACTCGCCCCACCATCCAATCTGCCCCCCAACCCACCCAACCCACCATTGTGGACTATGCCTTCGCTCGTATGGATCCAGAAATAGCGGCTTCCTTCAGCGAAAACCAGCGCCAAGCCCTCGCAACGGTCTTGGCCCCCCGTCGCCATGCCGTCAACCTGCGGCTTTCCTTCCCCTATGGTTTTGGGCGTGGCTATCTAGTGGTTTTGGCAGGTCAAGAACATCGCGACAGCCTCCGCCATCCTGAAACTGCACCCCATCCCCTGTGGACGCCCCTCGCCCTCGCCATTTTGTTGGGAGTCATGGGGTCTGGCATTGCTGTGTTCATGGGGCTACTCCAGGTCAACGAGAAGCAGTTGTCTAAGCTGGTGACTCCCTCGGTGGCTCCAGCGGCCATCCCCTTCAAGGCCGATGCCGAAAGCTGCCGGGAAAGCGGTCGGATCTGGCAAGATAATCACTGCCTCGACTACGACCACGACGCTACGTTTTAATTGGATCAGTTGAATGTGCTGTGCTAGCCTGTCATCGTGAAACCCCGTCATCGCGAAGGCTTAGAGTATGCCCACTAACGCGATGGACAACTAATCCAGCCGGGGAATCACTGAGTAATAATACTGCTGAGTCGATAATTACTCCATTTCTGAAACCCTTTGATAGCAAGGTTTTCATCTCTTGACTCAGACGATTCACAAGAACAAATAAACGTCAACCTGCGGAATGTCGGTTCTAGTTATTGATCAAGCCGCTAGGGCAAGCTTCGTCTGAGATTCAGTCTGTTTTAGCGGCACGCGAACAAACTGAGCTAGAAGCAAATCTAAGTTCAGAGGTCGTTGCACGTCTTCAAACACGAATCCAAACGGGAGCGTGAACTGGCCCGATTGCAAAGCCACCCTGGCACTACTCCCACACATTGCCTCGTAGGCCATCGGGAGGGGTAATGCCGTAGCGGCGCAGCAGGGTGGGCAGCACGTCGTAGAGTTGTGCGCTTTCCATCACCCGACCGTTTTGGGGCTGGGCGGGGTCGTGGAAAATGGCGAGGCCGAAGGGGGCGTGGTTGGCGTCGTCGGGGCCAGTGTCGTTTTCTACGGCGTAGAGGCTGTTGAGGCCCACGCTGCCGACGGAACGCCAAGCTAGATCGTCGAAGTACACAATCAAATCAGGAGCCCGTCCGCGTACCTTTTGGTAGATGTCCTGGGGTTTGAAGACCTTGATGGGCAGGGGATTACCGCTGGGGTCGGTCAGGGTTTTGAGCTTTTCGGTGAGTTCCTGGCGCAGGGCGTCGTAGTCGGCCATGGCCACGGTGCCCTCGGGTTCGCGGCCCTTAACGTTGAAGAAAATGCGGGCATAGTAGCCCCCGGCTCCCCACACCTGGGTTTGGCCCCAATCCACCGCCGCCTGGTCGAGGGGGATCACCTGGTCGGGGGATTCTTTTAGGGTGAGGTAGCCTTGGGCGATCAGCCATTCGTTGATGCAAATGCCGCCCATCAAGGGTTGCGCCCCGTGGTCGGACACCACCAATACCGCAGTCTCGTCGTCGCAATGGGTCAGCAACTCGCCCACCCGTTTGTCCACATGGACGTAGTAGTCGTGGATGGCGGTGGCAAAGGGGGAATCGGCCTCGTACTGGGGATGGCGCGGATCCATCGGTTTCCAAAAGGCGTGGTGCAGACGGTCTACGCCCATATCCACCAGCATCAGGAAGTCGGGCTGATCCCGGTTGATCAGTTTCTCAGCCAGCGTAAAGCGCTGGTCGCACAGGCTGTAGAGGTTTCCTAAGATGCGGTCTTTTTCGTCGGAGCGAAAGTTGGGCACATCCATCATGAAGTCTGGCATCCAGGCTTTAATCTGGTCGCCCAGTTCCGGCGGATAGGTGAAGGGCACTTCCGTGCTAGGGGTGAGAAAGCAAGACAGCAGGGAACCGTTGACGGCGTAGGGGGGCGAAGTTCCCGGCACACTCAGCACCGCCACCGACCAGCCTGCCTCTCCCAAAATGTCCCACAGACGGGGAAACTTCACGGCCCGCCCGTCAGAAATCGCCATGGAGTGATAGTCCCGATCCCGCCGATTGCGAAAACCGTAGATGCCCAGTTCTCCGGGATCGCGCCCCGTCATCATACAGCTCCAGGCGGGTACGGTGATGGCAGGAATGCTGCTCTCCATGCGGCCATACATGCCCTGGGCCATCAGCCGACTCAGGTTCGGCAAATCCTCCCGCCACTGCTCGAACACCAGAGACGGCTCCATGCAGTCGAGGCCAATAATAATCAGGCGGGGCGTAGGCATGGCAAAGCTTTTAGGACACATCCTGGACGCTTCCATTGTACGGGCGCATCTGTGCGGACGCACAACCCTATCCCCGACTCCCGATGCCCGACTCCCTAACCCCGCACCGCACGAAACATGCCAAACCGACACAGCCCTGCCCCAAAGGCCAACCGCATCAGCAGAATGGTGGGCACTTCGCGTAGGGATTTGATGAAGCCGGAGAAGCCGAATTTAATTAATCCCTTGGGCCGCACGATGCCCTGCCAGATGGAATCGAGCCAGGAGGGCAGGGTTTCCTTCGACCAGTCAGCGGTGGTGACGGTGCCATCAACGAGGCCCGTGGCTTCTAGGTGTTCGGAGAAGCCTTCGATGCTGGCGAACTGAGGGTGTGCCCATTGATCTAGCAATTGCCGCATGACGGGCTTTTCCCAGGTATTCAGGGGCTTTCTACGGTCGTCCCGCTGGTTCCAATCGGCCACGACGAGAAGGCCACCGGGCTTCAGCACCCGCATCAGTTCTTTGGCAAAGATGGCCTTATCGGGCATGTGGGGGCCAGCCTCCACCGACCACACCACATCAAAGCTAGCGTCGGGGAAGGAGAGATTCATGGCGTCATCCACCTGGAACTGGGCGGTGACTCCGGCGGGGGTGAGTTCCGTGGCCCGCTGCACCTGCTGGGGGCTGATAGTGACGCCTGTGACCGCAAAGCCATAGTCCCGGGCCAGAATTCGGGCGCTGCCGCCAATGCCGCAACCCACATCCAGCACCGTCGTCCCGGCGGGCAAGCGATCCAACCCGCCCCAGCGCACCATTTCGTGGACAAAATCCGCCTTGGCGGCCAAAAACGGCTTGCGACGCGGCGGCGACCCGTAGTGCCCTAGGTGAATATGTTCGCCCCAGTAAAATTCGAGGATGCCGTCCTGGGTCCATTGGTCGTAGGCATTGGCTACGGAATTAGACGACTGGTAGCGGCGGGCAGTGAAGAAATAAACTACTAAGCCTAGCCCCAGCAGCCCCACGAGAAGCCCCAGAATCGACAGAAATCCCATACTAGAAATGTTTCCAACACTTAACAATCTTGCCTTTCATTGTGGCAAGGTTGGGGGATCGGCGCAACGATGCGGGGCTAGGGCTGGGACGGAGCCGACACCCAAAGGCACAATTCCGCCGGGGGCGCGGAGGACGGGGCCAATCCGTGGGCGGGAATCTGAGCATGGGCGACACCGTTCAGCAAGACGGTATTCAGCAGCACGGCCAAACCGCCCGATACGGCCATTAACCCAAGCCACTCGACGTAATCTCTCATGCGCGTGTTCAACCTAACTAATGTCTAGGGGGCAGGGCATTGGCCCAGGGGTTACATGTTTGGGAAAGCCCCCCGTCAAACCCATACCATCATAGGACGGTGCTGGCCGTTGCGACCTGTCTTTGTGCCCGCTGAAGCGACTGTCTAGGGGAACAACGCCCAAAAAAATCCCCCAGTAAACCACCGGGGAATCCCATCAGGAGACGCCTATCTGACGCGTAAGCTCAAAGGCTAAGCCGCCCTTTCAACGTTTCACCGTAGCTTAACGAAAGACGTGAGCTTAGGACTAAAAAGACCGTGGTTTTACGGAAATGACACAATGGTCTTTAAAGTTTGTAAAGCCGTAGGTGAGGATGGCTAAGAACGCACTGTTTTAGGGCCAACCGTTGCCCTAACGCGGTGCCAGGAAGCCTGCCTAGGCCACCCTAGGAGTAGCCTAAAACGAACAAAGGCGCAGTCTGAGCTGCGCCTTTGACCATCGGCCTAGAACGGCTAGGCGGACATCAGGCGGCTTCCATCCAGTCATAGATTTGCTCAAGTTGCTCTAGGGTAACTAAACCGTATTGCCATAGGATCATCGGCAGTGGCCCTGGATCCTGTTCACTGTGCTTGAGGGCTACCTGCAACGAAGCCGTTGAAATGGCTAAATCATCTTGCAGGAATTGCAGCAAGTTTGGGGTCGTATTAACCGTCATTTTTATCACCTCCTTAGTTGAATCACGATAGGGTGGCAGGATGTTGCCCACGATTGTACACAAGGATGCCCACTTGGCAACATCAATTTTTGATTAGGGTAGCGAATGTTTGATGTCCCGCCCACTTTTTGGGAAAGATTACGCCCATAGACATAGAAATGGGCGGTTGGAGGGCAGGGCAACCTTCGTTCTCAGGGGCTTCGCCTCAATGTAGATCACCGCGATCCCCATTGTCCTGGTTAGATCAACGGGTTAACCCGCCTTTGGCATGGGGAATATCCCCCCTTCTTGCCCCAACCGCCTCAACCATCGGCAGAAATCCAGTCCTCATCCCAGGGGCCACCCCCGGTTTCTAGGCTGGCGAGGGTGCTTTGGGCGGCGATCAACAGGGTGAGGGTGTGGCCATGCTTACGCCAGAGGGTGAGGCTGAGGTGTCCCTGGGCGGTTTCTTGGCAGCGGAAGGTGAGGCCGCTTTGGGTGGGCGCACGCAGCGGAGTGCCGGGATGATCGGTGTGGCCGGAGAGTTCCACTACGTAATCGGGGCGTTCGGCCCGCAAGCGCCAGGAACCCCAGGGGGCAATGTGCCAGCGCACGGTGGCATTCCAGGGCACAAATTCGTAGAACTGCCCCTGGTGATGGATGCCGATCATCGCCACCTCCTCCATCCAGGAAATCACCCGACGACGGCCCCCCCCAGCGGTGAGAGAAAGGTCGGGTTGGTCGAAGGCGTTGCAGTGCAGCCAAAACCACTTTTGGGGGAAGGATCCGCCCCAGTTTTTTTCGCTGTAGGCGGGGGCTTGGGTAAAGTCGTAGCGCTGCCCCTGCCACTCGATCCATCCGGTGGACAGCCCATGGGCCATCAACACCTGCCAGCCCGGTTCAAAAATTTGCAACTGGGACAGCCAACCAGCGGTGGATTGCTGGGCTTGGGTTGGGTTTCCCCAGCCATAGACGGGTTCGGTGGCATATTGCCAGCGCACGGTGTCACCGCTGCTGGGGTCGTAGAGTTGGCCCTGGTGCCAGGTGGCGGTAACTTGGTAGCCCTCCTGGATCTGGCGATCAAATTCCCCCGGCAGGAGGAATTGGGGTGGGGTGAGGGAGTGAGGGGGTGACGGGGGGACGGGGGGACGGGGGGACGGGATGCTGGGATCGGGCGGGGGGGGATCGGTGGAGGCTGGGCCGATGGGATAGCGCCAGTGGCCTAGGCCAAGCCCCTCCTTCCAGGCCCAGAACAACTGGGGGTTGGGGAAGGTGCGGCACAGGTAGCGATCTTGGGGGCCAAGGATTTGGGCTGCACCGCCACTATGGGGTTGGCCCCCACCGGGATCTTCGATGGAATACATGAAGGCGAAACTGTGGCCCACCTCCGGTAGGGTGACCCGGAAGTACCAGCCCTCAAAAAAACGGCGACGGGTGCCTGTCCAGTGGTAGCCGCTGTGGGGCGTTTGGAGGGGATGCAGACGAGCGGGGTCTGATCCGCGCCAGGATTGCCAATTTAGGGGATTCGCTCCCCAAGAAAACTGCGCCCAGGGGACTTGGGGAGGATTTGGGGTCGGCATTAGGACTCTACCCAGCGGGGCACGTAGCGCCAGCCATCGCGGATATGGTTGCGGTGGTGCTGGTAGTCGGATTGCTTATCTCCCACCAGCCGCCAAAAGGCTTTGGAATGGTTCATGTGGACAGTGTGGCACAGCTCATGGACAAAGACGTAGTGCACCAGCTCCGGCGGCAAAAACAGCAGTTTGTAATTTAGGCTGATGTCCTTATGGTTAGAGCAACTGGCCCAGCGGGTTTTCTGGCCGCGAATGGAGACGTTATTAAACGGCAGACCCACCTCAAAGCTCAGTTCCCGTAGCCAGGGGGCAAACTCGGCGCGGGCTTTGCGAGTCAGCCATTGGCGCAGCAGATCCACACAGGCGGCCTCATTGTCCACATCGCCACGAATTTGCAGGGTGAGGGGGCTGGGCTGGGTGAGGGTGATGCGCTGACTGCGACTGGCTTTGTAGAGGACTTCCCAGGTTTGATGACGGGATCGCAGTTCAATCTGGCTGGGCTTGGCCTCAAAGTGATCCTGGGCAAGGGTAGCGGTTTTGTGCTCAATTTGTCGCACCGTTTGCCACAGCCAAGATCGCCGCTTGTGCAAAATGTCCGGTACCTGAACGGGGTCAAACCCTGGGGGAATCACCACTTCAATGTCGCCATTAAGATGCACCTTGATGGACACATGGCGGGCGCGGTGGCTCTCCCGAATCCGGTAGTCCGGTAGCCCAGGGGGGAGCATTTCTAATAATTCAAGCTGCTGAGAAGGCTCGGTCATGCCAATGGCCCGATCACGTTGCCTGTTTTATCCTACGGTTTCTATACTACGGTGGTCGAGAAACGAGAGCAAAATTTCTTGGTGAGGACGCCCTATCGGACGCACCTGCCCCGCCCGTTCCGAATAGCGCTGGCCCTGGCGAATCTCCTCCACCGTCCACAGGCCCAAATCCCAGCCCTCCATCAGATCCAGGGAGTCCACCGCCACGGACAACGGCCCATAGAATACATGGCGCACCACATAATCCATCTCCATCCGCTGAAACAGATCGAGATCGGAGGGAGTGTAGCCAATTTCCTCCAGTAGCTCTCGCCGCATGGCCGTGGGCGGGTCTTCCCCTGGTTCGATATGGCCGCCAAAAAAGCCCCAGTGCCCAGGATAGAGAATGCCGGGAATGTCATCCCGCAGTTGCAGCAAAAAGCGATCCCCTTGGTACAGAATGGCCACCGCCACTTCAGGTTTTTCTGCCGTTTGGTCTGTCATGGCCGTCTGCTACAGATACTGGGCTGCTGGGCTGCTGGGCCAGAGATAGGGCGAGACCATCGCCACCACCTACTCCCAAAGACGAGCCCTCTGAGTTATACCAAGTTGGCCCAGGAACGGCAAACCCTGAATCCCTTGCGCCCGTCTCACGATTGAACGCCAGCCAAATCCATGCTCCTGGCCCAAGATCCAATCATACTAAATCCGGCTTGTTGGCCCCCGGTATCAGCGGGCGAGGAGACCTCACCCCTAGGGTTTGCTGGGCTGGGAATCGGGGTTATCCGTTATCCAATTAGGATTTGTATGAGTCGTCGATCCGCTTTGATCGTTAGCCGGGCTAGATAGTCAAGACCCTGGTGAAAGTTACGATAACTCCAGCCTTTTTAGATCGGGCATGAACTGCCGAAAAGCTACGCCTCGGTGGCTGTGGATCGCTTTTTCGGTGGGGGAGAGTTCCGCAAAGGATCGCCCCAGTTCCGGCACATAAAAAATCGGGTCATAGCCAAAGCCGCCATCGCCCTTGGGATCGGTGAGAATTTCGCCCCGGCAGATGCCTAGGGTTTCTAGGGCAATTGTGCCATTGGGACGGGCCAGGGCCAGGGCACAGACAAATTGCGCTCCCCGGTTGGGCTGTCCTTCCAGTTCCCGCAGCACTCGTTCAATCCGGGCCTGGTCGGTATCGGCATAGCGGGCGGAATATAGGCCAGGGGCACCGTCTAGGGCATCCACCTCTAGGCCAGAATCATCGGCGATGGCCCATTGTCCCAACGCCTTAGCCACCTCTGAGGCTTTCAGTCGGGCATTTTCCAGAAACGTTATCCCTGTTTCGTCAACCTCTAATGCATCGGGCTTAAGCTGCAAATCCCAGGCCAGATCGCCTAGGTAGGCTTGCATTTCCTTTAATTTACCGGGATTTCCGGTGGCAACAACAACGGTAGGCATGGGGGTTTCGTCGCGGTTAGACGTGGGCTTGTATCAAATCAGTTAGATGACGTATGCCGCCATTGTCCTGGGCCGTCACGCCGACCCAGCCGTGGGAACCAGGTCGAAGATCCTGAGTGTGTTCCCACGGGGCATCGTGTAGCGTCGGGTCATCATGGTTGAGTCAGGTGGGTTTGATCATGGCCTTCCCACTGTATCTCAATGGATGACACACCCTAGAGTTGGAGCGTCGGCTTAGGACAATGGGTAGCTGTCAACCGCGCCGGAATCCAGGGTAGACGCACGGTAAAGGTGGTGCCTTGGCCCTGGCGACTGGTGACGCCAATGGTGCCGTTTTGCAGATCCACAAATTGTTTCACGATGCTCAGCCCTAGCCCGGTGCCGGGGATGTTGCTGACATTGCGACCCCGATGAAAGGGTTTGAACAGGTCGCGACGGTCGCTGAGGGGAATGCCCATGCCTGCATCCTGCACCCGAAAGGTGAGCGTGTTTTGCCGTCGCGAGATCTTCAGCGTAATAACACCGGAGGGCGGCGTATAGCGGATGGCGTTGGACAATAGGTTGCCCAAAATCGACCGCAACAGCCGTTCATCCACCTCGGCCCACAGGTGTTTTGATCGGCAGGCGAACTGAATGGGATCCAGGGGGCGGCGATAGTCCGGCTCCGCCAGCAGCCTTTGGCAAAAGGCCACCAAATCTAGCGGCTGCGGGTTCACCTCCAGCACCTTGGCTTCAATTTTGCCAATCACCAGAATGTCGTCGATCATCTGGGTCATGCGTTCCACATTGGTGTTAATGGCCCGCAGGTAGTCAGTCTTTTCCTCTGGGCGCAGTTGGGTGTCGTAGCGGTTGAGGGAGGACACCGACAGGGCAATGGTGTTCAGCGGGTTGCGAAATTCGTGGCACACCATGGAGACAAAGCGGGAACGCATCTCGCTGAGTTGCTGAAGCTGTTGGTTGGCGGCCTGCAATTCGGCAGTGCGCTCCTGCACCTTTTGCTCTAGTTCCTCGTTGGCCCGTTGGAGAATCTGCTCAGCCCAGCGCCGTTGAGTAATGTCCCGAAAGGTGACCACTGTGCCGATGAGCCGCCCCTCCTCATCGCGCATGGGCGTACTGATGTATTCCACCGGAAAACTGGTGCCATCCTTGCGCCAAAACACTTCATTGGTGATGCGCCGCACGCTGCCATCCTGAAACGCCGCATAAATGGGGCAATCCTCCCGCTGGTAGGGCTGGCCGTCCTCGCGGGAATGGTGCATTACCGCGTGCATAGATTGGCCGATTAAATCCTCCACCGACCAGCCGATCATCTCCGCCGCCGCTGGGTTCACAAAGGTAACGTTACCCGCCAAATCTAGGCCATAGATCCCCTCACCCACGGCATTGAGGATGAGGTGATGCTGGCGGCGCAAATGCTCTAGCTCTTGGCCTAGGGGAGCGGCGGTGGGAACCGTGCGGGACGGCAACCAATAGGTTTGGGTCATCGGAATTCTAGATGAATGCAGCAGCAGATCGAGGCCGCAGGGCCGGGACGGGAAGCGGGGGAATGTATCACCTTACACAACGGGGAAACGGTTTAAGGTTTACTAAAGAATAGTGAAACAAATCGTTCTATCTGTTTCAAATTCCGATTAATCAAGATAGACCATGGTCAGCAAGGTCGTTGAAAACAAGATTAATGTAGCACAGGTCACCGTTCGATCTTGATTTGCCATGGATGTTACTAAAACCTCGTTAAAAACCTAACTAGGAGGGAATTAGGGCCGCACATCCCAATAACGTAGCGGAACCATGATTGCTGTAGGGTGTATTTGCGAAGCAAGGCACCCATCAAAACGATCATCATCGCTATCTGATTGCGTTGCGAATCCCTTCATTATCCCCGTCATACCTTGTTGATTTGCGATGGGTAGCCGTGCTGGATGACATTAGGAAAGTTCATGCCTGCAAAAACGATCTTAGTGATTGAAGATGAGGTTCAAACGCGCAACATTTTTCTAAGGTGTTTGGAGTTTGAAGGCTTCCAAGCCGTGGGGGCCAGTGACGGCACCACCGGGGTAGCCATGGCCCAACAGCACCAGCCCGACCTCGTGGTGTGCGACATCATGATGCCCGACATGGACGGCTATGCCGTGCTATCTACCCTGCGAAAGGTTCCCCAAACGGCGGGGATTCCGCTGATTTTCCTCACTGCCAAGGTCGCCATGGCCGACCTGCGCCGGGGCATGGATCTGGGGGCCGACGACTACCTCACCAAACCCTGCACCGTGGAGCAGTTCCTCGCCGCCATCAACACCCGATTGCACCGCCAGGAACAGCTTTCCGCCCTGTTGAACGCTGGCAAAACCTCCCCCCCAGGGCAACTCAACACCCCCCTTCCCAAGGGGGGCAGGGGGGATCCCACCGAGGCTTCCGGCCCCGAAAACCAGCCCGACTTTTTTCCCACTGACCCCAAACTGGCCCCAGTGTTTCAGTTCATCGAGGCCCATTATCAGCGACCCATCGGCCTGAACGATGTGGCCCAGGCCGCAGGCTATTCCCCCGCCTATTTGACCAACCTGGTGCAAACTCACACCGGACGCACCGTGAAGCAGTGGATCATTGAGCGGCGCATGGCCCAAGCCCGACAGTTATTAGCCCAGACCAATCAGTCGATTCGTACCGTGGCGGCGACGGTGGGCTATGGCGACGCGGGCTATTTTACGCGGCAGTTTCGCCAATGTCATGGCGTTTCTCCACAGCTTTGGAGACAGGAATCTGTAACAGAAATAACAAAAATATAAACTATATCATCTACATCGACTTCACAGGAGTTCGGAAAGAATCTGTAGCTAATCCAACAAAATAGGGGTGAATTTAATGGAATAGAATTATTCCTAAAGAAAGTCCCATAAACTCCCAAAAACGATCCCATCGGATTTTTGTCAGAGCTTGATAGGCTTAAATAAAGCGAGATTAAAGCGAGATCTCGTGAATTTAGGACAGCCGATGTGCACAGGCATTCTAAACAGGATGGGAAAGGGTTGACTTTGATAAAGGATTTGAGTTAGGCAGTCTGAGTTTTAACGTTTAGCCCTAACCTCTACTCCACGGTCGTCCACTGTCCACTTCAACGTTAATTGCGCCCTTGGGCGGATTGGGAACAGGTTTTTGTCGCGTTCAATGGATTTCTTCTATGGTGATTTCAGCCGTTGCAAAGTCGCTCAGTGATTGGGGACGCCTAAGCGGTGCGGCCCCTGGTTTGATGGGGTTAGGACAGCCCTGCCGCACCTGTGGCACGGTACATTTTTCCGCCGATCACTCGTCGTTTATGGCCACCATGCCCCAAGATCCGGTGGATATGGTGGATGACCTGGTGAAGATGGGCCTTTACAAGGAAAACCAGCTCCGGGCTGCCGATGCCGTAAACGCCTACGAACTGCGGAAGGCGCTATTCCTGAAGCGGGTGGGCCGTAATGACCCCCAGCGAGAAAAGCTGATCCTGGCCCTGTGTAAACAGGCAGGCGGATTAGAAAACGCCTTTGCCGCCGCCTTTGGGCCTCAGGCGGGCCTGTTCTTTGCCGATTCCGTGCGCAATAGCGGCGCGACTCGACGGGAGTTTCTGCGGAACATGGCGGTGGGGGCCGCGTTGGTGACCCTGGCCAGTTGCGCGGGGGGCGGTGGCCCAGCGGAGGATGCGGCTGAAGCACCCGTGGACACCAGCAGCCTAGAGAAAACCGACATTCGGGTGGGTTTTATCCCCATCACCTGCGCCACACCAATCATCATGTCTCAGCCCCTGGGCTTCTACGAAAAGTACGGCTTTAACGCCGAAGTAGTGAAGATGCCGAGCTGGGGTGCGGTGCGCGATTCCGCCATTGCTGGGGAACTCGACGCTTACCACATGCTGGCTCCCATGCCCATCGCCATGACCCTCGGCCTCGGTTCCGCCGCCTTTGGAGTGAAGCTGGCCAGCATTGAGAACATCAACGGGCAAGCCATCACCATCGCCGAGCGCCACAAGGGCAACGTCAACGGCCCCGCCGACTTCAAGGGTTTTGTGATTGGCGTGCCCTTCCCCTACTCCATGCACAACCTGCTGATTCGCTACTACCTGGCCTCCGGTGGGCTCAACCCAGATACCGATGTGCAAATCCGCCCGGTGCCGCCTCCGGACAGCATCGCCCAGTTGATTGCGGGGGATATCGACGCCATGCTGATGCCCGATCCCTTTAACCAGCGGGCGGTCTACGAAGGGGCGGGCTACATCCATATGTTGACCAAAGAGTTATGGGACGGCCACCCCTGCTGTGCCTTCGCCGCCAGCGACACCTGGATTGATACTAACCCCAATTCCTTCCGAGCGCTGAACAAGGCCATCATCGAAGCGACGGGCTATGCCCAAGACCCGGCTAACCGCCTTGAAATTGCGGCGGCGATCTCCGACCGGGCCTTCCTTAACCAGCCCACCGAAGTGGTGGAAGCGGTTCTGACTGGAAACTTTGAGGACGGCCAAGGCAACACCCTCAGCGTGCCCGACCGGATCGGCTTCGACCCCTACCCCTGGCAGAGCTTTGCCAAGTGGATTTCGTCGCAGCTCGTGCGCTGGGACTTGCAGGGGGATGGCAAGGCCGCCCAGGAATTGAACGACGACACCTTTGCCAGCGTGGGCGAGAGCATCTTTTTGACCGATCTGGCGCGGGAACTGGCCCAGGAGTTGGGACAAAATCCCCCCACCGAAACGGTTCGCGTAGAAAAGTTGGCCTTCGATACCTTTGATCCCGCCGATCCTGGGGCCTACGTCAAAGCTCAGATTGAGAAGTTTGGATTCTAGGAACGGCTAAATGGGATCGGTTCTGATGCGTTGCCCTAACACTTTGATCGCATTCGGTGTTCGGCTAGATGTCCCCCAATTCAGAAGGGCGAGGAGATCTCGCCACTACGGATTAAATTCCTGGACATTAGGAGCATTGACTTCGGACTGGATACCCATCAACGATGATCGCCCATCGACAACAATCGCTCTGAACAATAATGTGAGATCTTCACCATGGCATTGAGTCAATCAACCCCAGTGGGCCTTGCCCCCACCGTGAAAAAGGATCCCTGGTGGCAAAACGAAAACCTTAAGGCAGCGGCCCTGTTTGCCCTTTCCCTGGGCATCTTTCTGCTGTTTTGGGAAATTGGTGCGAGGGCAGGCTGGTTTGTGAAGGGCGTGCCCACCGCCACCGAAACCATTGGAGAATTTTGGTGGTGGGTAACCAACCCATTTTATAACAATGGCCCCAACGATTTAGGCATCGGCTGGAACCTGTTGATCAGCCTCCGGCGGGTGGCAATTGGCTACATTTTAGCCTCCCTAGTGGCGGTTCCCGTGGGGATTCTAATTGGCATGTCGCCCGTGGCCTACAAAGCCTTTAATCCCTATGTGCAGTTACTGAAGCCCGTCTCGCCTTTGGCCTGGTTACCCCTAGGTCTTTACCTGCTGCGGGATTCCGAAAAAACTGGGATCTTCATCATTTTTATCTCCAGTATTTGGCCCACGTTGATCAACACCACCTTTGGGGTGGCCAATGTCAATCAGGACTATTTGGATGTCGCCAACACCCTAGGAGCTTCCAGACTTCGCACGATTTGGAAAGTGATTATTCCCGCTGCATTGCCCAATATTGTGTCGGGTTTGCGGATCAGCATGGGCATTGCTTGGCTGGTGATTGTGGCGGCGGAAATGCTGCTGGGTACTGGGTTAGGCTATTTCATTTGGAATGAGTGGAACAACCTCTCCATCGCCAATATCCTCGTCGCCATCTTTATTATCGGACTCGTCGGCTTGTTATTGGATAGCCTATTTGCCGCTCTGGAAAAATTTGTTGCCTTTGGTCGAAACTCATGAGAACAGCCCCTGTGAACAGTTATCTCTCAGCGGATGCGCCCTCAGATACGGCTCAATTATCCATCCGCCAAGTCTCTAAAGTATTTCCCGGTAAGCGGGGCTTAATTAACAAGCTCTCCGGCAAAACCAGCCGCGATTTTGTCGCCATCCAAGACATTAACTTGGAGATCGAACCCAATACCTTTGTGTCGATTATTGGCCCCTCCGGCTGCGGTAAATCTACCCTGCTGAACATGATCGCGGGTCTCAGCCCCATCAGCGGCGGCGAAATTTTGCTCAATGGTCATCCCATCACCGGGCCAGGGCCAGACCGGGGTATGGTCTTCCAAAACTACGCCCTGATGCCCTGGATGACCGTGGAGGAAAACCTACGTTTTGCCGTCGAAACCGTTGACCCCAAAATCTCCGACAAAAAGCGCGACCGCATCATCAAGGAATACATTCAACTTGTGGGCCTGGTGGGGGCCGAACGCAAACATCCCCACGAACTTTCCGGCGGAATGCGGCAGCGGGTCGGCATTGCCCGCGCCCTGGCCATCGACCCGCAAATTCTGCTGATGGATGAACCCTTCGGTGCCCTCGATGCCCTGACGCGCGGCTTCTTGCAGGAGGAGGTCGAGCGGATTTGGGAGCAGCAGCGCAAAACGGTGATTATGATTACCCACAGCATCGAAGAAGCTCTGTTGCTCTCCGACCGCATTGTGATGATGACCCGTGGCCCCGCCGCCCGCATTGATGAAATCCTGGAGGTGCCCTTCCCCCGCCCCCGCAACCGCGAAACCATCGAGCAACACCCCGCCTACCACACCCTCAAGGCCGAAATGGAAAGCCACCTCTACCGCGAAACCCGCGCCGTAGAAGAGGCCCGAATTCAAAGATAGCCCTCACCCTAAATCCCTCTCCCTGTGGGAGAGAGACTTTGAAAAAAGTCCATTCCGGTTCCCCTCTCCCAGCGGGAGGAGCTGGGGGTGAGGGCCAGCATTTCAACGTAATTTATTCGACATCATTAAGAGGTTCTTGTCATGACTATTTCTGCCATTACCGAAACGCTGTTAGCGGCTAAGAAAGCGGCTGGTTTGAGCTTTGCCGATCTGGAAGCTAAAACGGGTTACGACGAGGTATGGATTGCCTCGGTTTTCTATCGTCAGGCCAGCACTTCGGTGGAAGAAGCCACCCAACTGATTGAAGCCATCGGAGCCGATGCCTCCCTCATCGACGCCCTGGCTGATTTTCCGGTGAAAGGTAGCCTTGACCCGGTAATTCCCACCGACCCCCTGATCTATCGCTTCTACGAAATCATGCAGGTCTACGGAATGCCCATGAAGGCAGTCATCCACGAAAAATTTGGCGATGGCATCATGAGCGCCATTGATTTCACCCTGGATGTCGAAAAGGTTGAAGACCCCAAGGGAGATCGGGTCAAGGTGGTGATGTGCGGCAAATTCCTGCCCTACAAGAAGTGGTAAAAAGCGACTACTCAACGGGTTCTCAGCCCTAGACTGCGCCCAGATTTCCCTCGACATTCCTCCGACTGACTTAACCCATTGACGGACATCAGGAACCATTACGGTTATCGGGTGTCCGTTTTTTGGCCGGAAATCGAGGAAAAGTATATCCCATTACAAAAAACTATTAGAATAAACATTCTAATAGAGACAGGAAAATAAAACCTTGGCAAAAGCATGAAGAATTCATCTCTGAATTAAGCCTGCAATGGAGCTTAGAGAGATTCGTTTTTTATGGGTGGTGTTGCTTCCCCACGGGGGATAACCCATGGGAATCTGAGGCAATACCTATCCTGGATAGAAACAATGGCTAGGGAAGAACTTTCTGGCTTAATTTGAATGTCATCATGAGGGAAATCTATGGCTTATCGTTCGGTCTCTCTGGCTAGTCCAGTCCAAAGAACTTATTCCTTGGGTGGAAATAGTGTTTTGAGTACGCCCTGTTCAATGTGCGGGCGCGTTCATTCTGCCTCTGATCATGCCAATGTCATGGTGGATATGCCCCAGGATCCGGCAGATCTGATCGCAGATTTAACCCAAATGGGATTCTATCGTCCTCAGACTTTGGCGGTGGCAGAGGCCATGAGTCAGGCGGAGGTACGCACGGCCTTGTTTGTAAAAATGGCGGGCCAAAATGATCCCAAACGGGAGCGTCTTGTCCTAGATTTAATCAAGTTAGCGGGGGGATTAGATCAGGCTTTTTCTGCTACCTTTGGGCCAAAAGCAGGCGAGTTTTTTGCCGACGCTCAAATTAAAAGCCAGTTTACTCGGCGCAAGTTTTTACAGAACGTGGCGGTGGGTGCAGCCCTAGTCACCCTAGCCAACTGTGCCCAACAACCGGATCAGGAGGCCACCGAAGAATCCACCTCTAGCGGCACCAGGGAACTAGAAAAAACCGATCTCAGCATTGCCTTTTTGCCGATTACCTGCGCCACGCCAATCATTATGTCTAAGCCCCTGGGCTTCTATGAGCGCCAGGGACTCAATGTAACGCTGATGAAATATGCGAGTTGGGCACTGGTGCGAGATGCTGCCATTGCCGGGGAACTGGATGCCTATCACATGCTAGCGCCCATGCCAATTTCGATCTCCCTTGGGTTAGGATCAACCGCCTTTCCGCTTAAGTTAGCCAGCATTGAAAATAACAACGGCCAGGGAATCGTTGTCGCGAAAAAGCACCTAGGTAAGGTGAATGGCCCTGCTGATTTTGCAGGCATGAGTATTGCCATTCCCTTTGATTATTCCAATCATAACTTGCTGATTCGCTACTATCTGGCTTCGGGTGGACTCGATCCCGATAAAGATGTGCGGTTGTTAGTTACGCCGCCCCCAGATGCCATTGCACAAATGTCGGCAGGCCAAATTGATGCCTTTATTCTGCCAGATAATTTTGGCCAGCGAGCTGTTTTTGAGGATATCGGCTTTATCCACATGTTGACCAAAGATCTGTGGCCCGGTCATCCCTGCTGTGCTTTTGCCGCCTCTCAGAATTGGATTGATCAACATCCGAATACTTTCCGTGCGGTCAATAAGGCCATTATTGACGGAGCTAATTACGCTAACGATCCAGCCAATCGGGCGGAAGTTGCCGCCGCCATTGCTCCCCGCGAATACCTCAACCAACCCGTTGAAGTGCTGGAAGCGGTGATGACGGGCAACTTTGACGATGGCCAAGGTAACAGTTTGGAAGTGCCGGATCGGATTTACTTTGATCCCTACCCCTGGAAGAGTTTTTCTGGTTGGATCTCCACCCAACTAGTGCGGTGGGGCTATATGCCTACGGATCAGGCCAACTACGATGAAATCGCTGAACAAGTGTTTCTCACGGACTTAGCGCGAGAACTATCGGAGGAATTAGGTGTGGATGCCCCCCAGGAATTAACCCGCGTTGAAAACCTAAAAACGGCTCCCTTCGATCCCGCCGATCCTGAAGGCTACCTCAAGGCTCAGGTGGATAAGTTTGGTCGTTAGGAAATCCTAGACAAGAAAATCCCCGTAGATTGGGTATAGCAAGGCGGAACCTAACCGTACCCTAAACTTGGGTTCCGCAATTTATCTATTGGAGGTATGGTGATGTCCGACAGTCGATATCGCTTTGAGTTGGCACGTTCTACCCAAGAGGTCACCAGCTATTATCAGCTTAGAAAGGCTATTTTCTGTGAAGAGCAAGGGCTTTTTGCGGGGAATGATGAGGATGATTTGGACTCCGTTTCCTATCCCATTATTGCCATTGATACCGAGGTTCCGGCGAGTCAAAATGTGGTCGGCGTTGTGCGTATTTACGAAAATCAACCTCGTCTTTGGTATGGTGGACGCCTAGGGGTTCATCCCGATTATCGACGGGTGGGGCGTATTGGCAAAGGGTTGATTCACAAAGCGGTGACTACCGCCAACGGCTGGGGCTGCGACCGATTTTTGGCCACGGTGCAGCTTCAAAATGTTCGGTTCTTTCAGCGGTTGCATTGGGCTAGCATTGATGAAATTCAGGTGCGCGATCATCCCCATCACCTGATGGAAGCTGACCTGGAATTCTATCCCCCTAGTGACGAAAGGCGTCCTGCCCTGGCAATGTCTGCGCGTCAGGTGTCCTAACGAAACTTCGCCCATGTTAACCGAGTTGATCGCCCAAATTCTTCCAGCCCTGGGGCTGGCACAAAAGCAGGATATTCAGATCGCTGCCCGTCATTTAGGGCAATTTGTGCCGCACAATCAAACCAGCGAACCCATTGCTTTGGGGGACGACTGTGCCGCCATTCCCGATGGCGAGGGCTATCTGCTGCTGGCGGCGGAGGGGCTGTGGCCGCCCCTGGTGGAAGCTGACCCGTGGTTTGCGGGCTGGTCGGCGGTGCTGGTGAATGTGAGCGACATTTACGCTATGGGGGGCCGTCCCTTGGCGGTGGTGGATGCTCTGTGGAGTCCGACTACGGATCATGCGGATGCGATTTGGCAAGGTATGCTGGCCGCCTCTCAGGCCTTTAATGTCCCGATTGTGGGGGGGCATACCAATTGCCACAGCCCCTACAATGCGCTGTCTGTGGCGATTTTGGGACGGGCCAACCAGCTCATTTCCAGTTTCGCGGCCCAGCCCAGTCAGATGCTCGTGCTGGCCACTCAGCTCAACGGGCAACTCCATCCTCAGTATCCCTTTTGGGATGGAGCCACCCAGGCTGACCCAGCAGAGTTGCAGCGTCAATTGGCGGTGCTGCCCGCCATCGCCGACCAAGGACTCTGTTCGGCAGGTAAAGATGTCAGTATGGGCGGCATTTTGGGCACCACGCTGATGCTGCTGGAAACCTCCGGCTGTGGAGCGGTGGTGGATGTGGCGGCAATTCCTTGTCCTGACTCGGTGCCTTTGGAAACCTGGCTGCGGTGCTTCCCCAGCTACGGCTTTTTATTGACGGTTGAACCCCAGGATTTCGCCCCCGTTCAACAACAATTCCAGGCAGTGGGCATCACCTGTGTGGCTATGGGAAAAATTGTGGCGGCCCCCCAGTTGACGCTCACCTACGGCGACGAAACCGCTGTTTTCTGGGACTTCTCCACCCAGCCCCTCACCGGATTCTCTCCCTCAAATGCTGCCATCACCGAGCCTTAACCCCTCTTCAGCCCATCCTAGGACATCCCCATGACCAGACGGGGACAGACATCATGATGACCTTACTCATCACGCTTCAACCTTCTCAAACTCTAGAATTTGTCGTGATACGTGGCCTCATAGGATGAAAATTGCGCTGCTGACCTACTCCACCAAACCCCGTGGCAGCGTCTCAGGCCGCAGGGCAAGGTGCTCCCATGTGGTGCGTACGGTTCACCATGTGGAGGACTACGCCAGCCCCTACCTACGCCAGTGTCAGGACAACCTGCCGGGGATCGTTCCCGATGCCGACCTAACGGGGTTGTACCGCTGTACCGCTGTGTTTTGCTTTCCTTCTGTGAAAGGGGGCTGGGGGCTGGTGGTGTTGGAAGCCATTGCGGCGGGGTTGCCCGTCATCACCGCCGACCAACCGCCCTTTACCGAATTTCTGACACCCAATCAAGCACTGTTGATACCGCCAGAATCCGTTACAGATTTGACCCAGGCGATGCTCGCCGCCGCCCAGCCTGACTAAGCCCAAACCCTAGTGCAAAATAGTCAAACAATTTTGTCTCAATACACCTGGCAAATCTCCGCCCAGCAACACCTCGCGGCCTACCGTTCTTTGCTGGATTAGGGCTGTTGATTACCAGGCCTTGGGTTCAAAGCTAGCGTCGTTAAGAATTTGCATGGTTTCCCCCGACTGGGCTAATACAAATAACCCCTGACGATAGGCATAGCGATCTGCGCCTTGGTCAAAGGCAATGCCAGCTACCGCGCCATAGAGTTGTCGGTCGGCATGTTCTGGAAAGAACTGATGGAATCGCTGCAAATCCTCTACAAATTCCTTGATGTCATCAACGCTGAGGCTGCTTTTTACTTCTACCGCCAGAACGTGGTTTTGGTTCTGCACCAGCACATCCACTTCCATCGTGTCGCCATCACGAATAACTTGTACTCGTTGGCTAACTCGATGGACAGGAATACCCCGATCGAGAAACAACGTTTTGCAGGCCGGAGCCACCATATTTTCCACAAACAGCCCCCATTTGCCGCCCAAGGCTCCGAGTTGCTGGTTCAACTGACGGTTAGATTCCGCCATATCCCGCCGCGTTTCCGCAATGACCCGACCCAGTTCCTGGCGCGACTCCTGGATCTTACGATCCGACTCCTGAAACTTGCGGTCGGTCTCCTGGAACCGACGGTCTGTTTCCTGGAATCGACGGTCGGTCTCCTGGAACATTTGTTTCGTTTCTTTTTGCGCCTCTGCCAGTTCGGCCAGGAGTCGCCATACGTCGTCCGCTGTGGTAGTCATCGGTCTATCTGATATCGCCTACTCTGCCTCTATTGTAAAACGACTGAAGCCTTAGAAAGGCTCGACGGTTTGGAGGGCAAGGGTGATGAGATGACGGGCCACGTCAAACCCCTGGCGCAGGCGGTCGGTGTCTTGGTAGAGTTTGCCCATCAGCATGGCCCCCTCTAGGACGGTCATAATTTGGCTCGCCAGAATTTGCGGATCAACCCTCGGTTTGAGGTGTCCCTGATCCTGCGCCTGGGTTAAGCGTTCGGCAATGGCCCCTTCCCACTGGCTAAAAATCTGGGCGAGGTGTTCCCGAAAGCTGGGATCTTGTTCAGCTAAATCAACAATTAAATTGCCCAGCAAACATCCACCACAGAAGGGTTCTTTATGCTGTTTTTTCTCTAGAACATCTATAATCCAAAGTAGTTGATCAATAGGGGAATCACTCTGTTGGTGTGAAGGCTCAAGAATGTTAGTTTTCAACTTTTCCCACTCAAAATCAATGAGGGCATGGCCAAGCTCTTGTTTGGAGGAAAAGTAGTTATAAAAACTGCCCGACGATGCCCCACTGAGGTCAAACAGTTTACTCAATCCCGTAGCTGTTAACCCATTGCGATGAACGGTGTTGATCACCGATTCTAGAATATCTTCCCGTGTACGCTTGAGGTTTACCATAGTTCACCCGATACAACGTCGGTTTCGCTTAACGATATCCTAAATTCAACAACACCCCGGAGATCCCCCTAAATCCCCCTTGGCAAGGGGGACTTTGACTCCGATTTCCCCCTTAGCCAAAGGGACTTTGCTTCCGATTCCCCCCTTGATAAGGGGGGCTAGGGGGGATCAAGCCCCGCCAAATGGGCATCACCAGATAACTAGGAACGCTCGAAGGTGGATAGGGCGGAACAAGCTCCACATTTGGCGCAGCCCGCGCTGATGGTGTCCGAGGTCATCCCGGCAGCTTGGAGCATGTCGCCTACCCGTTGATAGAGGGCAAACATGAAGTCGGCGCTGGGGGCGGGGTGGTGGGCCAAGGGCGTTTCGGAGATGGGCACAAAGGGCACCACAAAGGGGTAGACCCCCAGGCGAATCAGGCGTTCGCTGGTGTTCACCAGAGTTTCCAGGCTGTCTCCCAAACCCGCCAGTAGGTAGGTGCTGACCTGGCCCCAGCCAAAGACCTTCACAGCGGCCTCAAAGGCTTCAAAGTAGTAGGATACGGGCACCTCGGCCTTACCGGGCATGATCCGCGCCCGCACGGATTCCTCCACCGCCTCTAGGTGCATTCCCAGGCTGTCGATACCTGCGTCCTTCATGCGTTGGAACCAGGCAAAATCGTCGGGGGGTTCGCACTGGGCCTGGATGGGCAGGGGCACACGGGCTTTGATGGCACGGGCGCATTCGCTCAAATAAGCGGCTCCGCGATCCCTGGAATTGGGCGTTCCGGTGGTCATAATCATGTGCGTCGCCCCGTCCAATCGCACGGCGGCTTCGGCCACTTCCGCCAGTTGGTCGGGGGTTTTGCGGGCAATGGTGCGGTCTCCCGCCAGGGATTTTTCGATGGCACAAAACTGGCAGGCGGTGGTTTCATCCCGGTAGCGCATACAGGTTTGCTGGACGGTGGTGGCCAGCACATCATGGCTGTGGAGCAGGGCAATTTTCCAGTAGGGGATGCCATCGGCGGTGGAAAGGCCGTAGAACTGGGGCACTTTGGGAAAGGAAATCGACCCAATGGGCTGATGATCGTAGGTCAAATTTTCTTGATCTGGCCCGCAGGTTTCCACCGCATAGGGCGACTGGTGAGCCGTATCCGTGTAGATCGGCACCATGATCGTGCGGCCATCAATGGTTACGGCCCGGTGATCCGATGGCCCTGCGCCGCCTTTACGTCCGGCCACACCGGGAGTTTGGTCGGGCAATTTTAGGCCACGGGTTTGAAGTTCCGTCATTAACCGTTGGGGTTCCATGGGGATCACAAAAAATGAATAAAACGATTCTGAAATAGCTGACGTAATACAAAAAATGAATCTTTCGTAGGTTGGGTGGCGCGATAGTAGAACCCAACAAGCCCAATGTGTCAGTGAGTGTTGGGTTTCGCTTCGCTGCACCCAACCTACATTGGTTAAGACTCAGGAGAAATAGATTCCGGCAGCGGGAACGGCACTATGGATGCAGGGACTTCTGAAGAATTATGTTCGGAAGAATTGGTCACAACAAAATCTAGCGATTGGGCCATGGGCTGCATAACTGACCAGGCTTTTTGATTCACCTGAAGCTGAAGCAAATCGGGGCGGGCATAGTGGCCAACGGAGTCCATCATGCGCTTGCGTACCCAAATGTCACGCAGGTCTAAATCGGCAATTACTAAGCCTTCTCCTTCGGTTAAGGGGGTGCCCATGATTTCGCCTTTGGGGTTAATAATGGCCGTAAAACAGCCGCCACTTAGGGCTTTGTGGTAAGCCTCATCGGCGGTGATTTGCTGCTTTTGTTCCGGTGTTAGCCAGCCCGTGGCATTCACTACAAAACAACCCGACTCTAGGGCATGGTGGCGAATGGTGACTTCCATTTGGTCGGCAAAAATTTGGCCCACCATTGACCCCGGAAACTGGCTACAGTGGATTTGCTCCTGCTGGGCCATCAGACTATAGCGGGCCAGGGGATTGTAATGCTCCCAGCAGGCCAAAGCACCGACTCGTCCCACGACGGTATCCACGGTGCGCAACCCGGCCCCATCGCCATTGCCCCACACCATGCGTTCGTGATAGGTCGGGGTGATTTTGCGCCGCTTTAGCAACAGGGTGCCATCGGCATCAAAAATTAATTGGGTGTTGTAAATCGAGCCACCCTCCCGTTCGTTTACCCCTAGCACCACCACCATATTGTAGGAACGCGCTGCCCGACTGACCGCGTCCACCACTGGCCCTGGTACCGTTACCGCTTCTTCGTAGAGTTTGAGGTGAGCGGCACCCATTTTCATTGGCGGTTCAATGAAGGAAAAATAGGGGTAATAGGGAATAAAGGTTTCTGGAAAAACAATCAGTTGAACGCCCTCTTTCGCCGCCAAAGCAATGGCATCCAGAACCTTCTCCGTCGTCCCTTCTCGGCTGAATAATACGGGGCTAATTTGCGCGGCAGCGGCCCGAACCGTTTGGGAATAATCCATAGCTTATCAATACCTGTGAACAGCAATGCCCTAGGGAAATAGGCAAGTTGGCAAAATATTTGGAACCATCACCACAGCTCGACACGCTTCCCATTGAGCGAGCCGTGGGTTGCCAATTCAGAACCTTAATGCAGGGCTTAATGCAGGGCTAGTCGTCATCTATGACCAGTATCCAACGGCTAACCCGACTCAGCGATAAACAAACACGCCTGACCCCAAAAATATCTGCCCCATGAACAGCCCACCAGGCCAAAACCGTGACGTTCCCATACTCAGTAACGTCTTGATATAGGACATTACCCCTCCGATACCGTTGAATTCGTATCTAGGAATACAGTTTATCGGAGATGGGTTGCCTAAATTTGATTTAGATAGACTTTTCTATTTGGTAGAGCTATGTCAGACGTAACAACGACCCTCGCGCCCATTTCCGTAGACGGTTTGAAGGAACTGGGGGAAAAAAATCGGGCCAACCCCGCCGACAAGACCCTGAAGGTGAAAACCGTTTGCGAAGGCAAGTTCCGCAGCCTAAACTATGCCCGCGACCTAGACGCCTTTGTGGTTGACGAACCCCCCGGTCTGCTGGGCGACAACACCGCCCCCAACCCCTCGGAAATTGTGTTAGGAGCCTTTGGATCTTGCTTGGCGGTGGGTCTTCAGGCCAACGCAGCGGCGCGGGGCATCACCCTCACCAAGCTGGAAATTTCCCTGGAAGGCGACATCAACATCACCAGCACCTGGGGCACCGGGGAACTGGCCAAACCCCAAATTGGCTTCACCGATGTGCGCGTTAAGGTAGACATCGACGGCGATGCTTCCAAGGAAGTGCTGGCGGAAATGGTGGCCCATGCTAACGAGTGGTCGCCCGTTTCGGCCACCCTGCGCAACCCCATGCCCGTTTCCGTGGAAATGGCCTAGGCCAATGGGACTGGCTATGTTGAGACAAAAGAGATGGCCTGACCAGCCTTGTTTCTTTGTCCCAGCTAGCCTTTGTCCTAGCCAGTCCCCAAACCTTGAACCCCAGCTTGTTTGTGCCCTTGTGCGCTAGCCGCATCCATCCTTCCCTACCCAAACTGTGCGCTAGGAGTCTGATTTTTATGGACTTTTCGCCTCACAATACGTCACGATAACCTCAGGCCAAAATTATCCTTTTGACCCATGCAAACACTCCAAACCGCACCTTTGAAAAACACCTTACTGACCCACGAATCAGCCGTTGCTGCTGTTCGATTAGTGGTTCAGGAAGCTCTAACCCCTAAGGTGCAAGATATTGATCTCAAGGGCGAATATCCGGCGGATATTTTGACTCAGTTGGGAGAAGCCGGAGCCTTTGCCCATGCCGTATCTCCTGACTTTGGTGGCACGGGGCTAGGGCTGCGGGCCACCATTCAAGCTATTGAAGAAGTGTCCAAGGTCTGTGTCTCTACGGGATTTATGACCTGGTGCCAGGTGGCCTGTACCTGGTATTTGCAAAAAACCCACAATACGGCCCTCGCCTCAACCCTGCTGCCAGATATTGTCACTGGACAGAAACTAGCCGGGACGGGGCTGTCTAACCCGATGAAGCACTTTGCTGACATCGAGAAAATTGCCCTGACGGCTGTGCCTGTGGAGGGTGGTTTTGAAATTAGCGGGATGCTGCCCTGGGTCTCTAACCTGGGGCCGGGGCACGAGTTTGGTGTGGCTGCCAAAATTGCCGACAGCGATGAGTATCTCATGGCAGTGGTGTCCGATGCCCTGGAGGGGCTGACCCTGCGTTGCAACGCCCACTTTATCGCCCTGGAAGGAACCGGAACCTATAGCTGTGTGTTCCGCCAGGTGTTTGTGCCCCACGACCGCGTACTGGCCGCCCCCTGCGAAACCTATGTGCGCTGCATTCGTCCTGGGTTCATCCTCACCCAGGTGGGCATGGGTCTGGGGCTAGTGGATAACTGCATTGAGCTAATCCGCCGTTCCAACCAGCGTCTCGGCCATGTGAATCAATTTTTGGACGACCAAGCCGACGACCTGGCCCTGGATTTGCAGATGGCCCGTGAGCGTACCTACGCCCTAGCGGATCGCCTCGATGCCTGCACGGGGGCGGTGGAAGACATCGCCCTCATCCGTGAAGTGATTCAGGCCCGGATTGCGGGATCAGAACTCTCTCTGCGGACGGCTCAGTCGGCGATGCTCCACGCCGGAGCCCGTGCCTATGTCCACGGCAGCGCCCCAGAACGCAAACTGCGGGAAGCCTACTTTGTGGCCATCGTTACCCCCGCCCTGAAACAGCTCAAAAAGATGCTCCACGCCCTACCCGAACCCGCCCTGGTAGCCTAGTTGGTTGGTAGCCTTGTTGTCCGGCCAGCAACATCTCATCCTAAATCCGGCTTACTTACCCCCAGTATCCGGGGGCCAGGTCTCCTTATCCAATACTGTCCCTATGTCTACGCCCCTTGTGCCCCCCTTCACCCATGACATCGCCATCGCCAAAGTCCGCATGGCAGAAGATGCCTGGAACAGCCGCGACCCCGACCGGGTGGCCCTGGCCTATACGGAAGATAGCCACTGGCGTAATCGGGCCGAAATTTTCCAAGGACGGGAAGCCATCCGGGCCTTCCTGCGCCGCAAGTGGGATAGGGAACTGGACTATCGCCTAGTGAAGGAACTGTGGGCCTTTGGCGAAAACCGCATTGCCGTGCGCTTTCAGTACGAATGGCACGATGATGCGGGGCAGTGGTACCGGGCCTACGGCAACGAAAACTGGGAATTTGCCGAGAATGGTCTAATGCGTCGCCGCGAAGCCAGCATTAACGACCGCCCCATTGCCGCCGAAGACCGTCGTTTCTTTTGGGATGCTTCTGGCCCCCGGCCCCAGGATCACCCAGGGTTGATGAACTCGCCGGAATAACCACACTTGGCTAAACGGTAGCTTATATTACGGATTCCCCTAGGCACTTATTTGTATACAAGAAGCCTAACTTGTATGCAGTACGCAAACTTCTGTCCCGGCGTTATCTAGAGAGGTATCCACACCGTGAATCATCGGTCGTTACAGCGAGTTTCCCGTCGCTCTGTGTTGGGTGCGGGTTTGTTTTTGGGGGCCAGTTGGGCGCTGAAGGGCTGCGATGCCTCGGCTCCCCAGGGGGGCACCACCGTGACCGCAGAAAGCGATGTGGCGGGTGAGTTGATCGTGGCCTCCTTCCCTGGCACCACGGACAGCCTGTTTCGGGAAGCGTTGGCCCCGGTGGTGGCGGATCAAACTGGGGTGGCCGTCAGCGCCCAACCCCTGCTGGCCTTTGAGCAAATTGCACGGGTGAAGGCTTCCCCAGAGAACCCGCCCTTTGACGTGCTGATTTTAGACGATGGGCAGAATGCTGTGGCCATCGCGGAAGACCTGCTCCAGCCCTTCCCCATGGATAAAAGCCCCAACAGCAGCGATGTGAACCCGGGCTTCCTTAGCGATCAGGGGCTCGCACCGATCTTCTATGCCCAGGGCATTGTGCTGGCCTACAACACCGAGCGGGTGCAAACGCCGCCCACCTCCTGGGAAGTCATGCTTGACCCCAATCTGAATGCTCAACTGGGGCTGGTCAGCCTCAACAGCATCTTGGGTACCTCCTTCATGGTGGAGTTGGCGAAGACCCTGGGGGGCGATGAATCTAACATTGAACCTGCCTTTGAGGCGGTGGCGGAAATGCTGCCCCGTGTGAATGGTGTGGCGGCGAACCCTGGGGCATTGCTCACCCTCTTCCAGCAGGGCGAGATTGACGTGTCTCCCATGTGGCACAACGACGCGCTGACCCTGGCGGAACGGGGTGTCCCGGTGGGGATTGCATCCCTGGAAACGGGCATTGCCGCCGCCCGCTACAGCCTCAACATTGTGAAAAATCCCTCCGCTGGGTTGGATCGGGCTGTGGCCTACGTCGATGCCATGCTGAGCGTAGCGGCCCAGGCGCAGGTGGTCGGTGCGCCCTACTTCTATATCCCATCCAACAACACCGTAGACTTCCCGCCCCAGTTGGCTGCGTCCATGGGGATCGAGTCGGTGGATGACTTCATCGCCATGGCCCACAACCTCGATTGGCCCACCATCAACCCCCAGCGGGCCGACTGGATCGAACGGTTCAACCAAACGGTGCAGTCCTAGGTTAACGTCTAGCCTCCCAATGGATGGATTACACCGTAGGGGCGAGGTCTCCTCGCCCTTCTTCCACATTGAGTCCACAGTGCCCGACCAACCATGCCCGACCTCGATCCCCCGGAGATGATCACCCTGGCCACGGCGGAGATGGCGGTGCCCGCCCCCTATCATTTGTTGACCAGCGTGGTGGCCCCGCGCCCCATTGCCTGGGTGTCTACGATCAGCGCCGAGGGCCAGCCTAACCTCGCCCCCTATTCCTTTTTTAATGCGGTGTCGGGCTTTCCGCCCACACTGATGTTTTCGGTGGCCCTGCGCCGTCGCGAACCCCAGGAAAAGGACACCCTACGCAATGTGCGGGAGGTGGGGGAGTTTGTCTGCCATGTGGTGGATGAAGCCCTGGCTGAGGCGATGGTGACAACGGCGATGGAACTGCCCCACGGCACCAATGAATTTGAGGTGGCCGGATTAAAGGCGATTCCGGCCATGGACGTGAAGCCCTTCAGGATTGAGGGTGCCCCGGTGGCGATGGAATGTCGGGTGACGCAGATTGTGCCCGTGGCGGAGGCCACCAGCGTCATGGTGCTGGGACAAGTTTTGCGCTTCCATATTCGCAAAGATTTATACAGAAGTCCGTTAGGTCTGGTGGATACAGTACACATGCAGCCCGTCACCCGCCTGGGTGGCCCGGTGGAATACACCAAGATTGGCGAACTCATTCATCTTTCCATTCCTACGAACCCAGAGTAGGGGGCCGTTGCTCCTGCGGCTATCGCGTCCGTTCCCGACTATCCATAGCAGAGACAGAACCCATGCAGTCTGTACAAACCACCCCATCGCCCGCCCACCTCGCGGCCACAGCTACCCTAGCCGATGCGACGGGGCATAGCCTCACCCTGTCCCAGGTCATGCACCAGTTTGGGTCTTTTATGGCGCTGAGGGACATCAACCTGGAGATTCAGCCGGGGGAATTTGTGTCGCTGCTGGGGCCAAGCGGCTGCGGCAAAACCACCCTGCTGCGGATTATTTCTGGCTTCCTCGACCCCACGGCGGGCAATGTGCTGATCGATGGCAAGTCCGTTAAGGGGCTTTCCCCTAGCGAACGGGGCACGGGCATTGTGTTCCAAAACTACGCTCTCTTCCCCCACATGACCGTGTGGGACAACGTCGCCTACGGGCTGCGGGCGGGGCGGAAAATGTCCCGAGGCCAAGTCGCCAACCGAGTGGGGGACATGCTGGATATGGTGCAGCTCAGCCATTTGGCCAAGCGGGTACCCAGTGAGCTGTCGGGGGGGCAACAGCAACGGGTGGCCATTGCCCGCGCCCTGGCGGTGGAACCTCGGATTATGCTGCTAGACGAACCCCTCAGCGCCCTCGACAAAGGGTTGCGCCTGGATATGCAGATTGAAATTCGCCGCATCCTCAGCGCTCGCGGCATTACGGCCATCATGGTCACCCACGACCAGGAGGAGGCCATGAGCATGTCTGACCGCATTGCCGTCCTCTCTGGGGGCGAAATTCACCAGTTCGACAGCCCCAGCAACCTCTATGACCGTCCCGCCACTCAGTTTGTCAGCTCCTTTGTGGGCACCTGTAACCACTTGCCTGGGGAAGTGCTGGGTCGGGTGGATAAGGGCTATTTGGTCAAGGTGCCCGGTGGCGAACTAGAGGTCGCCTCTGACCATGCCCTCACGCCCCAAGGCCAGATCACCGTCGCCATCCGTCCCGAAAACCTGCGGGTACAAAGCCAGTCCCACCGCCACACCCTAGCGGGCACCGTGGCCATGTGCCTCCCCCTCGGCGCGATGATGACCTACGATGTCGCCCTGGGTTCCGACCTCCACATCAAACTCACCCAGCCCCGCACCCTCGGCACCCAGCCCCTCGTCCCCGGCGATCAGATTCACCTCGATCTGGTCTCCTCCGACGCCTGTTCCGTCTTCCCCGCCTAGGTCGGTCAATGGAGCGACTCGGTACACATCAGTCCCAAGCGTGGTCTTTGGGCTCAGGAATGGTGCCTAACCCGATCTAGCACACCCTGATTCCCCAACCAACCAACCGTAGGGGTGAGGTCTCCTCGCCCATTGGATACCGGGGCATACAGGTCAGATTTGGCACAAGTGTTTGTTGGTTGTTGCTGGAGTTTGATTTCGTGGCGAGATCTAGATCCTTTCAATTTAGCCGTCGTATTTAGAAAGCCCTCTTCAAAAACCCAGTTTATGGCGCAAACCGACCGTTTTGCGGTGATCACTAAGATTAAACAATCGGGTTTCTAGCCTAGTCTGCGAAAGTGAGTTTTCAGGATTGTCCGAATGTCCACCCCCACCAGCCATAACCCATGAACATCACTCAACTGCTGCGGCCTAAACAGGACTTTTTGGCCCTGCCCCTGGCCATTTTTTTGCAGCTTTTCTACATTGTGCCCCTGGTGATTTTGATTGCCTCTAGTTTTCAGGCGGGGGCCGATG
This sequence comes from Phormidium sp. FACHB-1136, assembly GCF_014697375.1. Lineage (GTDB taxonomy): Bacteria > Cyanobacteriota > Cyanobacteriia > Phormidesmidales > Phormidesmidaceae > Nodosilinea. Next base: position 44,397 of record NZ_JACJRS010000003.1, read on the forward strand.
GCGGTATTTCCTTAGATAACTACCTGAAATTCTTTGGCAATGCGGTCAACGTCAAAGCCCTCACCGATACCTTTTGGCTCGGCATTCAAGTCACCATTGCCTGCCTGATCATTGGCTACCCCGTCGCCTATTTCTATGTGAATGCCCATGCCCGCTGGAAGGGCGTACTCACCTTTTTGATTATGCTGCCCCTGCTCACCAGTGCCGTGGTGCGTACCTTTGGCTGGGTAGTGATTTTGGGACGGCAGGGGTTAATCAATACGGCTCTCATGAAGCTAGGGCTGATTGAGGAACCCATCCGCCTGCTGTTCACCCACAACGGGGTGCTGATTGCCCTGACCCAAATTTGGCTACCGATGATGGTGCTGCCCATCGTGGCCTCCCTATCGCAAATTGACTCGCGTCTGGCGGCGGCCTCTAAAAGCCTGGGCGGTGGGGCATGGCGCACCTTTTGGCAAATCACCTTTCCCCTCACCCTGCCGGGAATGATTTCCGGGGCGCTGCTGGTGTTTGCTCTCACGGTTAGCTCCTTCGTCACGCCCTCCATCATCGGCGGGGGCCAGCTCATCTATCTGCCGACATTGATTTACCAACAGGGCATTGTGCTGCTGAACCAGCCCTTCGCCGCCGCCGTGTCCACCCTGCTGCTGATCATGGTGGTAGCTGTAGTGCTGCTCCTAGGAGCCTTTGGCAAGCGCAGCCGCCGCTATATCCGTTAACGCAGACCTGTATTGGGCGTAGCGACAGCGGAACCCAGCACCCCGGACTCCGCGCCATGTGATGTCCTCAGCTAGATCACCAAACCTCAGACTCCCTAGAAACCGCCATGTCCTCAACTCCCCTCAACCCGCCCACCCAACTGCCCTCAGAGTCGGCCTATTCCCTCCGCAAGCTGGATCAGATGTCCTTTGCGATGGTGATGCCCATCCTCGCCATCCTGGGCCTGATCATGCTCACAGCCCCCACCATTATTGTGCTGTTGGCCTCCTTCAGTTCCTCGGCCACCCTACAATTTCCGCCCCCCGGATTTTCCTTGCAGTGGTATCTGTCGCTGTTTAATTTCCCAGAACTTCGTGCCGCCGCCCTGAATAGCTTCCAGGTGGCCCTATTCACCGCCATTGTCTGCGTGGTGCTGGGGGTGGCCGCTTGCTTAGCGATGATCAATAGCCGGGGCCGCTGGGTCGCCGTTATGGATGCCCTAGTGATGTCGCCCCTGGCCCTGCCCGGTGTGGCCCTAGGTTTGGGGATGATGGCCTTTTTTGCCATGGTGGGGGTACGCCTGTCCCTGTTCACCCTGATCATTGGCCACATCGTGATTTGTACTCCCTACGTGGTACGGAACGTGCTGGCGAGTTTGACCCAGCTTGGCTCCTCCCTCCAGGAAGCCTCCAGCGCCCTAGGGGCCAGCCCCACCTACACCTTCTTTAACGTGACATTGCCCTTGATCAAGCCGGGGGTGCTGATTGGAGCGTTCATGGCCTTCCTCACCTCCTTTGATAACGTGGCCGTGACCCTATTTTTGTCCGATGCCCGCACCGAAATGCTACCCATCCGCATGTGGTCGATGATCGAAAACGACCTGGATGTCCGTGCCGCCGCCATCTCCGGGGTGCTGATTTTCCTCACCGCCCTGCTAATGATTGCCATGGAACGGTTCTCTGGCCTCTCTAAAGCACTCATCAACGGCAAAGCCTAATCCACTCAACCTAGGCTATTCCCAGGTCGGGCTATCAGCGCACCATGTCCTCCCTGAGATAGAACCCTGACCCTGCGAATTTCGCTAGGACGACAGAGGTCTTCCCTGTGCCAAACCCTTAAGGTAAAGCGGTTGATAACTGGATATCCCTACTATGGCGTTCCCTTTGCAAACGCTGGTTCTGCAAATTCCCGACAGCGCTCCCTACCTTTCCAGCCTATGGCACCCCGTCAGCCAGATCAACGTCGATCTCGAATCAAGTCCTGGATTACTTGGTTAGCCGTTTCGTTCCAATCCTGGCCACTGTGATTACGGCGATAACTTTGGATCAACCGTTTCGCTGTTGCCCGGTCGTGGGTGTAAACCGTTACCGCTTTGATAGCTGCCTCTGGTATACCGTCTGCCGCCGCTTGAGGAGTAGGCTTCCGACGCAGATCAATCTTGGGACGGGGTTCTGCCTGGACGGATCGGGGGCGTGGCTGAACGGATTGTGCCTTGGGATAGGCTGGTTGTCTCGTTGGATACGTGGGCCGGGGTGGGGACTGGACTGGCCGAGAAAGGCGCTGCTTCTGCCATAAGAACACTAGCGCTAGGAGCAAAAAGCCGAACAAAAACACGAAAACTAGATTGATTAGCATCCTGACTCTCCTAACGCTGCTTAGCCTTGGCACTAGCAATTTAGTTTTCCCCTCAGGGCAACCGTGCTACCAACCAACCCATAAGCCTGATCGGCGGGTAAAGGCTCCTGACGGCGACGAGTCCAAATGTTTTCAATCCGCGCCACAACCTGATCCAGTTCAGCCAGTTCTTGCCAAATGCGGCCCGCCGTGGCCAGATAAGTCCCGTTCATAGCGGTTGCCCCTCCATGGCGATCACCGCCGCCAAGCTGGGTTTGCACCGTTCCAGCCGCACCAAATCGATTTTGAAGGGGGATAGATCTTGTAGTTGAGCCACAGCGGTAAAGTACTCCAGCGAATCCAGTCCCCGCACCGCCAGATCAACATCTGAGGACAGATGAAACCGCTCCCGGTGTAGTAGCGACCCGAACAGAACCACTTCCTGGGCCTGAAAGTCTTGCTTGAGTAGGGTATTGGCCGCTTGAACGACCTGCATCGCCGCCTCAAACCGTTGGGCAAGGCGCTGTTGATCCGCTTGCTGGCGCAGGGCCAGATGGTGTCTGAACACCGCCATTTCCTTCGGGCTTATGGGTTGCACAGGGATTTCAGCCCTCCTAGGGTAGGTAAGGAGATGGACTCACAGCCCACTAACGCTTCACAAAAATACGACTGAGGGGGTAGGAAAAATCCGGCAACAGCGGCGAGGTGAGGCTATCGGTCGATTGTAGGGTCATGGCCAGGGTCAGCACCGCCTGATCGCGACGATAGACCTGCACTTCTCCGAGGGTGTTGTCCACAATCCAATATTCCTGCACCCCCTGCTGAGAATACAGCTTGAGTTTGAGCTGGCGATCTCGCTGCTCATCTTTTTTGCCGAGGGAGAGCACTTCCACCACCAGTTCTGGTGCTCCGGTAAGGTGTTCCGCCTCATCCATCAGGGCATCTAATCGTGCATTGCTGACCCACACCACATCGGGAATCACATTGTCTTCATCGGTGAAAATAATGCCGGGGTTGATGGCCGTTCGCCCCAGCCCAGTATCTTGGCACCAGTTATCGAGGGCCGCAAAGATTCGGCCAGTCACTTCCTGATGACTCCATCTGGGTGCTCTGGTCACGATGAGTTCTCCATCAATAATCTCGTAGCGCCTGTCATCGTCGGGGAACAGCTCTAGATCTGCCGTTGTCCATCGAACGCGGTTCGTTGCAGGAGTCATTGCGGAAGCCTCAATGATTGGGCTGTTTTTACCATAGCGAAAACCAGGCCCAGTTCATCCTAGGGGGGTAACCATTCAGTTAGGTAGCTTCCCTAAGTAACCATTACTGCCGCCAAGCTAGCACCGTAACGCCGCGTGAACTTCTATAGCCTGGGTACCGGATTGGTTGGATCCGATGGTAGGATACAGAGAGATTCACCTAAATCCCGACCGACTTACCGGGGTATGCAAGCTCGATTCTCCCTGAAGTTTGGTGGATTTAGGTTATGTCCCTCGGCCTACGGCCCTGCTCATCACGGTTTACCTTTTCTGCTGCCATGGTTCAGACTCCTCTCAAGCCCGCCCAATCCGGCCCCAATCCTGCTTCGGCCAAGCGTTCTAAGGTTGAAGACATCAAGGAAAACAGCAACTTTCTGCGCGAGCCTTTGGCCAGCGAGCTGTTGACCGATACCAATTTCTTCTCGGAAGCGGCGATTCAAATCCTCAAGTTCCACGGGTCTTATCAGCAGGACAACCGCGATACCCGCACCAAGGGCCAGGAGAAGGATTATCAGATGATGTTGCGTACCCGCAATCCGGGGGGCTTCATTGCGCCAGAGTTGTATCTGACTCTGGATAAGCTGTCGGATGAATACGGGAACCATACCCTGCGGGCCACCACCCGTCAGGGCATTCAGCTCCATGGCGTTCTCAAGAAAAACCTGAAGGCCACCATTGCGGCGATTGTGAAAAACCTAGGATCGACCCTGGGGGCCTGCGGCGATTTGAACCGGAATGTGATGGCCCCTCCGGCCCCGTTCAAAAATCGGCCTGAGTACCAGATCGCCCGCGACTACGCCAACCACATCGCCGACCTGCTGCGGCCCCAAACCGAGGCCTACTACGAAATTTGGCTGGATGGGGAGAAGTTCCTCACTTCTGAGGAGCACCCGGAGGTGGTGGAAGCTCGGCAGCGCAACGTCAACAACACCCTGTTCCCCGATAGCCCGGAGCCGATCTACGGCACCCACTACATGCCCCGCAAGTTTAAGTGCGCCGTCACGGTGCCGGGGGACAACTCCATTGATGCCTACACCCATGACGTGACCCTGGTGGTGATCACCGACAAGGCGGGCAAGCTGAAGGGCTTTAACGTGCTGGCCGGGGGCGGTCTGGGCCGCACTCATAATAAGGAAGAAACCTTTGCCCGTGTGGCCGATGAGATTGGCTATGTGGATAAGGACGACGTGTTCGACCTGATGAAGGCCATCGTCGCCACCCAGCGGGACTACGGCGACCGTGTCAATCGCCGCCATTCCCGCATGAAGTACCTGATCCACGATTGGGGTGTGGAGCGCTTCCGACAGCAGGTGGAAACCTACTTTGGCAAGCCCCTCAAGCCCTTCAAAAAGCTGCCCAAGTGGACGTTCTACGATTACCTGGGCTGGTACGAACAGGGCGACGGCAACTGGTTTGTGGGGGTGCCTATTGAAAATGGCCGCATCCTCGACTGTAACGGTCTCCAACTCAAAACCGCCCTGCGGGAAATTGTGCAGACGTTCAACCTGCCCATGCTGGTGACGCCCAACCAAAGCGTTCTGTTCTACGACATCAAGCCCGAAGACAAGGAGGCGGTGCAAGGAATCCTGACCCGCTGCGGCATCCAAAAGGAAACCGACCTCGATCCCCTGGTGCGCTACGCCATGGCCTGCCCCGCCCTGCCCCTCTGCGGCTTGGCGATTACCGAATCCGAGCGGATCATGCCCACCATCCTGGGCCGAGTTCGCTCCCTGCTGACCAAACTGGGCCTGCCCGACGAACACTTTGTGGTGCGGATGACCGGATGCCCCAACGGCTGCGCCCGTCCCTACATGGCGGAACTGGGCTTTGTGGGCAGTGCGCCCGAATCCTACCAACTGTGGCTGGGCGGTTCCCCCGACCAAACTCGGCTGGCCCGTCCCTACCTGGAGCGGCTGCACGACAACGACCTAGAAACCACCCTAGAACCGCTGTTTGTGTTCTTCCGGGATGGCCGCAAGAAGGGCGAAAGCTTCGGGGATTTCTGCGACCGGGTGGGGTTTGAAGCCCTGCGCCAGTTTGCCGAAACCTACGACCCCCTGCGCTATACCCCCAGCCACACCAAGGAAGGCCGCCATCGCCTCAGTGTGTCCCACGATTTCTTCCTTACCCTGCAAGCGACGGCGGATAAGGAAGGCCGATCCATGGGGCAAGTAATTGGCGATGCCTTGGCGCTGTATCTGCAACAAACGGCGGAATAAGGCGTCATCAATGCATCGGTGCAACGCTCACTGATGCTAGAGGGCGCTGGCCTCTAAAAGGACGCCTTATCTATGGACACTTGCCAATTCCCGCAGGGTGAAACGGGTAGGAGAACTCCCACTTTTACTATCGTCAATCGAGCGTTTCAAACATCTTCCAATGCCTGGTAAACGCGAAGACTTATTGAAGTTTTGCCGCTAGCTCGGTGGTGCTACCTACAATGGGGCTCAACCTTAGCTAGCGGGATGGGCGTATGGACTCTTGGCTGAACCAACTGCGGCTTCGCTGGTTTATGGCCACCAAGGCTCTGGGCTACGGCACAGATTTTGTGGAGGTGCTGTACCGCATCTACCTCAACCACAGCAAAATTATTCACTTTCGGGATGGCTATCCGGTCTATTCCCTGTCTACGCCAGCCCTCTTTAGCAAACCTGCCGCCCACTTCATCGCCCGCACCCTGTATCGAGGCATCCAAAATCGCAATTTGCCGAATTTGATGAGCCTTGCGGTGAACGATGCCTGCAATGCCCACTGTGGCCACTGTAGTTTTTACGAGGGCGTGGACAATCCCCACCGCCAGCCCATGACGCTACCTCAGTTTGAGCAGGCGATTGGTGCGGCCCAGGATTTGGGGGTTTCGGTGATCAATATCGTGGGCGGCGAACCCCTGCTGCGGCCTGACTTGGCGGGGATTATTCGCGCTGTGGATAAGGATCGATCCACGGTGTTGCTGTTTACCAATGGCTGGCACTTGGCAGAACGGGCAGCGGAACTGCGGCGGGCTGGGTTGGATAGTGTCTACGTCAGCTTGGATGCAGCGGATCCCCGTCGCCACGATAGCCTACGACAAACGCCGGGACTGTTTGATCGGGCCGTGGCGGGGGTGAAAACAGCGAAAAAGCTGGGTTTCTCCGTTGGCATTTCGGCTACGATTACCCCAGAAGCCTACCAATCCGGCGAACTGAAGCGCCTAGTGGAACTGGGCAAGTCCCTTGGGATTCACGAAGTGCTGGTGTTCGATGCCCTGCCCAGCGGACGCCTTCAGCACCGAGACGACCTCATCGACAATGGCGATTGGGTGGAGGCGATGATCCAATCCGCCGTGCCCTATAACCAAGATGCCAGCTACCCTGGCGTGGTCTTTTTCGCCTACATGAGCAGCCATCGCAGTGTGGGGTGTTCCTGCGGTACCAGCTATTTTTACCTCTCCCCCTACGGCGATGTGATGTCCTGCGACTTTAACCACGCCACCTTTGGCAACGTGTTAGAAGAACCGCTGTGGAAAGTGTGGCAACGACTGAGTAGTAATCCCGATTTTGCCCAGGCTAAATGGGGCGGCTGCAAGGTCAAGGATTCAGCATTTCTCCAAAAAGAAACCGTGCAAGTAGGGCATTAAGACGACCTACACTGCCGACCGACCGACCCAGGACATTTACGACAAGGAGGGACGCTGTTTGTGCCAGTCGGTGGCCTGTTCGTAGGCGTAGCCTACCTCAAACAGCAGGTCTTCCCGCAGCACGTTGCCGATCAGTTGTAGACCGATGGGCAGGCCCAGGTCATCAAAGCCGCAGGGCAGGCTCATCCCCGGCAGACCCGCCAGGTTTACAGGAATCGTCATCAGGTCAGAGAGGTACATGCTGAGGGGATCGTCCACCTTGTCCCCGGCTTTGAAGGCGGTGGTGGGGGCGGTGGGGCACACCAGCACATCCACGCTGGCAAAGGCTTTCTCGAAGTCCTGCTTGATCAGGGTACGCACCTTTTGGGCCTTCAGGTAGTAGGCATCGTAGTAGCCCGCCGATAGGGCGTAGGTGCCAATCATAATCCGCCGCTTCACCTCGTCCCCAAAGCCCTCGGCGCGGGTTTTGGTGTACATGGTCATCAGGCTGTCGTTGTCCTTACGGGCACCGTATTTCACACCGTCGTAGCGGGCCAGGTTGGAGGAGGCCTCCGAGGGGGCAATGATGTAGTAAGTGGGCAGGCCGTAGGGAAACTGCGGGCAGGAGATTTCCTGGATCTCGGCCCCCAGGTCTTTGAGTTGCTGGATGGCCTTTTCCGTGGCGGCCTTCACGGCGGGGTCGATGCCCTCGGCGGCAAAGGTTTCGGTGATGATGCCGATTTTGCGGCCCTTCAGGTCAGTTTTGAGGAACTGGGTGTAGTCCGGTACGGGCACATCCAAACTGGTGGAATCGCGCCGATCATGGCCCGCAATCGCCCCCAGCAGCAGGGCGGCATCCTCCACGGTGGGGGTCAGCGGCCCAATTTGATCCAGCGACGACGCATAGGCCACCAGCCCAAACCGAGACACCAGGCCGTAGGTCGGCTTTAGGCCCACCACGCCGCAAAAAGAAGCGGGCTGACGAATGGAACCGCCCGTATCCGAGCCTAGGGCCACGGCGCATTCCCCCGCTGCCACCGCCGCCGCCGACCCGCCAGAGGATCCACCGGGCACCCGTTCCACATCCCAGGGGTTACCCGTGATCTGGTAGGCGGAATTTTCCGTGGAGCTACCCATGGCAAACTCGTCCAAGTTCGTTTTGCCCAGGGCTACCATCCCGGCCTCTTTCAGCTTTTGGGTAACGGTGGACTCGTAGGGGGGCACAAAATTTTCCAGCACCTTCGATCCGCAGGTGGTGCGAATGCCCTCGGTACAGAGGTTGTCCTTGAGGCCGATGGGAATCCCCGCCAGGGGGCTAAGCGCTTCTCCAGCGGCAATTTTGGCATCCACCGCCGCCGCCTGGGCCAGGGCCACATCCGCCGTCACCGTCAAATAGCTACGAAGTTGGGGCTCTAGGGCGGTCATCCGGTCGAGGTAGCCCTGGGCGATCTCCACCGCAGAGCGCTCTTTGCTGACTAACTGTTGATGCAGTTCGCGGATGACAGACATGGAATTCCTCGGATTTGCCACAAACACTAAAGTACCAGTATAGGCGGGTTCTGGCCCAATCTCTGCCCGGAACTTCGCCAGGGCAACCGTTGCCTGAACGGCCACAGGTTGACTGATCCCTCGCTCCCAATTCGTTGTTCACGGTGGCTTTGCGGCCTTACTCCACAGAACGAGGGTGGGGCGATCAGAACCAGAGGCAATTGGGATCAATGATTTGGCTGGGTCGTTCTGGGCTACCGCCGTTATGGCCTGAGCCGTTAGGATAGGGGCAGGAATTTGGGTTCTGGCATGGTCAATACAGCGTTACGACCCCGGCCCCAGGACATGGAAACGGATGTCTGGGTGCCCGCCCGGTGGGAGGACTATGGGGCGATCTGTGATCGACAGCACGATCCTAACGGAGAGGGCCTTGACCTGGAAAAAGCCCGCTACTACTACGACAACGGATGGATGCGCATTGAAATGGCAGCACTAGGCCCTGGGCACGGTCGCAGCAATTCCATTGTCTCTAAGGTGATCTCGCTATTTGCCACCCTTCGCATGATTCGCATGGTGGAACTGACGAATACCTCCTTTCGCAAACCGGGTGAGCGAGAGGGCCAGCCCGATATCGCCTTTTACCTGGGAAGCCGCTTTACCCTGCCGCCCCAAAGTAACCAGCCTGTGGATGTTCAGCGCTACGGCGTCCCCCATCTGGTGGTAGAAATAGCGTCAACCACCCTCAGCGATGATCTGGGCCAAAAGCGGCTGCTCTACGAACGGCTGGGCGTTCAGGAATATTGGGTCGTCAACGTTGCAGCCCAAACCGTGCTGGCCTTTGCGGTGGAGAATGGCGGCAGTCGAGAAATTCGCGAGTCCTTGGTGCTGCCGGGGTTGGTTCTCGATACCGTGGAGGCCGCCATGGCCCGCAGCCAAACTGAGGACGATGGAACCATTGCCCGCTGGCTCATCCAAACCTTTCAACCCTAACCTAGCCCCACCACCGCCTGCGACCAAAGCTAATCCTGGACTTGTTTCGGCAGGATAGACAGGTGGACAATCCCTGGGACGGGATGTTGTCCCATTGAGATTTAGCACCCCCATCACCCCCAGGATGCCTAGGAGTGATGGGGGCCAACAACCAGAACCGGGCGGGCTATACCGTAGTCAGTTCTGCGCCGTTGAGGAACTGGGCCTCGCTGGCGGGGATTTGCACCTGTCTGAGTTGTTCCCGTAGGGCTTCCCCTTCAATCACCTCGGATTCCAGCAGTTGCTTGGAGAGGGTTTCCAGCAGGTCGCGGTTGTGGCGCAGCACACTGAGGGCGTACTGGTGGCCCGCTTCCACCAGGGCTTTCACCTCCTCGTCGATGGCCTTGGCGGTGTCTTCGCTGATCGGGCGGCGGGCGCTACCCATGCCGTTGTCGAGGAAGGCGTTCCGCTGGGCGCGGTCGTAGGCCAGGGGGCCAAGTACCTGGCTCATACCGTAGGAGGTCACCATTTGTTCGGCCAAGTCCGTGGCCCGTTGCAGGTCGTTGGCGGCTCCGGTGGTGATGTGGCCAAAGATGATTTCCTCAGCGGAACGCCCCCCCAGCAGGGTGGCAATCTGGCCCTTCAGCTCGGTCTCATCGCGCAGGAAGCGATCTTCGGTGGGCAGTTGCAGGGTGTAGCCCAAAGCCGCCATACCGCGAGGCACGATGGAGATTTTTTCCACCTCATCCGTTCCCGGCACCACTGACCCCACCAGGGCATGGCCCACTTCGTGGTAGGCAACGATTTCCTTTTCCTTGTCGTTGAGGACGCGGCTCTTTTTCTCTAGTCCGGCGACGACCCGCTCGATGGCCTCCGCAAAATCCTGCTGCTCCACCTGGGTACTATTGCGGCGGGCGGCGAGGAGAGCGGCTTCGTTGACCAGGTTGGCCAAGTCGGCTCCGGCAAAGCCGGGAGTACGGGTGGCAATTTGCTTGAGATCTACCGTGTCCGCCAGTTTTACATCCTTGGCGTGGATATTCAGAATCGCCTCACGCCCTTTCAAATCGGGACGATCTACCAACACCTGACGGTCGAAACGGCCCGGACGCAGCAGGGCGGGGTCGAGGGTTTCCGGGCGGTTGGTGGCGGCGAGGACAATCACCGTGGTATCTCCGGCCTCAAAGCCGTCCATTTCTGTCAGCAACTGGTTGAGGGTTTGCTCCCGTTCGTCGTTGCCGCCATAGAAACTGCTGGAGGCACGGGATTTGCCGATGGCGTCCAATTCGTCGATGAAAATAATGCAGGGGGCTTGCTTTTTGGCCTGGTCAAACAGGTCGCGCACGCGGGAGGAACCCACCCCCACAAACAACTCCACAAACTCCGAGCCGGAAATGCTAAAGAAGGGCACCCCGGCCTCCCCGGCCACGGCCTTGGCCATTAGGGTTTTGCCCGTTCCCGGTGGGCCAACCAACAGCACCCCCTTGGGAATTTTTGCGCCTAGGTCGGTGAAGCGCTTGGGAGTTTTCAAAAAGTCCACAATTTCCACCAGTTCGGCCTTAGCCTCTTCCACCCCGGCCACATCGTCGAAGGTGATTTTGCCGTCCTCCCCTTCCACATAGACCTTGGCCTTGCTCTTGCCGATGGACAGCGCTCCCTGGGGGCCACCATTGCCCCGCGCCAAGAAAAATCGCCACACCGCAATGAAGATAAGCGGCGGAATCACCCAACTCAGCACACTGCCAAACCATTGACCCTTGGGCGGCGGCACGGCGGCAAATTCCACCCCGTTATCCTCCAATCGCTGGGGCAGTTGCAGGTCAAAAATAGGCGTGGTGACATACACCTCACCGGGCTGGCCCTCGGCGTCCTTTAACTGATAGCGAATTTCATTTTGCCCCACCGAGACCCGCAGCACTTCCTGATCCTGCACTCGATGAATGAACATACTGTAGGGTTCTTTGGCAATTTGGCTACCAAATAAAAAGGGCGACACTAGGTTGAGAAACAGCAGCCCCGTGGCTACCCACAGCACCACATTGGCCACGATTCGGGCACGGCTAGGTTGGGGATCTTTGTTAACAGGCATGGTACACAAGGAAAACGTACTAGAAAAATGATACAACGCAAAAAATGGGTGGGCTAGACTAGCTAACCCACCCATCCTTAGGGAACGCGTAGACGATGGCCGGGGGCTTACTGAAGCACCCGCTTCACGTTGGCGTTTTGCAGGCCGGGGCGCTTCACCTCAGCCAGGGTTTTGTTGACAGCCTCCTTTGGGTTGATGGCGTTGATCCGTTACAAGAAGGTGAATCGGCTGTCCTTTTGCGGGCCATCGCTGCCACAATAGGGAACAATCGCCGTCTGTAGCCGCCGAAGGATTGTATGAGCCCTGCCAACTTCCAATCCCTAGCCAATTTCATTTGGTCGGTGGCCGATCTGCTGCGCGGCCCCTATCGTCCGCCCCAGTACGAGCGGGTGATGCTGCCGATGACGGTACTGCGGCGGTTTGACGGTGTGCTAGCGTTTTCTAAGGCCCAAGTGCTGAAGAAACACGAGCTGCTTGAGGCCAGCGGCAAAATTAAAAACGTCGATGCCACGCTGAATGCCGTTGCCAAGGACGAGAACGGCAATTCCCTGGGATTCCACAACCACAGCAAGCTCGATTTTAAGGCGCTAAAGGGCGACCCCGACAATGTGGGGCGGCACCTGCAAGACTATATCAACGGCTTCTCGGAGAATATCCGCAAAATTTTTGAGCGCTTCGAGTTTGACAAAGAGATCGAAAAACTGGAGGAGGCCAACCGACTCTACCTGGTGGTCTCCAGCTTTGCCGAAATCGACCTACACCCCAGCCGGGTCGATAACATCACCATGGGCCTGGTGTTTGAGGATCTAATTCGGCGGTTTAATGAATTGGCCAACGAAACTGCCGGGGATCACTTCACCCCCCGCGAGGTGATTCACCTGATGGTGAATTTGCTAATGGAGCCGGATGGGGAGGTGCTGACCGGGGGTCGCCCTATTGTCACCGTCTGCGACCCGGCCTGTGGCACCGGGGGGATGCTGGCGGAAGCCCAAAACTGGATTCAATCCCACAATGAAAACGCCATTGTGAAGGTGTTTGGCCAAGACTACAACCCTCGCTCCTACGCCGTGGCGGCCTCGGATCTATTAATTAAAGGCCACAAAGACAGCCGCATTGAGTTTGGCAATACCCTCACCGCGCCCCCCTTTGAGGATATTGAAGGGTTTGACTATCTGTTGGCGAATCCGCCCTTTGGGGTGGACTGGAAGGCGGAACAAAAGGAGATTAGCCGCTGGAAGGGTTTCAATGGCTACACGGGCAAGCTGCCCCGCGTGAATGATGGGGCGCTGTTGTTTTTGCTCTATATGCTCTCGAAGCGGCAGGCGTTTCAACCCTCGGATGACCCCCAGCAAAACCAGCGCGGCACCCGCATTGCCATTGTGTTTAATGGGTCACCGCTATTTACGGGCGGGGCGGGATCGGGCGAAAGCGAGATTCGTCGCTGGATTATTGAAAACGACTGGCTAGAGGCCATTGTGGCCCTGCCAGAGCAGATGTTTTACAACACGGGCATTGGCACGTTTATTTGGGTGGTAACGAACCGCAAAACGCCAGAACGCCAGGGTAAAATTCAGCTCATTGATGGTCGCGACCGTTGGCAACCGATGAAACGCAGCCTGGGAGACAAACGCCGCTACCTGGATGCCGATATTATTGCAACCCTCACCCGTGAGCATGGACAGTTTGCGGAAAGCAACACCAGCAAACTTTTTGACAATGCCGACTTTGGCTATCGCCGCATTACGGTAGAGCGCCCCCTGCGGCTGCGGTTTGAGATTACCGATAGAAACAAGGGTAAATTCTTAGCGGACTATCCTGAACTAGGCCCAGTCATTTCAGAAATGGAGGCAGAATTAGGCCATGAACCTTACCTAGATTGGAACAAGGCTTGGGAGCTGGTGCAGTGGGTGTTTAAAGAATCTGAGGTGACTTGGGCCCTGGGGGCAAAGGGCAGCAAGCAGAAAAAGTTCTTCCGCGATTGTTTTACGGTGGTAGACCCAGAAGCGGCCCCGGTGATTGCAAAACGGGGGAACCGATCCGGGGTGGTAACGGCGACGGATTTGCCGAATCAAGCATTCCCGAATGACCTGGAGCCAGCGGAACTAGATCGGGTATTTGGGGTGTTTGCTGACCCAGAGGGCAAGTCTAAAAAAACGGTGGAGTATGAGGTGGATGCCAACTTGCGGGATACGGAAAATGTGCCGCTGAAGGAAAGCCTTGTGGATTTCTTTTTGCGAGAGGTGCGGCCCTATGTGGCGGATGCCTGGATTAACCCAGATGCCAAGCTGCGGGATGAGATGGATGGCGGCATTGGCAAGGTGGGCTATGAGATTAACTTTAACCGCGAGTTTTTTAAGTATCAGCCACCCAGAAGCCTAAAGGAAATTGATGCAGAACTGGCTGAGGTTGAAGGAAACATACTTGCAATCCTAAATCGAATGACAACATGAGCGAATCAACCTTGAAGACCTCAAACCTTCCTTCTGATTGGCAAACTATGCCAATCAAGTTTGTTGCTGAGTATGCAGTTAGCAATGTTGACAAGCACTCAATTGAAAACGAGGAACCAGTCAGGCTGTGCAACTACACAGATGTGTACAACAATGAATTTATAACCCTTGACATACCTCTTATGAGAGCAACGGCAACTTTAGATGAGATTTCCAAATTCAATCTAAATGTCAATGATGTCGTCATAACGAAAGATTCGGAATCGTGGAACGATATAGCAATACCTGCGTATATAAAAGAGACTGCTGACGATCTAGTTTGTGGTTATCATCTTGCAATTATTCGTCCGCGATTAGAAAAGCTTGATGGTCATTTTCTGTTTCGTTGCCTTCAATCGAGACCTGTTGCTCTACAGCTAGAACTAGCTTCTACAGGTGTTACTAGATATGGACTTCCTAAAAGTGCGATAGGTAGAACGGTAGTTCCTTTACCTCCTATTGAGGTGCAGACCAAAATTGCTAACTATCTTGATCGCGAAACCGCAGAGATTGATGCGCTGGTGGCGGAAAAAGAGCGAATGTTGGCCCTGCTAGAAGAAAAGCGCCAAGCCCTGATTAGCCACATCGTTACCCGTGGCCTCGACCCCAACGCCCCCCTCAAACCCTCCGGCCTCCCCTGGCTCGGCGACATCCCCCAGCATTGGGAAATTCGGCGACTGAAGTTTGTAGCTGATGTGCAAACCGGATTAACTCTAGGCAAAACTTATACAGAAAAAGATCTCGCTAGATGTCCATATCTCCGGGTTGCTAATGTACAAGATGGATTTCTAGATCTGAGTCAGATCACAGAAATTGAAATTCCTCGACGTGATGTTTCGCGCTACCAACTTAAGTATGGTGATGTACTCATGACTGAAGGAGGTGATTTTGATAAGCTTGGCAGAGGCTATGTTTGGGAAAGTCAAATAGAAAACTGTCTGCATCAAAACCATATTTATGCAGTCCGCCCTCATACAGAATATCTAGAGCCTCATTTCCTCGCTATTCTGATGACATCTCATTACGGAAAAGCATACTTCACCAGTATTTCCAGGCAAACAACCAACTTGGCAACCATCAATCAGACTAACTTATTAAACATCTTTCTGCCAATTCCCCCTGTGTCTGAGCAGAGGGAGATAGCAGCACATCTAGCAAAAATTTCATCAGATAGTGAAAATCTACTGACTTCAATTCAAACTTCAATCGCTCTTCTCAAAGAACGTCGCTCTGCCCTCATCACCGCCGCTGTTACGGGTCAAATTCCCCTGGAGGAGATGGCAGCATGAGTCGTATATCATTTCTAAAACAGAAAGCCAATCTGAAAAAATGCCTAGGAAAATTCGTGAATTGAAAGCAGAGCTTTCTCAAAAAGGATTTATATTTCTCCCCAAACGAGGCAAAGGAAGTCATGAACGCTGGAAACATCCTTTACTGAATAAAACCTTAACAATCCCTGGCAAAGATGGCGATGATGTCCCCCTTTATTTAGAGAAGCAACTTAAAAAGCTACTGGTCGAACTAAAAAATTTGGAGCAAGGAGACTAAAAATGAGCCTTTACAGCATGATTCTTGAATGGTCGGAAGATGATCAACTTTTTCTGGTCACCGTTCCCGAATTTGCCGATCAGGTTGTGATGCCCTGTACCCACGGCAAAACTCGCGAAGCCGCCATTCGTAACGGCGAGGAAGTCATTGCGATGTATCTAGAGGCTTGGCAAACTGAAGGAATTCCCATTCCAAAGCCCAAGATTGTCGAAGCTGTAGCCTAGTCTGTGTTGTAGGAATGGATAGGGAGAAAAGGTTATGAGAATTGACCGCATTGAGATCCGCAATTTCAAAAAGTTCTTAGACTTTACCCTTGATCTCCATCCCCAGTTCACCCTGTTGGTGGGCGACAACGGCACGGGCAAAACCTCCTTGCTCGATGCTTTGGCCATCGCTGCTGGCGTGTGGCTCGTCAACGCCCCAGATACCACCCTATCCAACAGCAAGCGCAACATCCTCACCAGCGAAATTCATCTAGAACCCATTGAAGCTGATGGAATTACCCAATTTATTGAACATAAACCTGTCCAAATTAAAGCCGTCGGTTGTCTGGGTGATCAAGAAGGAATAGAGTGGACAAGGCAAATAAAAGCCAATGGCTCCCGTACCTCAAACACCGAAGCTAAAGCAGCCCTCGACATCATTAGCGATCTGTACCAGCGTAATCAGGCTGGGGAACAGCTTTGGTTTCCTATCGTGGCCTATTATGGCGCGGGTCGGGCCTGGTTGCCCTCCAACAAAACTACTCCCAAAGCTCAACTTAGCAAAGGTATTGCCCGTCGCTGGCACGCCTTTTATGATTGTTTTGAAGAACGCATTCGTATCGCCGATCTACAAACCTGGTTTCAGCGAGAAGCCTTGGCCTCTCTGCAACGGCAGGGCACCATGAGGAAAAGTTTTCAGGTCGTTAAATACGCCATCTTGCGTTGTATTCCTGGTTCTGATGATCTGTGGTTTGATGCTGATCGTTCTGAAATTGTAGTTTCCATTGATCATCAGCCTATTCCCTTTATTAACCTTAGCGCTGGGCAAAAAATGATGGTGGCCTTGATTGCAGATATTGCTATCAAAGTTGTCACTCAAAATGCAGCTTTTCTGTCGGAATCTATAGACTTCAGCTCTGATGCCTTGCCTCTAGTTCTAAAAGAGACTACTGGCCTAATTTTGATTGATGAGATCGATGTACATCTACATCCTAAATGGCAGCGCCAAGTAGTAGATGATCTCAAAAATACTTTTCCCTCTATTCAATTTGTTTGCACTACCCACTCACCCTTTATCATTCAATCTATTAGTCAGGGTGAGCTAAGGAGCTTGGATCTTGAAGATATCGATGTTTTAGAATACGAAAATAGATCCATTGAGGACATCGCCGAAGACATTCAGCTAGTCGAAGTTCCGCAGCAAAGTCTGAAAGCTCGTGAACTTGCCCAAGCCACAGAGCGATATTTTGAATTACTCCAAACCTCAGACGATCCAAAATCTGAACAACTGGTAGTCGCAGAGGCAGCCTATCGTCAAGCCGCAGAACCATTTTCAGCTAACCCAGGATTGACGGCTCTACTGAAACTAGAGGCAATGGCTAAGGCAAAGGAGCAGGCTGAATGAGACCCGTCGAACGTGGCCCTGCTCCCCGAACCTACGCAAAATATGGTGATGCGATTGAGGATTTAGAAGCACGGCTAGATATTTATTGCAGCTACTGCGAACGCCGCCTACCGACCAGTCTTGCTGTTGAGCATGTAGTTCCCAAAGATTTAAGCCCAAGATTAGAAACGGAGTGGACTAATTTCCTATTGGGCTGTACTAACTGCAATTCAGTTAAAGGAGCTAAACCTGTAGACGTTTCAGACTTCCTTTGGCCAGACCGAGACAACACATTCCTCGCATTTACATATGTTAAAGGAGGATTCGTTTCTTTGGCAGATAATCTAAGTGAAACACAAAAAGTTCAGGCTCAAGCACTATTAGATCTTGTTGAATTGCAGAGGCATAAAGCCCCTGGCTGGGGGAATCCTGCTCCACGAGATAAACGCTGGCAACAGCGCGATGAAGTCTGGGCAGCAGCCGAGAGAAGTTTGGAACTCTTAGAAAAATTAGGTGGTGTGGATGAAGCTGTGGAACAAATCTTAATCGCAGCCAAAGGATATGGTTTCTTTTCGATATGGATGACAATATTTAATGATTATCCCGATGTCAAAAAAGGTTTAATCCAGAGATTTATTGGTACTGCATCGACCTGTTTTGATCCCGATGGCAATCCACTCAACCGACTCGGTGGAAACATTTAGGAAGGAATACTGATGAAAACCAAAGCTACCTCTGAAACCGCCTTTGAAGCGGCTATTGAGTCAGTGCTGCTGGCCTCTGGCTTTGAGCGCCACCCGTCCCCAGAATTTGATCGCGAACTAGCTATTTTCCCCACCGTTGCCCTGCGATTTATCCAAGCCACCCAAAAACCTGTGTGGGACAAGCTAGAAGCACTCCACGGAGAAAAGACGGGTGAACGAATCATCGCTGCCCTGTGCAAATGGATGGATACCCACGGCGTACTCACCACCCTGCGCCATGGCTTCAAATGCTACGGCAAAACCCTCCGTATTGCCTTCTTTAAACCTGCCCACGGCCTCAATGCTGATCTAGAAGCCCGCTATGCCGCTAATATTCTGGGCCTCACCCGCCAGCTTCACTTCAGCCCTAAAAGTGAGAAATCTCTCGATGTCACCCTCAGTCTGAATGGCATTCCGCTAATCACTCTAGAGCTAAAAAATCCCCTCACCGGGCAAACCGTAGCCAATGCGATGCACCAGTATCGCCACGACCGCGACCCCCGCGAAAAACTCTTCACCTTCAAGCAGCGCACCCTCGTCCATTTTGCCGTCGATACCGAAACCGTCTATATGACCACCCGCTTGGCGGGTTCCGCCACCCATTTTCTGCCCTTCAACCGAGGTGACCACGGCGGCGCAGGCAATCCCACCGACCCAGAGGGCCGCAACTACCGCACTGCCTACCTATGGGAAACCGTACTCCAGCCCGATAGCCTGCTGGATCTGCTGGCCCGGTTTCTGCACCTTCAAGTCGAAGATAAATTTAGCGACGATGGAAAAAAGGTCAAAAAAGAAACCCTGATTTTTCCCCGCTATCACCAATTGCAAGCGGTACGAAGCCTAGTTACAGCTGCGGCTAAGGAAGGCCCCGGACACAATTATCTTATTGAGCACTCAGCGGGCAGTGGCAAAAGCAACACCATTGGTTGGCTGGCCCATCGGCTCTCTTCCCTGCACAATGCCAACGATCAGCGAGTCTTTGACAGCGTCATTGTGGTAACGGATCGCGTGGTGTTGGATCGCCAACTGCAAAATACCATTTACCAATTTGACCATCGCCAAGGCGTCGTACAAAAAATTGAAGAAGACTCCCGGCAATTGGCGGAAGCCCTGGAAAACGCCGTCCCCATCATTATCACCACCCTTCAAAAGTTTCCCTTCGTGGCCCAACAACTGGAAAAAATGGCCGCAGAGCGGGGCGACACTGCCAAAGCCACTTTGCCCACTCGCCACTGTGCGGTAATCATCGACGAAGCCCACAGCTCTCAATCGGGCGAAACCGCCACCGACCTCAAAGAAGTGCTTGGTGGCGAGGCGTTGCGTCAACAGGCAGAAGCCCTAGCCGCAGAGGAAAACGAGTCTGACCTAGAAAAGCTTTACCGCAGCATGGCCAAACGCGGACACCAGCCCAACCTGAGCTTTTTTGCCTTTACCGCTACCCCAAAATATAAAACCCTAGCGATTTTTGGCCGTAAGGGTACATCCTTCAGCCGCTACACCATGCGACAGGCGATTGAAGAGGGGTTCATTATGGATGTGCTCAAAAACTACATCACCTACAAAACCTTCTACCGCCTACTTAAAGCCTGCGAAGATGACCCCAACGTAGAGCGCAAAAAAGCCGCCCGTGCCCTAAGTCGATACCTACGCCTGCACCCCCATAATATTGCTCAAAAGACAGAGATTATGGTGGAGCATTTTCAAAACGTTAGCCGCCATAAAATTGGTGGACGGGCCAAGGCTATGGTCGTCACGGGTTCCCGCCTAGAAGCCGTTCGCTACAAGCAAGCCTTTGACCACCTCATTGCCCAAAAAGGCTACGCCATCAAAACCCTGGTCGCCTTCTCTGGGCAGTTACCCGATGACAAAGTGCCTGACAAAACCTACACCGAAGTCGAAATGAATGGCGGCATCCGAGAAAAAGACCTCCCCGCTGAGTTTGCTACCCAGGAGTATCAGGTATTGCTGGTGGCCGAAAAGTATCAAACCGGATTTGACCAACCCCTGCTCCACACCATGTATGTGGATAAGCGATTGTCGGGCATTCAAGCCGTACAAACCCTATCGCGTCTTAACCGTACCCATCCTCTAAAAGAAGAAACCTTTGTTCTCGACTTTGTTAACGATCCCGAAGAGATTCGAGAATCCTTCAAGGTCTATTTCGACGGGGCCACCATGGGCGATGATGTCGATCCAGATCGACTCTACGAGGTGAAGGGCGAGCTAGATGCCTCTGGCATTTACCTAGAGCCAGAAGTTGTTCAATTTTGTTTGGTCTTCTTTGCTCCCAAACAGCGTCAAAGCCCCTCCGATCACAAAACCATGAACGCGGTTCTAGATAAAGCCGTAGCTCGTTTCCAAACCCTGCTTAACGAGTCCGAAGAAGAAGCCGAGCTATGGCGGGGCAAGGTACAAGCTTTCCGCAATCTCTATGTCTTTCTCAGTCAGGTGATTCCTTACCAAGACAGCGATCTAGAAAAACTCTATACCTACCTCAAGCACCTAGCCCTCAAACTGCCGAAACGAAAATCGGGGCCAAGCTACCAGTTTGATGACGATGTGCAACTCCAATACTATCGACTACAAAAAATCAGTGAAGGTTCAATCAACCTCACCGAGGGCTATGTCCCGACCATTGAAGGCCCTCAAGAACTGGGCAGTGGGCGGGTACGCGAAGAGCATGTGCCGCTTTCACGTTTAATTGACCTGCTCAATGAACAGTTCGGCGAAGACCTCAATGACGCTGACCAACTCTTCTTCGACCAAATTGCTGAGGCCGCAGCCCGGATAGATGCCATTAGCCAAGCCGCCCAGGCCAATCCCTACGACAAATTTCAGCTCGTCTTCGGGCAGATTCTAGAGTCAATCTTTATCGAGCGCATGGATCTAAACGAAGATCTGTTTGCCCGATATATGAATGACCCAGAGTTTAAACAGTTGGTATCGGAGTGGTTAGGCCAACAGGTCTACTCGCGCATTCCTAAGACGGTGTCCTATGGTGCTTCAGATATGCCAAGCAAGTAACCTAACCTAATCTAGTCAACTCAGTTGAAAAATTTACAAAAATTTAATCAACTAGGCTTCATTTAGAAAAATGATGCAACGCAAAAAATGGGTGGGCTAGACTGGCTAGCACCACCCATCCTTAGGGAACGCGTAGACGATGGCCTGGGGCTTACTGAAGCACCAGCTTCACGTTGGCGTTTTGCAGGCCGGGGCGCTTCACCTCAGCCAGGGTTTTGTTGACAGCGTACTTTTGGTTGATGGCGTTGATCAGTTCGGTTTGGTTGTGCTTTTTGGCCACACCCCACAGATCCGCGATCAGATCGAAGGAACCATCGGCATTGCGAGACCAGCCCAGATCGTATTCACCATCGAGAACGGCGACAAGGTCGGCGCGGACACGCTGGCCGTTGTAACCGCGAACATCAGCCTCAGTCTTTGTGGCAATACCCAAGTCAGAGAGAGACTGCTTGAGGATTTCAGCATCGGTCACTTTGGTGCGAAGGGTGCTGAAGTGAGACATAGGATTTCCTCCTGTAGGGAAAATGAGAGAGACAACAACGAGGGTTTTGAGAGGTAACGATACCAGATCGCCTGGATGGGTTTTCTGGCTACGGAGACTGCTAGCGAAGAACCGCTAGCCCTTCCCCCAGCCGGAGCCGGGAGGAAAGCTTTTAGAACTCCATCCGCTGATATTCAGCGACGGAGGCTGCCGCCGGACGGGCTCGTTGACGCGCCCAATCGCGCAGGGCAGTCACCTGTTCACTCATGGTTTTAGACAGCGGCAAAGTGGCTCGAATAGAGGCAATGATATCGAGCTGAGTGAACTCTCGTCCTTGGGCAAAGGCTTCATACATGGCGGAAATCAAGCCCTGCTCAATTTCTGCGCCGGAAAATCCATCACAGACCTTAGTGAGTTGGTCTAGGTCGAAGCGGTCAATGTCGCGCCGCCGCTTTTTCAGATGGATTTGGAAAATATCCTTGCGTTCTTCGGCATTGGGCAGGTCTACAAAGAAGATTTCATCGAAGCGCCCTTTGCGCAGAAACTCGCTGGGCAAACGCTCTACTCGGTTGGCGGTGGCCATCACAAATACGGGAGAAGTTTTCTCCTGCATCCAGGTTAAAAAGGTGCCAAAAATTCGGCTAGAGGTACCACCATCGGAATCTGCGGAACCCCCTGCCCCAGCGAAAGCTTTATCAATTTCATCGATGAACAAAATTGCTGGAGAAATCGACTCAGCGGTACGCAGGGCGTTGCGTAAATTCGCTTCCGAACGACCTACGGTGGAGCCATCGTACACTCGTCCCAAATCCAATCGCAACAGGGGCAAACCCCACAGGCGAGAAGTTGTCTTTGCAATTAGCGACTTACCGCAACCGGGAACCCCCAAAATCAGCATCCCCTTGGGCTGAGGTAGACCGTATTCTCGCGCCCGCTCAGTAAAGGCATCGGAACGTTGGAACAGCCAGTGTTTTAATTCTTCCAAACCACCCACGGAATCGATGGTTTCATCCACATCCATGAACTCTAGAATGCCGTTGCGGCGAATGAGCTGCTTTTTCTCGGAGAGGACGATCTCCACTTCCTCTGCCGTTAGCTTTTTCGCCATCACCCGCGCCTTGCGGTAAACCTTTTCGGCCTCATCGCGGGTTAGCCCCAGAGCCGCTTTTAATAGCTTTTCCCGATCTTCAGTGGTGATGCTGCCGCCCCTAGCTCGGTTCAGTTCTGTGGAAAGAACCTCATCTAGTTCCACCATGTTGGGCATGGGGAAATCGAGCACTACTACCTCTTTTTCAAGTTCGATGGGGACTTCTTGAACTGGAGACATCAACACAATGGTTTTTGAGGTTCCCTTGAGGGCAATAATGGCATCCCGCAAACAACGGGTCACGGCTGGGGAATCCTTGAAGGGGTGCAAATCTTTGAAGATAAAAATGCCAGGTTCCCGCTGACGAATCACCCACTCTACCGCCGCTTCGGGGGAAACCGTATTATTGTGCTGGGTACCCGATCCGGGATTGCCGTACTCCACCATGCCACGGGTCATCGTCCAGGTGTAGAGCTTGAGGGGATTTTTAATGTCCTGCTCCCTGGCCAGCCGACGGGCCACGGTGGCGATGGTTTGTTCAGCCCGCTCTTCCTCGAAGGTGACCAGATAGATCAGAGGATATTGGGCCTGTATAAGTACATTTAAATCCTCTTTCATGACCGATACCTGTTTGAGGGTGAAGGACACAACAGCTACCTAGGAGGCAGCAAACAAATCATCAACGGAACTCATTTTTCTAGCGGGGAAGAATCCGTTTCTTAGAAATAACCGAATCCGTCCTATGATTTTGTTTTTAAGACAACATTATTTCAATCGCTTGTCAGTTTTCTTAACCTTAACCTCGTTTTTCTTCACATCAGCAAGGGTGCTAAAAACACTATCACAGCCAATGTACCTGGCCGCATTCCTTATCCATCTGAGAGGACTAAATACCGTTGGCTAGCAAACGACTAGCTCACCTTCGCCCCGTTGCCCCGGCGTCCCAACCATTTCAGTTAAGTCAGCCTCATTGAGGGTAGCGCCGTTGGGTGCGGTTAACGCGGCCATGCGAGCCAGCTCAACCAGTTCTCCTTCCCGCACTACCACAGAGGTGGCGCAACTGGGGCAGTCGTAAACCTGATGGGAGTGACCGTGGGCTACCTCAAACCCTTCATCCACTAATTCAGAATGGGCCAGGTAAAAATCAATAGCGCGTTTGGCAATGGAAGACATCGCTTCTCCTTCAACGGCGGAACGAATTCGCAGTTGACGATGTAGCTCTGGCGGTAGATAAAGGGTAACTTTGGTCGCTTTTTGCTCTTCCATAACGCACTTTTAGTTAGGTCTAATTAGGGATGACCCAGGTATGTAGCCACCTTAGCGGCAGCTTCCCAATGCTGTCAAGCCAGCTTAACGTTATGACGTCATTTTGTTTACACTTGTTTACAAAATGACGTTCCGAAGCCTTGGATCAGTGGCTTCTACCCTGTGATAGCGCGAGAACAGGGAGCCGTGAGCATCCTGCAATGATTTGAATTAAACCTTGGGCCGCAAGTGAGCCGAAGGCAGGATCTCCCAGTAGTATGGCTGAATTACAATCAGGAAGGCATTAACCTGGGGACTGGCAGGGCATCCTAGACAATACAGGGTTATCGGTGACCAAACATGATCATGGCTCAGGCAGAAATTCCCGTGGCAGACTTCCCTTCCTTGGAAAAGGCGCTTAAGCATCACTTTGGCTACGATGAGTTTCGGCCTGGGCAGCGGCGGGTGATTGAGGCCGCGCTGAAGAATCAGGACACCCTGGTGATTATGCCCACGGGGGGCGGCAAGTCCCTGTGTTACCAGTTGCCTGCGCTGTTGAAAATTGGCGTGATGGTGGTGGTGTCGCCGCTGATTGCCCTGATGCAGGATCAGGTAGCGGGGCTGCAAGATAACGGCATTGCCGCCACGTTTTTGAATAGTTCCCTGGATGTTGAGGCTCAGCGCCAACGGGAAGCGGCCCTGCTGCGGGGGGAGATTAAACTGCTCTACGTGTCGCCGGAGCGATTGCAGAATCCGGGGTTTATTCAGTTTTTGAATAACCTGAGTCAGACGGTGGGTATTAGCGGCTTTGCCATTGATGAGGCCCACTGTGTGAGTGAGTGGGGCCACGATTTCCGGCCCGAATATCGGCGACTGTTTGAACTGCGGGAGCGCTTCCCTCAGATTAGTTTGCTGGCGTTGACGGCCACCGCCACGGAACGAGTGCGCCGGGACATTGCCCAACAGCTCCGGCTGCGGGATCCGCTGGTGCAGGTGTCTAGCTTCAATCGGCCCAACCTGTTCTATGAGGTTCGGCCCAAGGGGCGAGACGGCTATCGGGCCTTGCGGGAACAGGTGCGGCAGCATTCCGGATCGGGGATTATCTACTGCCTCAGCCGTAAGCGGGTGGATGAACTAGCCCTGCTGCTGAGCCAGGATGGGGAATCGGTGCTGCCCTACCATGCCGGACTGGCGGATGAGGTGCGGCGCGACAACCAAACCCGCTTCATTCGCGACGATGTGCGGCTGATGGTGGCGACGGTGGCCTTTGGCATGGGCATCAACAAGCCCGATGTGCGCTTTGTGATCCACTACGACATTCCCCGCAACATTGAGGGCTACTACCAAGAAAGCGGACGGGCCGGACGAGATGGCGAACCCGCCCACTGCACCCTCTACTTGGCCTACGGCGATGTGGCCACAGCGGAATATTTAATCAGCCAAAAGCCCGACGAAACCGAGCAACGCATCGCCCGCCAACAACTGCGCCAAATGGTGGACTATGCCGAAAGTACGGTGTGTCGCCGCCACATTCAGCTCAGCTACTTTGGCGAAACCCTAGCGGGCCTCTGCCACCAGTGCGACAACTGCTTGAACCCTCCCCCCACCGAAGACTGGACGATTGAAGCCCAAAAGTTTCTCTCCTGTGTGGCCCGCTGCCAAGAACGCTTCGGCATGATGCACATCATTGACGTGCTGCGCGGTTCCAGAAAGCAAAAGCTGACCAACCTCGGCCACGATAAGCTTTCCACCTACGGCATCGGCAAGGATCGATCCGTCGAAGAATGGAAACTGCTGGGCCGATCCTTGCTGCACCAGGGGTTTCTGGACGAAACCACCGACGGCTATCGCATCCCCAAGCTGAACGCCGCCAGCTGGCAAATTTTACGCAAACAACTCACCGTTCAGGTGGCGGTGCCCAAGGATCTCAAACCGATTGAAACCAAGGCCAGCAGCGGATCGGTCAGGTTCGACAACTCTCCTGAAGCCGTTGCCCTCCTGGCTGAACTGAAGGCTCTACGGAAACGGCTAGCCGACAAGCAAAACCTACCGCCCTATATGGTATTCAACGAATCCACCCTGAAGCAAATGGCCCAACAACGGCCCCAAACTCTAGAACAGTTTGGCCAACTCTCCGGGGTGGGCAGTCGCAAGCTGGATCAGTACGGTGAAACCTTCCTCGGATCCATTCGCCAATTCTGCGCCGACCATGGCCTCCCCACCCAACCCATCATCATCTCCCCCAGTCCAGCCAGCCACCGCTCAGCCAGTTCTAGCCATCCCAACTCCAGTCAGCCCAGTCAGCCCCCCACCATCGGCAACACCCATCGCCTCACCCTGCAACTCTTCCAGCAGGGTCACAGCATCGATGACATCGCCCAACAGCGAGAACTCAAACCCGTCACCATTGCCACTCATTTGGAACACCTCATCCTCAACGGTGAATCTATCGATTTAGATGCCCTAGTACCCCCCGATCGTCAGCAACCTATCCGCCAAGTTCTAGACACCCAAGAAGCCTTTACCCTCACCGATCTACGCGAACGACTAGGGGAAAGTTACTCCTTTGATGAAATCCGTCTAGTACGAGCCGATTGGCAACAGCAACACTCTCAATCCACCGATAAAAATCATGCAGATCAGTAGATCCCGGCCCCAATATAAAATGGCCATCCTGCCTGCTCTACTATCTCCTGTTCGAGATAGTGACTACTAAAATCCTAATATTTTATGGGGTAGACAAACCCACTTTTCTTCCCTTGTGTGCCATGTTTTCATTGGATACAATAATGTCATTGACTTCTTAGTGAGGTATGACCTATGAACGGCTGGATTATTGTTGCGGCTGTCAATGAATCCTCTCCGGTTTCCCAATGCTGGAGTGGCAAAGAGTGGGTCGAACTTGATCAAATCGTCAACGCCACTCTATTCACCGTTGAAGAAGGTGTAAAAATTGAG
The DNA here is from genome assembly GCF_014697375.1 of Phormidium sp. FACHB-1136. GTDB lineage: Bacteria > Cyanobacteriota > Cyanobacteriia > Phormidesmidales > Phormidesmidaceae > Nodosilinea. The sequence continues at coordinate 71,266 of NZ_JACJRS010000003.1, forward strand.
GATATGCGTTCTTCAAAAGCTGAGATTCAGTCTCAGTATACGGACCGAGATGTGCGTATTGCTGAGGTGACCGTGACCGTTTCCTTGGGTGACGTGATTAACTGAATTGCGTGAACTGAGTTGATGTTTGCCTATCTCCTGAAGAGGCGCTGGGATGGCGCGGTGGACGACATCGGCGTAGCTCACTATTGCGAGTTTCTGGAGCCTGAAACCGTTAGCCTCTCGTAGGCGTTCTCAATAGAATCCGTATTTTTCGAGGTGCCCTAATGCTGTAGGTGTCTAAAACCTGCTTCAGTGCAACGCTTCAAACATTGAACCGTCACAGGCTTACACAAAAATTTGAACACTCTCTGGGCTAAAAATCGTCGGTCACGCGACGTTCAAATTCCTGACGGACACCCTCAGCAATTTCTAGGGCTTGGGGATAAATATCGCTGTGATTTTCCTTCAACCAGGCCAACAAGCGGCTGAACTGGGCATTACGCAGATCTAAATCTGCCTGAAAAATGGTAGCAGTGGCCATGTGTTTGGCGTACTGAATCGGATGCCCTTGGCGCACAAACTCACTGGTTAAAGCCAACAGAGCATCCTTACGAATGTCGTCCTGATCAGGGTTGTGGGAAAAAGTCATGGCGATGGTGCCTCGCAATGCATCGTTAGGCGCTGGGATAACCCAGGGGCATCAGGCTCTAGGCTGAACCGTTCGGGAAATTGCCAGCACTGTTTACAACGTGCCCCGTTTATCCCACCAATGCCCTGGCCTTACAACAATCGTTACAAACCAACTACTCCCGACTCCCGACTCCCGGCTCCCGACTCCCGACTCCCGACTCCCGACTCCCGACTCCCGACTCCCGACTCCCGACTCCCCCAACTTACCCAAACCCACAAAGCCCAGGGTCGCTTCTTGGTAGACTGATAAAGCTGCCAAACGACGGCCTAGCGGGGCATCGCTCCCCTAGCCGACGGTGTAGCACTGTGATCCACGGTTTACTTTCTCTTTATCCTATGGCGACATTTTTGCTGGAAGTGGGCACCGAAGAATTGCCCGCCAGTTTTGTAAGCGATGCCCTGGCTCAGTGGCAACAGCGGGTGGTGGCGGATCTGGAAGAACAGGCCCTTGCCCCAGAACTGGTGCGGTTTTACGGCACGCCTCGGCGGTTGGCCATGGTGCTAAAGGGGTTGCCCGACCGCCAGCCCGACCGCACAGAGGAAGTCAAAGGCCCCCCGGCCCAGGCCGCATTTAAAGATGGCCAGCCCACCAAGGCCGCTGAAGGCTTCGCCCGTTCCCGTGGGGTAGACCTCGATGCCTTGGAAGTGCGCGAGACCGATAAGGGAGCCTTTGTGTTTGTCACCCAGGCCATCGCCGGAAGACCCGCCGCCGAGGTGTTGACGGAACTGATCCCCGGCTGGATTTTGAACCTAGAGGGCAAGCGCTTCATGCGGTGGGGCGATGGCGACCTGCGCTTTCCCCGGCCCATTCGCTGGCTGGTGGCGCTGCTCGATAGCGAAGTGCTGCCCCTCACCCTCGAAAATGGCTCGATTACCTGCCAGAGCGGACGCCATTCCCAAGGCCACCGAGTCTTGGCCCCAGAACCTCTGCCCCTCAAGCAGGCCCAAGACTATGGGGAAACCCTGCGCCACGCCTTTGTGGAAATTGACCCCGTGGCCCGTCGCCTGTTGATTCAAAAGCAGGTGGAGGATGCGGCCAAAAAGCTGAGCGGCGTGCCCGTGATTTCCGAATCCCTATTAGACGAAGTGACCAACCTGGTGGAATGGCCCACCGCCGTCGTCGGCCAGTTTGACGCGGAATTTTTGGAACTGCCGCCGGAGGTCGCCACCATGGAAATGGAGAGCCACCAGCGCTATTTCCCGGTGCGAAAGTCGGCCCAGTCTGCGGATTTGATGCCCTATTTCATCACCATTTCCAACGGCGATCCGGCCAAAGCCGCCATCATCGCCGAGGGCAACGCCAGGGTGATCCGTGCCCGCCTGTCGGACGGTAAGTTTTTCTTCGATGCCGACCGGGCTGTTCCCCTAGAAGACTTCGTCACCAAGCTGGAAACCGTCACCTTTGAGGAACGGCTGGGTTCCATGGCCGCCAAGGTGCAGCGCATCGAGGCCATCGCCGCCCGCATTGCCGACCAGCTTGGGGTAGAGACCGCTACCCGCCAGCACCTCCAGCGAGCCGCCCACCTGTGCAAAGCGGATTTGGTCTCCCAAATGGTGGGAGAATTCCCCGAACTCGAGGGGGTGATGGGCCAAACCTACGCTAGCCACAGCGGCGAACCCGACGCCGTCGCCACCGCCATCTTTGAGCACTACCTACCCCGTGGTGCCCACGACCAACTGCCCCAAACCCTGGTGGGCCAAGGGGTGGGTTTGGCGGATCGATTGGATACCCTGGTCAGCATTTTTAGCCTTGGCGAAAAGCCCAGCGGTTCCTCCGACCCCTTTGCCCTGCGCCGCGCCGCCAATGCCGTGGTGAATATCATCTGGGCGGCGGGGTTGCCCCTCAACCTGCTGGCCCTGCTTCAGGCGGTAGTGGCCGATGCCGTCGCCAATCCAGATGTCCCCATTACCGAAGCCGAACCGCTGCTGGGTCAACTGCGCGACTTCTTTTTGCAGCGAGTACAAACCCTGCTCCAGGACGAACTCGGCATTGACTACGACCTAGTAAACGCAACCCTCGGAGAAGACAATCCCACCTACGCCGACCGCGCCTTGGTGGATTTGCTCGATGCCAAAAACCGGGCGCTGTTCCTCCAGGAAATCCGTCAGGATGGCCGCCTTGCTACCATCTACGAAACGGTGACTCGCGCCACCCGCCTTGCCGCCCAGGGCGACCTAGCCACCACCGTCCTCGACCCCGCCGGATTGGTGGATGCCCAGCAGTTCCAATCCCCCGCTGAGCAAGCGTTTTTGGATACCCTAGAAACCCTGCTGCCCCAAACCCAAGCCGCCCAGGCCAGCCGCGACTACCAGCAGTTGCTCTCTGGTCTTCAGCAGGCGATCCCCGTGGTCAGCGGCTTCTTCGATGGCCCCGACAGCGTACTGGTGATGGACGAGAATCCCACCATCCGCCAAAACCGCCTGAATCTGCTGGGTCTGCTGCGCAACCATGCCCTTGTCCTGGCCAACTTTGGGGCCATCGTTAAAGGTTAAGCTGATTTTGCGTTAGAAGAGAGAGGAGGTATCCGAGTTTTTCCCATGACAGACGCTCCCCGACATATCTGTATCCTTGGCGGCGGCTTTGGTGGCCTATACACGGCGCTGCGGCTGAGCCAACTACCCTGGGAAGACAACCCGCCTACCATAACGTTGGTGGATCATCGGGATCGGTTTCTGTTTTTGCCGCTGCTCTACGAACTGGTGACCGGGGAGTTGGAAACCTGGGAGGTGGCCCCTCCCTACGCGGATGTGCTGGCGGGTACCCAAATTCGCTTTCGGCAGGCGGAGGTGACGAACATTGACCTAGCGCAAAAGCAGGTTAGCCTCAGCCAAGGATCGCCCTTGACCTATGACTACCTCGTTCTCGCCCTAGGCGGCAGCACCCCCATGGATATGGCCCCCGGCGTGGCGGAACATGCCCTGGCCTTTCGCACCTTGCAGGATGCCTATCACCTGAAGGAGCGGTTGCGGATTTTGCAAGCCTCCGAGGCCGATAAGATTCGAGTGGCGGTGGTGGGCGGTGGTTACAGTGGCGTGGAAGTGGCCTGCAAGGTGGCCGAGCACCTGGGCGAACGGGGCCGAGTGCGCCTGGTGGAACGCACGGATACCGTTCTGCGCACCTCCCCAGAGCACAACCGCCAGGTGGCCCAAAAGGTACTGGCCGACCTAGGGGTGTGGGTGGACTTAGAAACCGCCGTGGAGAACGTCACCGCCGACACCATCAGCCTCACCTATCGCGGGCAAACCGATATTCTGCCCGTGGATGTGGTGCTGTGGACGGTGGGCACCCGCGTCAACAACATTGTCGCTAGCTTGCCTCTGAAGCACAACGAACGGCAACAGGTTATCGTGCAGCCCACCCTAAATGCGGTGGATCACCCCGGCCTCTACGCCCTAGGCGACTTGGCCGACTGTCGCGATGCCGAAGGTCAACAAATGCCCACCACCGCCCAAGTGGCCCTGCAACAGGCTGATTTTGTGGGCTGGAACATCTGGGCCAGCCTGACGGATCGCCCCCAACTGCCCTTCCGCTACCGCCACCTAGGGGAGATGATTACCCTCGGCACCCACCGCGCTACCCTGACTGGGCTGGGCATTGAACTAGAGGGCGAACTGGCCCACGTCGCCCGCCGACTGGCCTATCTGTACCGAATGCCCACCCTGTCCCATCAAATTCGCGTGGGGCTAAACTGGATGACCCAGCCCCTGCGGGATGTGCTGTCCTCGTTATCTTGACCATACCCAGAGCAAGGCCGCCAGCGGAAGCAGGCTTCGTGAGTCTCTGACACCGCGCATCAAACTTTGCCCAGACTCTGGCCCCCGCTGTGGTGAGGCTGGAGCCTTGAAGACGGAATCCCGGCAACGTCTGGGCGCGAGGGAGGTCTTATCCCAAATCCGAATTAGAAAACCTCGATTCCCAACCCGTCAAACCGTAGGGGTGAGGTCTCCTCGCCCGTTTGCACCGGGGGTAAGCCATCAGGATTGAGTATTACAAATCTCGATGGGTAAGGGGTTTGGCCTTGGGGCCGCTGTAGGTGGTCGAGCCATGCCATCCCCCACCCCTGGGTATTTGTCGGTCACGGAACCCCCTAGCCCACAGGGCGACATTTTTGGGGTGCGGATATCAACCTCCGCCCCAACACCATCATGGTAGCCCTTAGTTTAGGCTTACCCCACCACCGCTCCGTAGATAATCCCGGACAGCGTGGCCATCACCACCACCAGCACCACGAAGACCACGGTTTTTTTCGTGCCCATAATGCTACGGATCACCAGCATATTCGGCAGCGACAGGGCGGGGCCAGCCAACAACAGCGCCAGGGCGGGGCCTTGGCCCATACCGTTGCCAATCAACCCTTGCAGAATTGGCACTTCGGTGAGGGTTGCGAAGTACATGAAAGCTCCAGCCAGGGCGGCGAAGAAGTTGGAAAATAGAGAGTTTCCTCCCACGGCCCAGGTAATCCACTGGGAGGGAATCAGCGCCTCTTGGCCAGGGCGACCGAGCAGCGCCCCCGCCACCAGCACGCCAAAGAACAGCAGCGGCAGAATTTGCTTGGCATAGTCCCAGGAGGACTGGAACCACTCACCCGCCTCGTCCTTGTCCGTACTGGTAAGCCAGGAGAGGCCGATCACCGCTGCCCCAAAGGCCACCATGGGCTGGGCCGCAAACTGAAAGGCCAAGACCGTCGTTACACCCGCCACTAGGGCCACCTTGCCGGGGTTCAGATTCAGCCAGCGAATCAGCATCACCGCCAAGGCCACCCCTAGTCCTCCGGTGATCCACCATTTTGTGCCGTAGATTGCCCCCCAAAGGCCGACGATTTCCGCAGGTTTAGCCCAGTTGGCAAAGACCAGAATACCCACCATTACCCCAAAGAACAGGGCATTTTGCCACAGGGGACGGGAGGCTTCCGGTTCCGGGAATCCGGCCTGGGCCTCGATTTTCTCCAGTTCCTCTTTGCGGAAAATGAAGGCCATCAGCAGGCCAATCACCACACTGAAGCCAATCGCTCCCACCGCCCGCGCTATGCCTAGCTTCAGCCCCAGCACCCGTGCCGTCAGGATAATCGCCAGCACGTTGATGGCAGGGCCAGAGTAGAGAAACGCCGTCGCAGGGCCAAGGCCCGCCCCCATGCGGTAAATGCCTGCAAACAGGGGTAACACCGTGCAGGAACACACCGCCAAAATCGTGCCCGACACCGAGGCTACACTGTAGGCCAAAACCTTGTTGGCGTTGGCCCCCAGATATTTCATCACCGAGTCTTGGGAGATGAAGACGGCAATGGCTCCGGCAATGAAGAAGGCCGGAATCAAACACAGCAGCACATGCTCCTGGGCATACCAGCGCACCAGATACAGCGACTCAAACACCGCATTACGCAAGCGTTCTGAGTTCTGAATCGCCTCCACGGGCAGGTAAAAACAGGCCAGAAATCCCGCCACAATCCACAGCAACGGCTTCCATTCCGATTTCCAAAAATGCATAAACGATCCTCCTCCCCAAGCTGGCTGGGGATCCTGTGGTGTAAACAATGGGTGAGTCAGGAAAGATCCCAGGGTTCTGTCTGGGGCTGTATTAGCTAGCGCTGGTTAGATCAAGAACCCTGGGATCTGATTGCCTTAGCTAGGCAGTAGGGCGGCGATGGCGTCGGGTTCTAGCAGTTTGCCCTGGCTGAGGACTTGGCCGTTGACGACCAGGGCCGGGGTTTTCATCACGCCGCGCTTCACGATTTCCATCGTGTCGGTAATGTGGGCCACCTCGGCCTCTAGCTGCCGATTGCCAATGGCCGCCTTGGCGTTGGCCTCTAGCTGTTGGCATTTCTTGCAGCCCGTGCCTAGAATCTCAACCTTTAGAGTAGTCATCGTTAGCTTCCTTAAATAAAGTGAAATGAAAATAAATGGGGTGAAATCTGGGATCAGTGGAAAAGGATCAGTGGGCAATCAGTCCCTGGACTCTAGGGATGCCGCCGCCGTCAGCGAATGGGCTTGAAACACCACACACTGCTTTCCCTCGTCCGGTTGGGCCGCGCCTCGCTGGCACTGTTCCAAAAGGGGACTGAGTTGGGCCTTCAGGGCTTGCAGGTTGCGGATGGTTTCGTCGATCTGCTCCATTTTCCTCAGCAGCCGATCCTGCACCTCCCGGCAAGACAGGCGTTGGCCATCCTGGAGGGCCAGCAGTTCCTTAATGTCATCCAGGCTTAGCCCTAGGGTTTTGGCCTGGGTGATGAAGGTGAGCCGATCCAAATCCGTCTGGTCGTAGAGCCGATAGCCTGCCGCCGTGCGCTGGGGGCTAGGCATGAGGCCAATCCGCTCATAGAAATAGAGGGTCTGGGGGTTCAGCCCTAGGCGACGGGAGACTTCACCAACCTGAAACATGGAGCGACCTCCGCTAGGATTCCACACCCAAAGCCTACTGCTTATACCCACGTATAAGGTCAAGGGTTTAAGGGAAATTCATGGCAGCATCCAGCAGGGCTAGCGCTCGTAGGCCAGGGCAAACCCATCCTCCAGGATCAGGGATCCTAGATCGTAACGTTGAGACAGATCCCCACTATGGCCTCTAGCGATACGCCACTCAAGCACTTTGAGCCGTTGTTGAATTGAGCACCAATAGCTGACCTGAGTGAGGGCACCGTGGCCGTCATCAACGGCAAAACAACGGTGAAAAAATGCTCTGGGCGGAGGAAAATGGTCAAAAAAAAGGAGAGCCGATCAGCTCTCCCTACCATCAGGGTGCATCTAAATACCATAATAACTCAAAAAAAGCATGAGGGGTGAGACCCCCTATTATTTTTTTTTAGCCATGATCTCGACAAAGGAGGACAACGGCGGATCGGGCGCTGACGGGGTAGAGATAGCTATCGACGGGGGGAGCGGCTTCAGGATAGCAAAAGTCGTTGGGGGGCGGGAGGGCGGTATCCACGACCCGATGCCAGCGTTGGGGGAGGTTAAGCCTGGGAAGGTCGAAGACGAGAACCTCCCAGTAGGCATTGAGCATGACGTGGATCTGTTCGTTGGCGGCGGGGTGGCACAGGGTAAAGGCAAGACTGTGAGAGTTCTCTGACCAGTCGGGCTGGTGCAGGCGGCAGCCATGCCAAACAATGTGGGGGGAGGGGTGCCAGGTTTGAGTGACTTGCAGCAGTTGTTCGATGCTGAAAATCGATAGACCTTGGGTGAAGTGAATGATGCCTTGGGTGAAGCGTAACAGGTCATATTCCCGATCCACATCGTCCCAGTTGAACCAACTGAGTGCGTTGTTTTGGCAGTAGGCGTTGTTATTGCCCAGTTGGCTACGGCGAATTTCGTCACCCATGAGCAGCATAGGAGTGCCTTGGGACACGAACAACAGGGTGAGAAAGTTGCGGATCTGCTGTCGTCGCAGGTGTTCGATGGCGGGGGTATCCGAGGAGCCTTCCTGGCCGCAGTTCCAGCTATGGTTGGTATCGGTGCCGTCGCGGTTGGCTTCCTGGTTGGCTTCGTTATATTTCTGGTTGTAGGAAACTAAATCGTTGAGGGTGAAGCCATCGTGGCAGGTAACGAAGTGGATGCTGCGGTTGGGTTCGCGGTTGGGCTTTTGGTAAATGTCGGGGCTACCGAGGATACGGGCCGCCAGGTCGGGCACCGCGCCCCGATCTCCCTTCACAAACTGGCGCACATGGTCGCGGTAGGGGCCATTCCATTCCGCAAAGCGGTCACCAATGAAGGTGCCTACCTGGTAGAGCCCTGCCGCATCCCAGGCTTCGGCAATCAGTTTGGTGCCCGCCAGGATTGGGTCAGATTCAATGCTCCACAGAATCGGCGGATCCTCTAAGGGGTTGCCCGCCAAATCCCGCGACAGTACCGAGGCGAGGTCAAACCGAAAGCCATCGACGTGCATTTGGGAAACCCAGTAGCGCAGGCTATCGAGAATCATGCGCCCCACTACTGCATGGCTGGCTTTGAGGGTGTTGCCGCAGCCCGTGTAGTTGGCGTAGAAGGCGAGGTCGTCTTCTAATAAATAGTAGGTTTCGTTATCGATGCCCTTAAAGCTGAGGGTGGGGCCTTCGTGGTTACCCTCGGCGGAGTGGTTAAACACCACGTCTAAAATCACCTCAATGCCCGCTCGGTGTAGGGCTTTCACCATATCGCGAAACTCGTTTACTGGCCCCAGCGGGTCTTTGCGAGAACTATACCCTCGGTGGGGGGCGAAGAAACCCAGGGTGCTATAGCCCCAGTAGTTCTGTAGTCCGGGCTGTACGTCTTGGGGGTCGAACTGGTGGATGGGCAGCAGTTCCACGGCGGTGATGCCCAGGTCTTGCAGGTAGGGAACTTTGTCGATAATGCCCGCAAAGGTGCCCCGTTCCTCCTCCGGCAGGTTAGACGAGGGGTGCTGGGTGAAGCCCCCCACGTGCATTTCATAGATAACGCTATTGGCATAGGGAATCCGCAGGGGCCGATCCCCTTCCCAGTCGTAGCTACGGTTGTCTACCACCACCCCCTTGAGGGCGGTGGCGCAATTGTCCCCCGGTAGAATGGCGGATTTGCGGTCGTAGAGGTCGTCCCCCACCACGGCGCGGGCGTAGGGGTCGAGCAACACCTTTTGAGGATCAAAGCGGTGGCCAAGCTCCGGATCGAAGGGGCCATGGACACGGTAGGCGTAGATTTGCCCCACCCGCAGCCCCGGCACAAACACATGCCAATAGTAGGAGGTACGGTTCCACTTTGGGTCGAGGGGGATGACGCGGCTAGGCTCTACAATATTTCCAGAATCGAACAGCAACAGTTCGATGCCCGTGGCGTGTTTGGAATAGATACAAAAGTTAATCCCAATGGCGTAGACGGTAGCCCCAAGGGGATAGCTCTGCCCAGGCAAAACGGTAGACGGCATAGGGGCACTCTCGACGACTAAGCGGGAAATGGGGCGTGGGCAACAGGACAGCGAGAACCGCTCTTGAGATTCTACCGGACAGTTCCCAATGGCCCCAACTCCACGCTGACCGAATCAACGCGATTACCCCCCGGAGGGTAGGATCTGATGCAGTAGGACAAAGCGAGTTGGCGTTAGCTAAAGTCTCGTAGCATTTTCTTGATTTCCAGGTTGTGCAGTTCCTCCTGGCCAATTTTGGTGCGGGCAAACTCTTCTAAATAGACGCTGGCGTTCTCCACCACGTCTAACAGTTGTTTGTACATGTCTAGGGCTTTTTGCTCGTGGTTTAGGCTTTCCTCCAGCAAATCCCTCACCCCGTGGCGATTGTTTTCTTCGATGGGGGCAATGCGCTGGCTGGGGTGTCCTTCCAACCCGGTAATAATTTCCCCGGCCTCCTGGGCGTGTAGGAGCGATTCTGCCGCCTGGGCTTTGAAAAAGTCCACAATGGGAATTCGGTTTGGCCCCGTCACCATCAGGGAGCAGTGGGTGTAGCGCACCACCCCAGCCAGTTCAAACTCCATAATTTGGTTTAGCATCTCGATGGTGGCCTGGGTATTGAGGTCTCGCATGGGTTCAACTCGCGTGGATGACTTAACGACTCCTTAACCCTAGCCTCAGTCCACGAAAAATCCAATGGGCCATTCGCCTTCCGAGGTGTGTGACAGTGGTTAGCATAGAAATGCCCTAGGCATAGGTTTTGTGTAAATGCAGGCAATTGCCCCGGTCGCTGGGGGTATAGCTGAGTTGATCGGCTACCAGGTACATGATTTTAAGCCCTCGTCCACCCTCGTCGTGGGGGCTATGGGTGCTGAGTTTGGTTTTGAGGACGGCATTGAGATCGAACCCCGGCCCCTGATCCCAAATTCGTACATCAACGGTGCAATTGGAGATGCTCACTTCGATCACCACAGGGGTGGTTTCTGGGAGCCCAACATGGGCGTGGCGCACAGCATTGGTAAAGCCTTCAATTAAGGCGAGTTGGCACTGCAACCAGAGCGCATGGGGGATGGGGGCTGTCTGAAATTGGTCAAACCAGGCCAACACCGATTTGAGTGCGGTGGGATCGGTGGGAGTTTGGATCTGGCTGGTCTGCTGGTAGCTCAAGGGGGGTTCTGGTGCCGCGATGTCTTCTTGCATGATAGGCCCAACCTGCGTTTAGCAAGCGCCACACCCTTAAGAGAGTGTAATCCCTTAGCGCCCTCTCGCTGCCATCCCTTTGACTGGCCTTGGGTTCAAGGCCACCACGCTTGAGAGAGAAGGGTTTCTGGCCTTGGGGCAGATCGCCCCCTAGCGTTCCATGGCGCTGAGATCCTTAGGCACGGCGGCGGTCAGCACCTCGCAGCCCGCTTCGGTGACCAGTACGTCGTCCTCAATGCGGATGCCGATGCCGCGCCAGCGATCTTCAATCTGGGGCTGGCCCTCGGCGGGCTCGTAGTGGGGGGAAATGTAAATCCCTGGCTCCACCGTCACCACGTTGCCGACCTCAAAGGGTTTCCAGGTTTTGTCGGGGTTGCGAAGAATGCCCGCATCGTGGACATCCAGCCCTAGAAAATGTCCGGTGCCGTGCATAAAGAAGGCTTTGTGCTTTTTCTCTTCGATCAGGGTGTCCACATCGCCCACCAGCAGACCCAGTTCCACCATACCCTCGGTGAGGGTGCGGGTGGCGGCGTCGTGGAATTCATTAAAGGGCGCACCGGGCTGCACAGCGGCGATGGCCTTGAGTTGGGCCTCTAGCACCAGTTCGTACAAAATCCGCTGCTCGGCGGTGAATTGCCCTCCCACGGGAAAGGTGCGGGTGATGTCGGCATTGTAGTAGTCGTAGGCGCAGCCCGCATCAATCAGCAGCAGGTCGCCCGCTTGCATTTGGCGGTTGTTCTCGATGTAGTGGAGGATGCAGGCATTTTCCCCAGAGGCCACGATGGAGGGATAGGCGGTGCCCATGGCCCCTTCGAGCCGAAAGATATGCTCCATTTCCGCCTGAATTTCGTACTCGTAGCGACCGGGGGCGGCAATGTCGCGAGCGTGGTTGTGGGCCTTGGCGGCGATGGCAATGGCCCGCCGCAGCCGTTCCAGTTCGGTGCTGTCCTTCACCCGCCGCAGGGTTTGCATCAGTAGTCCGGCATCCTCGATGGCGACTGGGCCAGTGCCCCGCTTGGGGTAGGTGGCCAAGAGGCGTTGCCAGTAACGCAGCATTCGGTCATTGAGGCGCTGGTCATGGCCGAAGTGGTAGTAAAGCCGATCCGCCTTTTCCAGATACTTGGGCAGGTGTTCGTCCAGTTCTGCAATAGGATAGACCTCGTCGGCCCCGTAGCGTTCCTTGGCCTGTTCGACACCGACCCGATAGCCCGACCAGATCTCCTTTTCTAAATCCTTGGGGCGCACAAACAGCACAAAGCGGTGCTCCTCATGGTGGGGAGCCAACACCGCCACGGCCCCCGGTTCGTTAAATCCGGTCAGGTAGTAGAAATTGCTGTCTTGGCGGAAGGGATGCTCCACATCATTGTGCATCACCGCTGTGGGGGCGCTGGCAAAGACAGCGGTGCCCCCGCCAATTAAATCCATCACGCGCTGGCGGCGTTGGGCGTAGAGATCAACCATGGGATGTCGGGTACTGGAGATATCGGGGACTGAAGCAGACCATTTCTAGGGTAGACCCAGACTACACCGACTGGGGAGGCGGCGTTGTGTCGATCACCACGCCCCTGCCAGCCCACGCCCGGTCAAGGGTTTAGGGCTTTGCGCCCGTGGCCTGAGTGATGATCAACCCAAGGCTATGGGGGGAAGGCGTAGGATTAGGCCACGGGGTTGGGGAACCCTAAAAAACTTTGGCCGCAAGAAATAAAACTCAACAAAATGATTGGTTTTTGTACGATCTAGCGTCATGGCTTAATTTCATTTCGACAGAGTTATTAACTTGTGAAAATTTCGCTTATCAAGATCGGCAATCATTCTGTAGTTTGTTACTTAATCTACCTCTAGTCCTGGTTTTAAGGCTGTTCTGGGCTTGCCCTGGGCGGTTTTAGGATCCGGTAGAGACAGATCTGACGCAGTTCTCAGCCATCGTTGAGGGACTGTCCGACGGGTTCTCTGTTGGACTTTCCCGACCTTCGTATGGAAAAGGCTGCTCACCCCAACCGTGTATTGAAGCTTTCTATAGACCCACTTTTTAAACGTCTATATCTTAGGAAGCGCCTTATATCCGCTCTGTGTTTCGAGTAGTAGAGAGGAGAGTTCCATGACCATAAGTCCCCCTGAACCGGGACAGAAAGTTAGGGTCGTGGTTGATAAGGATCCGGTAGCCACCTCGTTTGAGCGCTGGGCTAAGCCGGGACATTTCGACCGCACATTGGCCAAAGGCCCCAAAACCACCACCTGGATTTGGAACCTGCACGCCGATGCCCACGACTTTGACAGTCACACTAGCGACCTTGAAGATATTTCGCGGAAGATCTTCAGTGCCCACTTCGGCCACCTCGCTGTCATCTTTATTTGGCTGAGTGGCATGTACTTCCACGGGGCCAAGTTTTCTAACTATGAAGCTTGGCTGACCAACCCCACCGGGATTAAGCCCAGCGCCCAGGTGGTGTGGCCCATCTTTGGCCAAGAAATTCTCAATGCCGATGTGGGCGGTGGCTTCCACGGCATTCAAATCACCTCTGGTCTGTTCCAGATGTGGCGGGCCAACGGCATTACCAACGGCTTTGAGCTGTACTGCACCGCCATCGGTGCCCTGGTGATGGCGGGCTTGATGCTGTTTGCGGGCTGGTTCCACTACCACAAGGCCGCTCCCAAGCTGGAGTGGTTCCAAAACGTGGAATCGATGATGAACCACCACCTGGCGGGGCTGCTGGGCCTGGGCTGTTTGGGCTATGCGGGTCAGCAGATCCACGTTTCTCTGCCCATCAACGCCTGTCTCGATGCCATTGATGCCGGGAAGCCCCTGACCATCGGCGGTCGGGTCATCGACAGCGTGGCCAAGATTCCCCTCCCCCACGAGTGGATTCTCAACAAGAGCCTGATGACCGACCTATACCCCAGCTTTGCCGAGGGTTTGAAGCCGTTCTTTACCCTCAACTGGGGCGTATATGCCGACTTCCTCACCTTTAAGGGTGGGCTGAACCCCCAAACGGGCGGGCTGTGGCTGTCGGATACGGCCCATCACCACCTGGCTCTGGCGGTGCTGTTCATCGTGGCTGGCCACTTCTATCGCACTAACTGGGGCATTGGCCACAGCTTTAAAGAGGTGCTAGAGGCCCACAAAGGCCCCTTCACCGGGGAAGGCCACAAGGGCATGTACGAGATCTTCACCACCTCCTGGCACTGCCAGTTGGCCTGGAACCTGGCCTGGGTAGGGTCTCTCTCCATCATCGTGGCCCACCACATGTACGCCATGCCCCCCTATCCGTACATCGCCACGGATTACGCCACCCAACTGTCGCTGTTTACCCACCACATGTGGATTGGCGGCTTCTTGATTGTGGGGGCGGGTGCCCACGCGGCCATCTTTATGGTGCGGGATTATGACCCGGCGACCCACGTCAACAACCTGCTAGATCGGGTGTTGCGTCACCGGGATGCGATTATTTCCCACCTCAACTGGGTGTGTATTTTCCTGGGCTTCCACAGCTTTGGTCTGTACATCCACAACGACACCATGCGCGCCCTGGGTCGGCCCCAGGATATGTTCTCCGATACGGCGATTAACCTTCAGCCCGTGTTTGCCCAGTGGATCCAAGGCGTCCATGCGGCGGCGGCGGGCAACACCGCTCCCAACGCTTTGGCCGGGGTTAGCCCTGTGTTCAATGGCGATGTACTGGCGGTGGGCGGCAAGGTGGCCATGGCAGCACTTCCCCTGGGCACTGCCGACTTCATGGTTCACCACATCCATGCCTTCACCATCCACGTCACGGTTCTGATTCTGCTGAAGGGCGTGCTCTATGCCCGTAGCTCTCGCCTGGTGCCCGACAAAGGCGAACTGGGCTTCCGGTTCCCCTGCGATGGCCCCGGTCGGGGCGGCACCTGCCAGGTGTCCGGTTGGGATCACGTCTTCCTGGGCCTGTTCTGGATGTACAACTCCCTATCCATCGTGATTTTCCACTTTAGCTGGAAGATGCAGTCCGATGTGTGGGGCACGGTCTCCCCAGACGGCTCGGTGTCGCACATTACGGGCGGCAACTTTGCCAACAGCGCCATCACCATCAACGGTTGGCTGCGCGATTTCCTCTGGGCACAAGCCTCCCAGGTAATTGGCTCCTACGGTTCCTCCCTGTCGGCCTACGGCCTGATGTTCCTGGGTGCCCACTTTGTTTGGGCCTTCAGCCTGATGTTCCTGTTCAGCGGTCGCGGCTACTGGCAAGAACTGATCGAGTCCATCGTCTGGGCGCACAACAAGCTGAAGGTGGCCCCCGCCATCCAGCCCCGTGCCCTCAGCATCACCCAAGGTCGGGCTGTGGGTGTGGCCCACTACCTCCTCGGAGGCATCGCCACCACCTGGGCCTTCTTCCTGGCTCGAATTATTGCGGTGGGCTAGCGAGACTGTCCGGTTCAGGGAACGGCCCTCACCCTAGTCCTTATCCAAAGGCTGATGTCTGTATAGAGCGTTTGTCGTTCATCAAACCCTGGGAGGATCCCCCTAAATCCCCCTTAGAAAGGGGGACTTTGACTCCGAGATTCCCTTAAATAAGGAAGACTTTGATTCCAAAACCCCCCTTCCCAAGGGGGGCAGGGGGGACCCCTCCAAACCTCTGTATCAGCAGATGCCTAAAGAAGAGGGCACAGGTGAGGGCCAAACCCAAGGCCAAACCCGTCTCCACCCCCGCATTTCAGCGAATTACGGTTTCTGTCCATTTGTACATCAAACCTGATTTGATTCATGGCAACTAAATTCCCTAAATTTAGCCAGGACTTGGCAGCCGATCCGACCACACGGCGGATCTGGTACGGGATTGCCACCGCCCACGACTTTGAAAGCCACGATGGCATGACCGAGGAGAATCTTTACCAAAAGATCTTCGCCTCCCACTTTGGCCACCTGGCAATCATCTTTTTGTGGACATCGGGCAACCTGTTCCATGTCGCCTGGCAAGGCAACTTTGAACAATGGGTGAAAGACCCCCTCGGCGTGAAGCCCATCGCCCACGCGATTTGGGATCCGCAATTTGGTCAACCGGCGGTGGATGCCTTCACCCAAGCCGGGGCCAGCTATCCGGTTAACATTTCCTTCTCCGGGGTCTACCACTGGTGGTACACCATCGGTATGCGTACCAACGGCGACCTCTACAGCGGGGCCATGTTCCTGCTGGTGCTGGCGGCGGTGATGCTGTTCGCAGGCTGGCTACACCTTCAACCCAAGTATCGGCCCAGCTTGGCCTGGTTCAAAAATGCGGAATCCCGCCTGAACCACCACCTGGCCGGACTGTTTGGGGTCAGCTCCCTGGCCTGGGCGGGCCACCTCATCCACGTCGCCATCCCCGAAGCGCGGGGGCAGCATGTGGGCTGGGATAACTTCCTCTCTGTGAAGCCCCACCCGGCAGGTCTCGCGCCCTTCTTCACCGGGCAGTGGGGAGTCTATGCCCAGAACCCCGATACCCCTGGCCACATCTTTGGTACGGCAACGGGTTCTGGCGATGCCATTCTCACCTTTTTGGGTGGGTTCCATCCCCAAACCGAGGCCCTGTGGCTGACGGATATTGCCCACCACCACCTAGCCATTGCGGTGCTGTTCATCGTCGCAGGCCACATGTACCGGACGAACTTCGGTATTGGCCACGACATGAAGACCATCATGGAAGCCCACAATCCCCCGCCGGGAACTCCCTTTGGCGGCATGATTGGGGCGGGCCACAAGGGCATGTACGACACCTACAACAACTCCCTGCACTTCCAGCTCGGCTGGCACCTGGCCTGCTTGGGGGTGGTCACCTCCCTGGTGGCGCAGCACATGTACTCACTGCCCTCCTACGCCTTCATCGCCAAGGACTACACCACCCAGGCCGCCCTCTATACCCATCACCAGTACATCGCTGGGTTCTTGATGGTGGGGGCCTTTGCCCACGGGGCCATCTTCCTGGTGCGGGATTACGATCCTAAGGCCAACGAAAACAACGTGCTGGCTCGAATGCTGGAGCACAAGGAAGCGCTGATTTCCCACCTGAGCTGGGTGTCGCTGTTCCTGGGCTTCCACACCCTAGGGCTGTACGTCCACAACGATGTGGTGGTTGCCTTTGGCACCCCCGAAAAGCAAATCCTGGTGGAACCTGTCTTCGCCCAGTGGGTGCAAGCCTCCTCCGGCAAACTGCTCTACGGGTTCAACACCCTGTTGTCTAACCCCGACAGCATCGCCACCACCGCTTGGCCCAACTTCGGCAACGTGTGGCTACCGGGCTGGATGGATGCCATCAACAGCGGCACCAACTCCCTGTTCCTCAACATTGGCCCTGGCGACTTCCTGGTGCACCACGCCATTGCCCTCGGTCTGCACACCACCACCCTGATTCTGGTCAAGGGTGCCCTGGATGCCCGTGGCTCCAAGCTGATGCCCGACAAGAAGGACTTCGGCTACAGCTTCCCCTGCGACGGCCCTGGCCGGGGCGGCACCTGCGACATCTCCGCCTGGGATTCCTTCTATCTGGCGATGTTCTGGATGCTGAACACCATCGGCTGGACCACCTTCTACTGGCACTGGAAGCATCTCACCTTCTGGAGCGGCAACGTCGCCCAGTTCAATGAAAACTCCACCTACCTGATGGGCTGGTTCCGCGATTACCTGTGGCTGAATAGCTCGCAGTTGATCAACGGCTACAACCCCTACGGCATGAACAACCTCGCCGTCTGGGCCTGGATGTTCCTGTTCGGCCACCTGATCTGGGCGACGGGCTTCATGTTCCTGATCTCCTGGCGGGGCTACTGGCAGGAGTTGATCGAAACTATCGTGTGGGCGCACGAGCGCACTCCCCTGGCGAACCTGGTTCGCTGGAAGGACAAGCCCGTGGCCCTGTCCATCGTGCAGGCTCGCGTGGTTGGTCTAGCGCACTTCACCGTGGGCTACATCGTCACCTACGCCGCCTTCCTGATCGCCTCCACCTCCAGCCGCTTCGGCTAACCGATGCTCCCCCGTAAGGTGGGCACCGCTCACCTTACTTCCCCGTAGGGTGGGCATTGCCCACCTTACCCCCCACGGTTGAGGTAAGTTTCTTCACCCAGAGCCGCTCACCCCCACCGTGGGGACATCCTTAATTAACCAGAACATTGTTGATAAGAACTGGTTTGCACTCCAGTGCTGCCGTAAAAATTCTGGTTTACAAGTTTTCTTGATGGTGGGCAGTACCCACCCTACATAGCTACGCAGCTTACAAATATTTCTGGTGCTATGCGGCATCTCTACATCGCCCCAGCACCGATACAGCTTGAGACGGATGGAGACTCTCCGCTCAAGAGTCCTGGTTCTTCGGGGTAGTTGAGCCAGGACTTTTATTGTTTAAAAACCTAGGCTGTTTTCGGCTGAGTCCTTTCCACAATCATGGCCTAACCTCAGTTCGGGATAAGCCAAACACCTCAATCTTGAGAAACCTACTGCCAGCTTGTACTTTAGCCCTTAACGGGTGACAACATGGCTAGGGCGCGGCACGGTACAGGGACAAAACTTGGGGTGATTGGCTGAAAGCCTTCTGTGTGGAGGGGGTGACAGACTGAGGAATAGGGAGGTGAGCTAGGAATGATTACAACCTTAGCGAGACCCTCCCCATGACTCAGATGAACCGACTTCAAGCGGCCCTACGCATCCATCTGCCGTGGCATGGTGCCCGACTGACCTTTCTCGCCCTGTTTCTGGTGGCCCTCTTCCGAGTTGACACGGTGAACTTGGATTAACGGTCGTCGGTGTTGGCCAACCGGGCGAAGCCGGAGTCGAACTACAAACGTCTGACGCGGTTTTTGCGGGAGTTTCCGGTGGATTTCGACGATATTGACCGGGCGATAGTGAGTTGGAGCCCGATTCCTCAACCCTGGACGTTAAGCCTCGACCGCACGAATGGGTCGTTTGGTTCCGTTCATTTCAACATCCTGATGCTGGGGATTGTCCATGAAGGGGTGGCCTTCCCGTTATTCTGGACGATGCTGGACAAGCGGGGCAACAGCAACAGTAATAAGCGTGTTGACTTACTGGAACGCTTTGAGCGGGTGTTCCCGAACGCCAAGGTGCGGTGTTTGACGGGCGACCGAGAGTTTGTCGGCAAGGACGGGTGCATCGAGACCTTGTTTTCGGCCCTCAAAACCCGAGGGTTCAACCTCGAATCGACTCACCTCTGCCATGCCGAGCGCCTCAGTAAACTCGTTGCCCTCCTCGCCTTGGGCTTCTGTTGGGCCATGCGCAGCGGACTCTGGCACCATCAGCACCAACCGATTGCCATCAAAGCCCATGGCCGCAGGGCCAAGAGTCTCTTCCGCTGCGGTTGTGATTTTCTCCGGCGTACCTGTTGCGATCTGGCCTTACACTCTGACGAGTTCGACCAAGTGCTTCAACTTTTGTCCCCGTACTGAGTGAACGGCTTTGAAATAGCCCAAATTTGCCCCTGTTACACCGAAAGTTTGTTCGTTTCAGCGACCTCTCCCCCAACGTCTGGATGCGCCCTATACAGGGATGTGATTAACTTAGAGCGCTGGGGGAATGGTGATGTGGAAGTAGGGTTAGAAACCCTGGAAGAACTGCCCTATGTCAAGCCTTTGAACAGCATATGGATAATGGCGGAGGCACTGCCTAGGTCGTGACAGCCACGGAGCGGTGGGTCATCACCGAAGTTTTGCAAACCGCCGCCGCCCACCTGCTGCAAGCGTTGTAGGATTCGGTGTGGGCGCTGAGCATCCCTAATTAAAATCCCTAATGGAGTCAGGCCAATTTAGACATGGGAGGGGCGTACCATGGCACCGCATACTTCTGAGCCTTCTGTTGAACCCGCGTTCACTCTGGCTGTTCTGGATGGTATCTTTGCGATTCATCGATTGCCACCCACCGCCGAGATTCCCGCTGAAATCCTGCATCAATCGGTATTTAGCGTGATGCGCACGCCCCAGGAGTTGTCGCTACTGGTGCCAGAAGAGGTGCCTGTCGTTGCGGATAAAACCGAACCGGGCTGGCGGGGGCTGGTGGTTGAGGGCACCCTCGATTTTGGACTAACAGGGGTTTTGGCGGCGATTTCCCAGGTGCTGGCCGCTGCCAAAATTAGTATCTTTGCCCTATCTACCTACGACACAGATTATATTTTTGTGAAAGCCGACAAGCTGGACTCTGCCTGGGAAGCCTTGCGTCAGGCGGGCTATGGCCTGCGCAATGGGGCCGAATGGGCCTAGGCAACCGGATATGATGGGGACATGGAAACACTCACCCTGACTCGACCCGACGACTGGCACCTGCACCTCCGCGATGGGGATGCCTTGAAGGCGGTGCTGCCCTACACGGCGAGACAATTTGCCCGTGCCATTGTGATGCCGAACCTGAAGCCCCCGGTGCGAACGGTGGCCGAGGCGGAGGCCTATCGGGATCGGATTCTGGCGGCGTTGCCTGCGGGGCAGATGTTTGAGCCGTTGATGACCCTTTACTTAACGGACAACACCCCCCCGGAGGAAATGTTTGCGGCCAAGGCGGCTCAGTTCGTAAAGGCGGTGAAGTATTACCCTGCCGGGGCGACAACCAACTCCGATTCTGGGGTGACGGATATTCGTCAGTGCGATGGGGTGTTTGCCGCCATGGAGGAGGCCGACCTACCCCTGTTGCTGCATGGGGAAGTGACCCACGCGGCGGTGGACATTTTTGATCGCGAAAAGGTGTTCATCGAAACCCATCTGATGCCCCTGCGACAGCGCTTTCCCAAGCTGCGGATTGTGTTAGAGCACATCACCACCACCGAAGCTGTGGACTACGTGCTAGAGACCGACCGCATTGCTGCCACCCTTACGCCCCAGCATCTTTTATATAGCCGCATGGCCCTGTTTCAGGGGGGGCTGCGGCCCCATTATTACTGCTTGCCCATTTTGAAGCGGGAAACCCACCGCCAAGCCCTGGTGAAAGCGGCCATCTCCGGCAATCCTAAATTTTTCCTGGGTACCGACAGTGCCCCCCACCCTCGCCACAGCAAGGAAAGCGACTGTGGTTGTGCGGGTTGCTTTTCGGCGCTCCATGCCCTAGAACTCTATGCCGAAGCCTTTGAATCGGCGGGTGCCCTGGATAAGCTGGAAGCCTTCGCCAGTTTCTACGGCCCCGATTTCTACCACCTGCCCCGCAATACCGACGCCATCACCCTCACCAAAACCCCCTGGCGCATCCCCGACGAGTTGCCCTTTGGAGAATCGGGCCTAGTGCCCCTACGGGCCGGGGAAGAACTGACCTGGAAGATTGCCTCAGCAGATCACAAACCTGCTCTTTTGTCGTGAGCCAGCCCTCCCCTAAATCCCCTTGAAAAGGGGGACTTTGAATCTGGTTCCCCCCTTTTTAAGGGGGGCTAGGGGGGATCGATCCCCTATATCGTCTACGTCAAGGACTAAGGACTCATGTGTACACCGTAGCCCAGGGGGAGAGGGGCTGGGGGTGAGGGCTAATACCGAATTTGCAGCGTCACACTGGCCTGTACAGTCTGTTCGCCGCCGATGACGGGGGTGGAATAGTCCGCTGAGGCGCTGGCCATCTCGGCCCGTCGGGGCATGGGCACGGGCATGGGCATATTGGCCCCATTAATTTGAATGGTGACAATTTCCTGCGGCCCCAGGTTGAGGGCACTCAGCACGGTGTTGGCTTGGGCCTGGGCATCGTTGACGGCCTCCCGCAGGGCTTGCTGGCGGGCCGTTTCCAGGGCGGCATCCTCGGCAATGAAGTTAATGCCCCGGATTTGGTTGGCCCCCGCGTTGACGGCCTCATCCAAAATTGGCCCCATGGCCTCGGTGGGCACCTGGAAGCTAACGGTGTTGCTGCCCGTGTAGCCCACCACTTCGGAACGTCCGTTCTCGTAGGTGTATTGGGGATTGAGTTGTACTCCGGTGGTCTCCAGTTTTTCCACATTACGCGACCGCAGCAGTTCCACTACCGCCGTAGACCGTCGCGCCACCTCCCGCTGCACCGTGGCGGCATCGGTGCCCTGCACATCCACCCCCAGCGACACCTGGGCCTTGGTGGTTTGCACAGAAACTTGGCCTTGGCCAGTCACAGTCAGGGTGCGGAGCAGGGTTTCTTGGGCCATGGCGGTGGGGGTAAAAACAGGGGTGAACACAAAACCAGAAGCCAGTGCCGCCGAAGCAAGTAGGGCAGCAGAAAAGCGTTGGGCCATGCGACCCGGTTGCAGAGTCGTTATTCGGGGGCGACTAGAATCCATCATGGTGGCGTTCCTCACATCAAAATGTCGATTGTCCAAAATCCTGAGATCCTCTAAATTCAATGGAGCTTAGACTCTCAATCTGACACAGGGGACGTTGATCCCCGCCGCCGTTACCGAATTCGATACATTGCCCTGGGTTTGGGCTGGTGATTGCCCCCACTGAGATGATCCCACCGATCTAAAAGTCACCCTACAATGACCCTAGGCTTGCTGATGGTAAACACTATGGTCATTGAATGGCTCACCTTTGCGGTGGCACCGGAACATCGAGAAACTTTTATTCGGGTTGACCACGACATTTGGACAGCGGCCCTCAGTCAGTATCCCGGCTTTGTTTCCAAGGAAGTCTGGATTTCCCCCGATCTTGCGGATCAGGTGATTGCCGTTATTCGCTGGCAAACTCGTGACCAGTGGAAAGCCATTCCCCAGGACGATTTGAAGCAGATTGATGCCCAGTTTCAAGCGGCCCTAGGGGTTCCCTATCGCCTCATTGATGCTAGGGAATACCAAGTCCGCCGCTATCCGTCACCCTAAGCCCTAGATGCTTAGAAACCCGGTTTCTTCATGGCAGATCAAAGGTATTACCTGGGATCTGAGCAAGAAACCGGATTTCTGTACCGATGGTCTAGGCGGCGCGTTTTTTGCTAATCAATCGCGTCAACCAGCCGCTAGAACGCAGGTCTACATAGGCTTTGCATTGGGAACATTGCCGGATACCGGAGACGCCAATCCGCAACAAGTTGGAGCTTTGGCAATGGGGACAGCGGTGAGACTTAGCCATAGTTCAAGGTTGAATCCATACAAAGTGGGAGATCGAGGCGAGGTAATGGCTTGGCCCAGGATGCCTGGGTTGATGGCCTAATGCCATGCTGGCAAAGGTCGCCTGGATCTAAGGGTTCCCAACGGACAGTCTAAAAATTGGCAGGGCCGAAAAAAACACCTAGGCAAGCTGCCTAGGTGAATCTGCTGATTTGAGTGATGATGTCAGACAAACTTGAGGTTTACATCCGATGTCCAAACCTAGTCGATTTGGCTGGTGACTAGGCTAGGGGCCTCGGCCACGGTGGTGCTGGGGAGCGTGAAGACGTGGGCGTAGAGGTTGCCCGGTTGCTCGGCCACCAGCAGGGTGTTTTGGATTTGGCTAGCCACCTCCACGGTTTTGATGTCGTAGACCTGGGTGGCCACCTTGGGGTAGATGCCAATTCCGATGATGGGCACCAGCAGGCAGGCAGCGATGAAGGCTTCGCGGGGGCGGATGTCGATGATGTTGGGCACCTTGGCAACCACAGCCCCGGTATCGCCGTAGAAGATGCGGCGCAGCATGGAGAGCAGGTAGATGGGAGAGAGCACCACACCCACGGCGGCGGCGATGATGATCACCGTTTTGAAGGTAGTGCTATAGACATCGCTGGTAGCCAAACCCAGGAAGACCGCGATTTCGCTGACAAAACCGCTCATACCGGGGAGGGCCAGGGAGGCCAGGGAGGCCGCCGTAAAGAAGGCGAAGGTGGTGGGCATCTTACGCGCCATGCCGCCCATCACATCCATGTCGAGGGTGTGGGTGCGCTCGTAGGTGACACCGGAGAGGAAGAACATGACCGCCGCAATCAATCCGTGGGAAATCATTTGCAGCATTGCGCCGCTCATGCCCAGGGTGGTGAAGGAGGCGCAGCCAATCAGCACGAAGCCCATGTGAGCGACGGAGGAGTAGGCCATGCGGCGCTTCAGGTTGTCTTGGCCGAAGGCGGTGAGGGAGGCGTAGATGACGTTGATGACACCGAGGATGACCAGGATGGGCGCGAAGTACACGTGGGCATCGGGCAGCATCTCGATGTTCATGCGGATGAGGCCGTAGCCCGCCATCTTCAGCAGCACGCCCGCCAGAATCATCGATACGGCAGCGGGGGCTTCACTGTGGGCATCGGGCAGCCAGGTGTGGAGGGGGAAGATGGGCAGCTTGACGGCAAAGGCCACCAGGAAGGCTGCGTACATCAACAGTTGGAAGGTGAGCGAGTAGTCTTTCTGGGCCAGTTCCGTCAGGTTGAAGGTGACGGTATCGCCGTAGAAGGCCATGGCCAAGGCGGCAACCAGGATGAAGATGGAGCCGATGGCCGTGTAGAGGATGAACTTGGTGGCGGCATAGAGGCGCTTAGCCCCGCCCCAGATGGAGATCAGCAGGTAGACTGGGACTAGCTCCAGTTCCCACATGAGGAAGAACATGACCAAATCCTGGGCTAGGAACACGCCAACCTGGGCGCTATACATCACCAGCAGCAGGCTGAAGTAGAGGCGAGGGCGATTGGTGATGTTCCAGGAGGCCAAAATCGCCAGGGTGGTCACCAAACCGCTAAGGACAACCAGGGGCATGGCTAGGCCGTCGGCCCCCAGGCTCCAGGTGATGCCGACTTGGGGCACCCAGTTATAGCTTTCGACCAGTTGCAACCCAGACTGGTTGAGGTCGTAAAAATTAGCGAAGGTGTAGAGAATTAAGGAAAATTCAATAAAGCCGATGCCCAGAGCATACCAGCGAATGGTTTGGCCATTGCGGTCGGGCAGGAAGGGAATGGGCAGAATCGCTAGAAGCGGCAGGATAACTAGGGTGGTTAGCCACGGAAATTGCTCGGTCAGCATGACAATTCTCGTGAGAGTTAGTACAAAACAGCCAGCGCACTCGGTATTCCGGTCTTGAGGGTTTGGGTAACCCTGCTTAACAGAGGGCCAAACTCTACTGGTGGTGCTGTTCGCGGCGGCCTACCCTAGCGGATCAGGTCGGAGGACTTCAGCGGGAGAGGTCGAAATGGGTTAGAAGACGACCAGAGGATCAAACCGGACTGCAAAGTCGATAGAGATAAATACCTATCTTTGCGCTCCTCCATAGTATAGGAAACTTAATAAACTTTTGAGAACTACTTTTCCGATGGGACAGTAAAAGTCGGCTTATCAATCGCCTGAGATCCTTGCTCTATAAGGCTTTTGACAACTCGAATATTTGATTTAATAAAACGAAGCGTTCACATTTAGCTTTGTCAATGCCTGGATTGTTAACGTTTGTAACCGCCGTGCCTAGGTAGACTACTTGCCCGACAGCCCTTTGAAAACAAGGCTTTTGGGCTGGCGTGGGCGGTTGACCCAGTTTTCAACTCTCAATGGTGATAAGAGTCTCGCTCTCTCTAGGAACCCAGCGAAACAGGGCGAGACCATCGGTGAAGGACGATGGTTTGAGGGGTTGTGATGCCAAATCCGAATTGGATAACTCCGATTCCTAGCCCAGCAAACCCTAGGGACGAGGAGACCTCGCCCGCTGATACCGGGGGCAAACCAGCCAGATTTAGTATTACTGGATCTCGACTTCGAGTTGGTGCTGTTCCCAAAGCTCTCGGTAAAGGCCGCCCTGGGCCAGGAGGTCGCTGTGGGTTCCCATCTGGACAATGCGCCCCCGATCCATGACAAAAATGCGGTCGGCGGTGGCGGCGGCGGACATTTGGTGGGAGATGAACAGCACGGTTTTTTGCTGGGTGCCCTCGGACAGGGCGTTTAAAATGGCGGTGGCGGTGCGGTTGTCCACGCTGGAGAGGGCGTCATCCAGCACCAAAATCGGCGCATCCGTAACCAGGGCGCGGGCTAGGGCGGTGCGCTGCCGTTGCCCCCCGGAGAGGGTAATGCCCCGTTCCCCCACGATGGTGTCGTACTGCTGGGGAAAGTTCTGGATTTCGGCGTCCATTTGGGCCTGCTTGGCGGCGTACTGCACCTCACCAAACTCGGTGAGGGGGACGCCGTAGCGAATGTTGTTTTGGATGCTGGTGCTAAACAAAAAGCTGTCCTGGGGCACGTAGGCAATGGCCCGCCGCAGGTCTTGCAGGGGCACCTCCAACACATCACGGCGGTCAATTTTAAGCTGCCCCGGTTCCACCTCCAGCAGTCGGGGCAGGGCGTTGGCTAGGGTAGATTTGCCGGAACCAATCGGCCCCACAATAGCGATCCGTTCCCCCGGCGCAATGGCAAAGCTGACCCGATCCAGGGCCGGAGTGTCGCTGCCGGGATAGGTGTAGCTGAGGTCGTGGGCCTCTAGGCGTCCGTCCACGTCCGTGATCGGCAACGGTGCCAGGGGGGGATGGTCTTGGATTTTGGGCTCCGCCTCCAGAATCGCCTCCACCCGGTCGATACTGACCTCGCCCCGCTGGTAGGCCGTGATGGTGAACCCCAGCAGAGCGGTGGGAAACACCAGTCGCTCCACATACAGCAGCAGGGCCACAAAGTCGCCAACGGTGATGCCGCCCTGGGCAATGGTGCCTGCCCCGGTGGCCAAAATCACCAGCAGACTAATGCTAGCCAGCCCCCCCAGCAGCGGAAACAGGGTGTTGCGGGTTTTCGACAGGATGAGGTTGGCCCGCAGCAGGTCTTGGTTGAGGCGCTGGAAGGCTTGCCGTTCGTTGTCCTCCTGGGCATAGATTTTGATCAGGGCAATGCCGCTCATGTCCTCTTGAATCAGGTCGCTGAGGCGGGACAGGCGCTCCTGTAACTCAAGTTGCTCGTGGCGCAGGCGGTTGCTGAAGGACTGCACCAACACCAGCATCACCGGATAAACCACCAGGGAAATCAGGGTCAGCCGCACACTAATGGACAGCATCACCGGAATGGTCAACGCATAGGCAAAGGCGGTGTTGGCAATACTGAGGATGGCAAAGCCCAGCAACCGCCGGATGTTGTCCACATCGCTGGTGGCGCGGCTGATCAGTTCTCCGGCGGTGTTGCGGCTAAAGTAGGCGGGCTCCATCTTCAGCAGATGCTCAAAAATGCGCTGCTTGAGGTCAAACTCCACCTGCCGACCCACCCCAAACAGGGTAATCCGCGACACCATGCGAATCACCCACATCACCGAGGCTAGCACTAGCACCATGAGGGCGTAGTACAGCACCCGGTTGTAACTAAAGGTGACCTGCAACTCGTCGATGCCGTCGCGAATCAGCAGCGGAATCCACACCCCCAGCACGTTCACCAGGAACAATGCCCCCACCCCAATCGCTGCCTTAGGCCAGTGGGGGCCGAGGTAGGTGCCCAATTTCTGTAGCCGTGATCGCGCCATAGCTGCCGTCTGAACTGTCTTCCTATCCTAGACGAATTCCCCCCAGGGGGGACTAGGGCCACATCCCAGGAGGCGATTCCGCCATTGCGACGGTTTGCCCCGTTTGGGCAGATTCGGCGATGGCGTTGGCCACTCGCAGGCTATAGAGGCTGGCTTCTGGGGTGAGGTAGAGGGGGGTGCCCTGGTAGAGGTGATCCAACACGGCACGGGTATCGGTGGCAAACAGCCCCCGGCGAGAGCCAATCTCCATGGGGGTGGTGCCTTCGGCGGTGATCACCTGGCCCACGTCGCCATCGATCACCAGTTTCCCCTCGGAACCCATGACCTCTAGCCGTCGTGTCGCCTGCCAGATGGCCTCTCCCTTGCCGTAGAGCAATTCCCCCTGCACCCCGGATTGAAAGGTGATCTGGGCGGCACAAACATTCGTGCGGTAGCAGGGTAGACCGTCGGGGCCGTCCTGCCAGCCGTAGGCTTGGTTTTGGCCCGACACCTGGGCTACGGGGCCAAAGGCATCTACCAAACGATGAACACGGGACAGGGCACCCACCAGGGGAAACCCGAAACGATCCGGCTGGTACGTCCACCGCTGGGGGGCCGGACGCTGGGGCGACAGGGTGACGTAGCGGGTGTAGTGGGGCGTACCGATCACAGATAGGTTGGCTTTCAACGCTTGATGACTGCCCCCCAGCAATTCAATATGCTCCACATGGAGAAGCCGCTGCTGGCATCGGGCTAAATCCACCAAATCCTGAGCCTCTTGCCAGTCCAGGGCGAGGGGATATTCCACCACCACATGGCGTCCGGCCTCCAACGCGGCCCGCACCACCGCCCCGTGGTCACTGTTGATGTGGCACACCATCACCAGGTCGAGATCGGGTCGGGCGATGAGGGTGGGCCAATCGGGTTCTACTACGGCCTTGTGGGTTTGGGCAAAGGCTTGGGTATCCTCGGGATGGTGACCCGCCACCGCCACCAACCGCCCCCGGCCATCGGCAGCGAGAGCCTCGGCCCGCAACCGAGCCACAAACCCTGTCCCCACCATGCCCACATACACCATAGAAATTCGGTTCACCTGCCCTCAGATTGACATTATCCATTATGGCCCCAGGCCTTGACCCTGGCGATGGGAGCGCTGTTGGCCCCTGGTAAACGGACGGTGACCAGGTAAAGTCAGATCAACAGAAGAACTGATCCATCCGTTTTATTGGTCAGCCCATACGTGAGTGGGGAATCCTGGGTAACGCATTTTTCTCCTAACGACTTCCCTGGGAACCGATCCATCGTTAAGCTAGAAGACCTTGATTTTGTGCCCTGCTTGCCATGAAAGTTGCCACCTGGAACGTCAACTCCATCCGCTCCCGCCTTGACCATGCCGTGCAATGGCTCCAGGCTAACCCGGTGGAGGTGCTGTGCTTGCAGGAAACCAAGGTGGTGGATACCGACTTTCCGGCAGCGGCCTTTGAGGAGTTGGGCTACCACACCAAGATCTATGGCCAAAAATCCTACAACGGGGTGGCATTGATCAGCCGCCAGCCGCTGGAGAACGTGCAGCGGGGGTTTGCCGCCGTGCTAGGGGCAGACCGAGTCGGTGATTTGGACGACCAAAAGCGCGTCATTGCCGGACAGTGTGGCGACGCCTACGTGGTGAATCTCTATGTGCCCAATGGCAATTCCGTCGGCAGCGAAAAGTACGAGTACAAACTGAGGTGGCTGGCCTGCCTGAAGGAATACCTAGCGGCCTTGCTGAAGGAGTATCCCAACCTCAACGTCTGCGGCGATTTCAACATTGCCCTAGAGGACAAAGACCTCTACAACCCTGAGGGCAAAGAGAAACACATCATGTCCTCCCCGGTGGAGCGGGAGGCTCTACGGGACGTGCTTTCCGTGGGTTTGGCCGATGCCTTTCGCAAGTTCACCGACGAGGGCGGACACTTTAGCTGGTGGGACTATCGTGCCGCGTCCTTCCGTCGCAATCTGGGCTGGCGCATCGACCACCACTACCTTTCGGCCCCATTGTACGCACGGGCTACCGCCTGCACGATTGACCTCGCCCCCCGCCGCCTAGAAAAACCTAGCGACCATACCCCGGTGATTGTAGAGTATTAAACTACCGGGTGTTCACGGTGAGGAAAGCCACCTAAAAAGTCGTCTACAATACTCTGCAATACATCGCTTTGTCTAGGTCTTACGTCTGTTCACCTTAAAACTAAACCCCGATTCGTCCCAAGACCAAACCTGTAGGCGCTCCAGAGCCTCTTTCGCAATACGGATAGGTAGCCATTTCAGTCAGATACGGCACAGGTAAGGGGCTTAAACCCTTTATTTATAGGCTGTAGGGGTAGGGGTACCTTATCCATCAGAGAACCGCTATAGTCGTTGACGTTGAAATGGTAGGGGAGAGTGATGTCTAAGATTTCACACATGGTTGGACGTGGGATTCCCTTGGTGGGAAATGATATTGATACGGATCGGATTATTCCGGCTCGGTTTCTCAAGTGTGTGACCTTTGACGGGTTGGGGAAACAGGTGTTTGCGGATGATCGCAGTACCCTATCCGGTGCCCATCCCTTTGATCAGGATCAATACCAGGGCGCATCGGTTTTGGTCGTAAACCGCAACTTCGGCTGTGGATCGTCTCGGGAACACGCGCCCCAAGCCATTGCCCGCTGGGGGATTCGCGGTATTCTCGGGGAGAGCTTTGCGGAAATCTTCTTTGGCAATTGCGTGGCCATTGGGGTGCCCTGCGTAACGGCCTCAGCGGAGGTGGTAACCCAGGTGCAGCAGGTCTTAACGGCTAATCCTCAGGCGGCGGTGACCCTTGACCTAGAGAACCTGCGGGTTCACTATGGCGATCAGTCGGCGGCGGTGGAGATGCCGGAGGGGGTGCGTCAGGCGTTTTTGGCTGGAACCTGGGATGCCTGCGGTCAACTCGTGGCCAACGCCGATCAAATTAACGCAACGGCACAACGGTTGGCCTACCTGGCCTGGTAAACCCAGGGTAGACTTTCCCATAGATTTGCTAAGCGGTTGTCGCCTTTTGTGGCCCATCTAGGCATTCTCTAGGAAGTAGCCCCTGGTGTTGGGGGAATGGTGATTGCGATGGTTGCGACGGTGATGCCTGCCCTATCCCCTTGGCCCCCGACTGGATCCTGGTCAGCGGGGGCAACGGCGGCTCTGCTACGGCAGTCGATGTGTGAATTGTCACCGCTGGGCGGCACTCCCCTGTCCCTGGTGGAGACGCCGGATCTGGCGGTAGCCCTGGATCAACTGATCGCCATTGTGATGACGATGCGGTCCCCCACGGCAGGGTGGTCAGCGGATACCCTGATCACCCCAGAACTGCTGGCTCCCTACATCAGTGAAGAGGTGTGGAATGTGCTGGAGAGCCTGCCCCCAGAGGCTGTGGCGCAAGATTTGGGAATGCAGGGGCCACGCACGATCCTGCCAATTCCTTCGCTGATTCCTCGGCTGTTGTGGATGTTGGCCAGCAGCGGCTACGAGGTGATGCACCTGGTGGAGGGGGGCCGAGCCACGGTGCGGCGATCCGGAACGGGGACAGCGAGCGTGGTGCGGCTGGTACCCGTGCTGACCTTGACAACGGAACAAGCCACCTATGCCCTGGACTTAGTCACCCAGGCGGATCCCTCCCCCTCCCTTTGGCTGGCCCCAGAGACGATGATCTCCCTGCTGGATCACGACTTGGCTGGAGATTGGATCTCGGTAGAGGCGCTGACGGCGGGGGTGATGGAGGTGGTGGCCTGCACTCAACCTGCGTTGTATGAGGTCTTAACAACCGGGCGACGGGTAGAGGCACTGTGCCCCTTTCAGCCTTGGCAAACGGCAACCCTGCGCCTGCATTTGTACGTGGCGGATATGGGCGTGCAGGGGGGCGGTACCGCCCTAGCCACGGCCCCCAGTCCGGCCCTACCCACCGTCTCCCTAGAGCCAACGGACTCCACGGCGTTTACCCTGGATGACTTTGCCAACACCCTGATGGATGAGGCCGTACCTTCCACGGAGGGCATCCTAGGGGACTGGATCACCTTCACCGATGAGGACTGGGTGCAACGGTTCCTCCATAGCCACGCCCAGCGGGTTTTGGTGCAGGGAATCGCCCAACTTGGGCCGGAGGATGGGGCAAGGCCCGACGACGAACGGGAATTGGCCTGGGCCACCCTAGCCTACCGGGCCACCCAGGGCATCGACGGGCCAAAGGGGCTGTTTAAGCACACCTTCGTGCGGGCTCCGGTGCTGGTGGCGGATCTGTGGCCCCGGTTCCGCTGGTATTTGGCCCAAAGTTCGGAACGGGTGATGCAACTGATGGGCGGATTGCCCGCTCAGGCGTTGTCCCCTGGGCGGGGATGGC
Source organism: Phormidium sp. FACHB-1136 (assembly GCF_014697375.1). Lineage (GTDB taxonomy): Bacteria > Cyanobacteriota > Cyanobacteriia > Phormidesmidales > Phormidesmidaceae > Nodosilinea. Next base: position 102,651 of record NZ_JACJRS010000003.1, read on the forward strand.
AGCAGGGTATTCTTTCCCTGCGTCCATTGATGCACCTGATCACGTCCTCGAAAACCTGGATCATTGACCTAGGCAGCGGTCGGCTGTTACCTACGATGCCGCTAGCCCTACCGGGGGATGCGGTGATCGAAACCACCCAGGCCGGAGATTGGGCCAACCATCAAACCATGGCCAACCTAATTGCTCTGGTAGAGCAGGACTTGGCCCAGAATGCCCCGGCCATGGCGGCGCTAGCCCAGGGTACGACGGTTCACCTGCGCGACTTGGATAGGGACGAAGATAGCCCCGCTGTCCGGCTGACCTTACAGTGGTGTTTTACCTGGGCCTATGGGGGCTAGGGGCGTGGGTATTTCCGGTTCGGCGCAACCGTAGCGGGCGATGACGGGCTGGCTCGGATCGGCCTCTCGCTGAAGCCATGCCCAAAGCTGATCGCCCAGGGAAAAATGCCACCATTCCTGGGGATGGCGACAAAAGCCAGCGGAGGCCATGGCTTGATTGAGGATTTGGCGATGGTGGTGGAACCGTTGAGTCTCTGGATCGGGGTGATTGGCAAAATAATTGGGCCAAGATCGGTCTGAGATTTCGTCAATGGGGGAACCCATGGGGATGGGGTGGCCTTCGGCATCCACAAGGCTGATATCAACAGCGGCTCCGGTGCTGTGGGGGGGCGGGGTACGTGGATCGAGGCTGGGGACAGCCCAAAACTGGATCACGTCGGCCATCAATTCCCGCTGCTGCGCCTCAGTGAGATCCGTGGCCTGGGGGTAGCGTTGCTGCCGAAGTTCCCCTAGGGCATGGTTGACCATGAACTGTTGCACCGCAATGGGACGATAGGCATCAAAGATTTGTATCCGCCACTGGGGCCATGGCCGCTGAAGCCACCGCTGGGCTTCCTGGAGGGCCTCCAGAACCCCCGCCCGTAGCCGATAGGGGGACTGCCCACCGTAGGGTGCCCCAAGCTGTTGGTAGGGGTGAGGATCAACCATAGCGAAGGTGTCGGGCGGAATGGCCACCAGGGGTTCGCCGCAGTCTTCAAGGGGAATAGCGTGGTAGGGCTTCATGGCAAGGCAATTCAGGCGAGGTTGAGGTCGGTGAGCCAATCCGCAAGGCCGTTGAGGATAAGCTGTACGCCGATAGCCATCACAAATAGGCCCAGCAGGCGGCTCATCGCTTGAATACCGCTCGCCCCCAGCAGCTTTAGCAGCAGACTAGAGGATCGCAGTGCCAGAAAAATGCTGAGGCCAATCAACCCAATAGCCACGGTGATGGCGATCAGGTGCAGCCCCAGGGGCAGAGATGCGGCGGTGCGGGTTTGGGCCGCTAGGCCCACGGTGACGGCAATCGCCCCCGGCCCCGACAGCAGGGGGATGGTCATGGGCATGAACGCAATATCTCGGTGTTGTTCCCGCCGTTGGGTGGCGTCTTGGTTGTCTACCGGGGTGAGCTTGGGGTCGGAGTTCATGGCCTTCCAGGCGGCGTGGAAAACCACCATTCCCCCAGCAATGCGCACCACCGCCAAGGACACCCCAAAAAAGTCCAGCAAACTACCGCCAATCAGCAACGCGCCCACCAGCAAGAGGATGACATTGCGGGCGATGGTGACGGCGTAGCGGTGGCGTAGTTCCTTGGGCACTTCGGCGGTGAGCACCAAAAAAATGGGCACTGCGCCAATCGGATCCACTACGGGGAATAGGGCCGCCACCCCGCCCAGAACTCCATCGAAAAACGGCTGCATGGTCATCGAGACAAGGGGCTATTTCCAGGTGCGGTTTTCTAGGTCGCGCATTTGTCGTTCCAGGCGATCTAATCGTCCACGCAGTTCGTCCATTTCGGCTTGGCGAGGTACCCCTAAATCCTGAAGGGTGTTGCGAAACAGGCGTTGAAACTGGTCTTCGAGGGCAGTGTTATTGACGTTGAGTTGGGCCATCACCTCATCCACAAAACCCTTGGCCTGGTCAGGGTTGAATTTGCCTTCCTGCACCCAGTCCTCCGTCACCTGCTTCAGCCGCTCGGCCACCAGGGAGGTGGTGCCCACCCCAATCATCAGTAACTGTCGCAGCAGGTTGTTGGTATCCATAGGTTAAGCGATCCTCCGCGAGGGTGGGGACATCAGCGGGCTAACGATCAACCCACGGCTCTATTCTGTCAGAGATTGCGGGATTGCCCAGGTATTGAAAGCCGTACTGAATGCCAGGGGGTTTCTGTTGGGGAGTCGGGAGTCGGGAGTCGGGAGTCGGGAGTGGACAATGGGGCGTTGAGGGTAGGGAATGGCTAGCCTACAGGGAACTGGAATCCAAGCTGGCGGCAGCTTCGGGAGATTGGGGTAGGTGTAGACCACATTCCTGCTTGAGCCCCTTGAAGCGGGTGTCGCGCTCATTTTTGTCGTTGGCGGAAATGGGACGGCTGGAATGCCAGTCACCCACGGTGACGTAGCCCTTGTCAAACAGGGGATGGTAGGGCAAATCGTGGGCCACCAGGTATTGATAGACCTGCTTGGCCGTCCAGCTTAGGATGGGCATAATCTTATAGCGTCCGCCCTGCTGGCCAATGCGTGACAGGGTGCGGCGGTGGTCGGTTTGGTCGGCCCGTAGCCCTGCTAACCAGGCGGTCGCGCCTAATTCGGTCAGTGCCCGCTGCATGGGCTCTACCTTGCGAATGTGGTCGTAGCGGTTGAAGGACTCCACATCGTTGTGCTCCCACAGTCGCCCATAGATGGCTTCCATGCGGGCTGGACTGAGGGGCGATTGGTAGACCTTTAGGTTGAGATGTAGCCGCTCTGTCAGTTCTTCGGCAAAGCGGTAGGTTTCCACTGGGAGATAGCCCGTATCGACCCAAATCACCGGAATTTGGGGCACTACCTGGGTCACCAAGTGCAGCATCACCGCCGACTGAATGCCAAAGCTGGTACTCAACACCAGGCCATCGCCAAAGGTGTCGTAGCCCCATTGCACTAGGCGGCTCGCATCGGCATCGGCCCACTGCTGATTCACCGCTTCCAAATCGAGGGCGGGGCTGACCGGACGCGGGCTTAGCGATAGCGCGACATCTGACATCGGTGGACTCCTAAAGCGCCTTAACCTACCTTATCCTGATTCCTTAGCCAACAGCAGATTGGATCCTCTACCTGTTCCATTCCCCCTGTGGGCAGGGTAACCCCGCCCCTACCCCTCTACCCATCCTGGCCCGATTCGCCCTAAAATCCAGCTTGATTGAATTGTATACAGTGTCCTAACCCTAGTCTTAGCCCTAGTCCTCAACCTAGTCCTAAACCTATGCCGTCCTCGAATGCCTACCCCCGTGATCTGATTGGCTATGGCCGCACCCCGCCCCATCCCCAGTGGCCCGGAAATGCCAGGATTGCCGTGCAGTTTGTGATCAACTACGAGGAGGGCGGCGAAAACTGCATTCTCCATGGCGATGCGGCCTCAGAGTCGTTTTTGTCGGAAAGCGTGGGCACCCCGCCCTTGATGGGGGTGCGCAATATGAATATGGAGTCGATGTATGAGTATGGCAGTCGGGCCGGGTTTTGGCGGCTGCATCGGTTATTTACCGACCGGGAACTGCCCCTGACGGTCTATGCCGTAGCCATGGCGATGGCCCGCAACCCGGAGGTGGTGGCGGCGATGAAGGAGGCCGGGTGGGAAATGGCCAGCCACGGCTATCGCTGGATTGACTATCAGTATTTTGGAGTAGAGGCGGAACGGGAGCACATTCGCAAAGCGGTGGAGATCCATACCCAGGTGGCAGGCTCTCGGCCCCTGGGCTTTTACCAAGGCCGCATGAGTCCCAATACCCGCGCCCTGGTGGTGGAAGAGGGGGGCTTTCTCTACGATGCCGATAGCTACGCCGACGACCTCCCCTACTGGACGTTGGACTACGGCAAGCCCCACCTGATCATCCCCTACACCCTCGACAACAACGATATGCGCTTTGCCACCTATGCCGGGTTCAACTCAGGAGATCAGTTCTTGGCCTACCTGCGCGATGCCTTCGACATCCTCTACGCCGAAGGAGATGAGGCTCCCAAGATGATGAGCATTGGCCTCCATTGCCGTCTGGCCGGACGCCCCGGACGTGCCGCTGCCCTAGCCCGATTCCTCGACTATGTGCAAAGCCATGAGCGGGTGTGGATCTGCCGTCGGGTAGACATCGCCCACCACTGGCATCAGCACCACGCACCCTAGGGATAGGGGGTGTGCCCTATCGTTACCAGAGAACGTTTTTTGCCCGACTCTAGTTTCTTCAGACAGATCCTTGGCTTAGACTGAAGGAACACGATGGATTGAGGATAGCTGACGATGATTTTCCCCGGTGCTCCTGTTACGGTGACCAATGTGAATGACACCTACTACGGCTTTCAGGGCTTGGTGCAGCGCATTACCGATGGCAAGGTGGCTGTTTTGTTTGAAGGCGGCAACTGGGATAAGTTAGTCACCTTCAACCTCGACGAGCTAGCCCCCGTTAGCCCTGGCCAACGGCGCAGCTAGGGTTCTATGCGTTTGCCCCTGCCTACCTCAGCTCCGCCCCGCCCGCCGGATCACCTGGCGGAGGTGATTGAAACCTCCACGACGGAATTTTTGGCCCAGTGTCTCGATCCTGACGGCCTGAGCTTTCCGGTGATGCCGGAGTTTGGCAGTTGGGTGATGTCCCAGGATGAGGAATCGGGCAACCAAATCTATGGCGTGGTCTACCATGCCACCACGAGCCCCATTGATTCGGTGCATCGGGCTAGGGCGTTGGGGCTTTCTCTCGCAGACCTGCGGGAACAGCAGCCACAAATTTTCGCCATGCTGAAAACCGAGTTTCGGGTGGCGATTATGGGGTTTAGGTCTCCCAATCTGGCCGGGGAACCGACCGGGCCAATGTTTCAATACCTGCCTCCCCGTCCACCCCAGGTGCATCAGGCCGTCTATCGCTGTCCGGCTAAGACGGTGGTGGAATTTATGGATAATCTGGATTTTTTACGAGCTCTGCTGGGCCTCAGCCAAGCTCCGGTGGATAGTCTGGTGGCGGCGGTGGTGCGCCAGGGCTATCAAACCCGCAATTTAGATCGGGCTTGGTTGGTGCAGGCGGGCCGCACCCTCAGCACAATGCTGAAGGACGACTACGACCGTTTGCGCCAAATCCTGAGCCAAATTCATGCCTAGTCCGCGTGGTGCTGGGTCTATATGGTGGGTGCACTGAGGATCAGGCGGTTCATTCATCGCTGGGTTTTTCTGCCTCTTTAGGGGGTGGGGCGATCTAAGGCTTTCTAGGGGCATCTCCGGGCCATCTCGGCCTATCTGCATCCGTTTTAATGTGTGGTAATCATGCAAACCTTTGATTGGATTGTGGTGGGGAATGGCCTAGTGGGGGCTGCCGCCAGCTATGAACTGGCCCGCCAGGGGCTATCGGTGCTGTTGGTGGATCAACACCTCACCCCCGCCAACGCCACCCGCTACAGCTATGGCGGCATTCCCTACTGGGCGGGCACCTGTGACCTCACCCGTACCCTCTGCCAGGAGGGCATCGCGAAACACCGCCAACTGTCGGCGGAATTAGGCTTTGAGACCCAATTTCGAGAGCTAGACCTGCTGCTGACGGTGGCCCCCGATGATGATCTCCAAGCCCTGGCGGCGGAATATGCCCAATTTGCCACGCCACCCCGGTTTATCGACCATGCCGAGGCCCAGGCGTTAGAACCTCTGCTAACTGGCCCAGCGGTGGCTGGAGCCTTTACCGTGCGCCATGGCCATGTGTCTCCGGTGGCGGTGGTATCAGCCTATAACCAAGCCTTTCAGCGGCTAGGGGGCACCCGGATGATCGCCCAGGTGACGGGAGTGGTGCGCATCAAAGACCGCATAACGGGTATTCTCACCGCTGAGCAAGCCTATCCAGCCCAGCGGGTGTTGGTGGCGTCTGGAGCCTTTAGCCGTCAACTGCTGGCCACCGCAGGGGTAAAGGTGCCGATCTATCACACCCAGGCCGAACTCATCGAAACCCTGCCTGCGCCAGAAATGACCCTTCGCACCCTGGTGATGCCAGCGATGACCCAGCGCTTTGAGCTAGAGGCCAAGGCAAGCCGCCCTGAAATCGATGACCTCTGGGACGAACCGGGCCACGAAGTGACGCCCTCGATCATTGATGGTGGAGCGATACAGTTTCGCGATCACCACCTCTGCCTGGGCCAAATTAGCCACACCGTCACCGGACTAGACAGCTCCGCTGACACCAGCGCCAGTATCCAACGGCTGCGATCTACCCTAGCGGGTATTTTGCCTAGGCTGAGCACCCTACCGGGCCACTGGCACCGCTGCCCCGTCAGCTTCAGCCGCGATGGCTTGCCCCTGGTTGGCCCCCTGTCCGGGGTGGAGGGCATTGACCTAATGGCGGGTTTCAACGGCCCCTTTGTCTATCTGCCACCCATTGCCCAGCGCTTTGCCCAGGCCGCAGTTGGTCAGCCCGACGACCTGCTGACGGCGTTAAGCCCAGGGCGCTTTCTGGCGGAAGCCTAGGGCAGACGGAAAGGTTTACAATAACCTCTGGCCTTTACTGTTCTTAGCCATGACCACCCCTGCCCCTAGCGCTGAATCCCCATCGGCCACCCCAGAGGCCATAGCCCCCAGCCCCGCCGCCGATGCCCCTGCCTTTGGTTGGACCGCCTACGCCGAGCGGATCAATGGTCGCTTTGCCATGGTGGGATTTGTGGCCTTGCTGGTGCTAGAACTGGTAACCCAACAAACCTTTTTTACCTGGCTCGGCTTCTAGACGACGGCCATGCAAGGTGTCGTCATTCCCATTTAGCTTGAGAATCCTAAAAGTCTGTTAGCGCTTGACGCCCAAGGGCTAGCTGGCCTCATCTTGATTTGAAACCTACTTAATCCTGCTTATCCGCCAAGGGTTGATTCAGCAGGCGCAGACGGGATCGGCTGGGCAGCGGTAGGGCCAAGGGATGATCAGTGTGGATTTCGCGAGCGGCCCGTACCAGCAGGGCGGCGGTGGCAAGGCTGGCAATCATGGAACTTCCGCCGTAGCTCACCATGGGGAAGGGCAGCCCGGTGGTGGGCAAAACACCGCTGGCCACGCCAATGTTCAGCAACGACTGTCCCACCAGAATCGTCATGGATCCAATGGCTACCAACTTATGCAGGGGATGGGTAACCCGCAGCGCCACCAGGAGGGCAACCGTGGCGTAGCTGGCCAAAAAGATCAGCAGCAGCAGACTCCCAATAAAGCCAAATTCCTCGGCGTAGACCGCAAAGATGAAGTCGGTGTATTGAATCGGTAGGGAATAGAGCTTTTGCTGGGAGAGGCCGAAGCCTTGGCCCCAGAGGCCACCAGACCCAATGGCCAACAGACTTTGGATGAGCTGATAGCCCTGATCGCCGGGATCCGCCCAGGGATTGAGGAAAGAGATAATGCGCTGGCGCTGGTAGGTCTTGATGCTAACGCTAATGGTGGCCGCCGCCAAACCACTCAACGCGGCCAAACTGATGTAGCGATAGGGCAACCCCGCCGCTAGGGCAATGAGCCAGAGGGTGCTGCCGCAGACAGCCGCCGTACTGAGGTTAGGCTGAAGCAGAATAGCCCCCACAATGGCGACGAAAACCCCTAGCCAAGCCAACCGATTGCCCCAGGTCAGCCGATCCCAGCGGCCAAACAACCAGGCTCCTTGTAGCACTAGGCAGGGCTTCAGCAACTCCGAGGGTTGGATCATAAACGGCCCTAGGGGTAGCCAACGGGTGGCTCCGTTCACCGTGACGCCCAGGGCGGGTACCAGGGTGAGCAGCACCAGCCCAAACAGCCCTAGCAGAACGATACCCGCCCCCCGCAGCAGCCGATCCAGGGGGGTGTGAACAATGCGGTTGAAGAGCATTAAGCCCACCGTCGCCCACATCATCTGTACCAGGACGTAGTGCAAACCGTGGCCTTGCTCCGTCACAGAAACGGCATAGGAGGCGGAAAAGAGAATCAGCAACCCAAAGCCCAGCCACAGGAAGGTGAGCCAACGCAGCCAGCGGGCTTCGGCAGACCATTCGGCCACCGTGGTATCAAACCAGGGGATAGCGTGTGTGAGTTTCAACCGAATCTCCCTCATGGATGGGCTTAACGGAACGGGGCAACCCAAATTTTCAGGGCCAGTATAGCCGAGGAACCGCTAAACGGCACAGAGATTTCCGAACTAGGCCGTTTCCGCTACCCGATCCGGCAGTCCCTCCAGCAGGGGGGCGAGGTCTTGCTTAAGCTGTCCGGCCCGGATGAATTCGGCGTAGGTGTCGGACTCGATAGCGAGCAGTTCTTCCCGCAGTTGATTGGAGGCGTAGCGCTGGAGTTCGGGGTGTTGGCTTTCCAATTTGGCTAGCTTTTCCTTCACTGCCTTGAGCTGGCCCTCCACCAAGGCCCGCTGATAGGCGACGAATTCCAGGTCGAATTCCTGGTTGTCCTGGATCTCTTCAATACGTTGCAGCACCCGCGTTAGGGCCACCCGCTGGGCGCTCATCTGTTGGTACTCCACCCGCAGGGGTTGGTCGCCCAGAAGGTTGAGGGCTTCTAGCAGGGGTTTGGTGGTCAAGCCCTGCACCAACAGCGTAAACAGCATCACCCCAAACACAATGCCGATGACTTCTTGGCGGTCGCCGAGTATCGCTGGGACACTCAGGGCCAGGGCCACTGATACTGACCCCCGCAACCCGCCCCACCAGAGTACGGTTTGACCCGCCAGTGGCAAATCCATATTCGGCCCCGTGATGGCGTTGCTGAGGGCACCCAGACCGTAGATGCTGATCGCCCTCGCCACCAGCATGATCACAATGGCGACGAAAATCTTGTCTAGGTTGGCCAGTAGTCCGGCAAATTCTACCTGGTCACCAATCAGCAAAAAGACAATGGAGTTGATGAAAAAGGAAACAAATTCCCAAAACTCCGACACCACCAGGCGAGTACGGGGGTTCATGCCAATGCGGGAGCCAAAGTTGCCTAAAATCAGCCCCGTTGTCACCACAGCGATCACGCCCGATCCGCCCAGTTCCTCTGCCACCAGGTAGGTGCCATAGGCGGAAACTAGGGTGAGGGACTGCTCCACTAGGGGGATATCAAACCGCTGGGTGAGGAAGGACAGGCCAAAGCCAATCAGCCCGCCAATGCTAATGCCCACCCCCACAAACACCAAAAACCGGGCCACGGTAACGGCTGCATCCAGTTGTTCCAACCCCAGGGCCAAGCCCAGCAGCAGGTTAAAGGCTACTACCGCCACGCCGTCGTTGAACAGGCTTTCCCCTTCCATAACGGTGGTGAGTTTTTTATCGACGCCCAACTCTCGAAACAACGCCACCACCGATACCGGATCCGTTGCGGAAAGGCTGGCCCCCACCAGCAGTGCCGTGGCCAAGGAGGCTCCGGCAAAGGCTTGCAACCCCCACACCAAACTACCTACGCAGATCACCACCCCAAAGACGGCATAGAGCACTACGGGCACCGCATACTGTTTCAGGCTCTTCCAGTTCAGGTTCCAGGCCGCCTCAAACAGCAGCGGCGGCAGAAAAATAAACAAAATGAGTTGGGGCGAGAGGTTCACGAGCCGCACATCCACCAGGGCCAACCCCAATCCCACCAGCAACAGCAGCAGGGTATAGGGAATATTCCGCAAGACGCTGAACATCCGCGACAGGGTGGCCACCCCCAGGGAAACCGACAGCACCAGACAAAATTGGCGCAGGTGGGCCTCAATACTGGGATCCTCCAGCATTGATTCAACGGCAAGTAAAAGACTCATAGGGGCGCGTCCTGAGGTAAACAGCCAGGGGCAATGCTCTACACAAACCGCCCAGCCCCATCAACAAGGGTAGGCACAGGCAAGATAGTCTAAGCCAAGGGTATTCGACAAGCCCCCAGCGGGTTCGATGCCTTCCATTTTTGTCGCTCTCATCCTCAGAGGCGCAGCGCTTTCAAGACGTCTCTAGGACGTGCTAGAACAACATCGGGATAGCGATCTCGGTAATGAACGAACATATAGCGCTCATACTCATACCAGTGCATTTCTCCTTTTTCCTGGTTGCAGGGGTAACAAATAACCCATAGGTTTCTAAAGTCTAGAGACAACCAGGGATATTGTGCTCTGGGCAGCTTATGGTCAATACTGCGGCCTTTGAACTGGCTAAAATAGTCGCCACAGACGGGGCATTGTCGATCAGAGTTATCTCGCACCCATTGGCGACTTTCCTCTGTAGTACCACAATCATGATTACCATTGATATATCGCCAGCGATCAAACTCGCGATATTTTTCTAAGTCTTTATCCGTTAGGCGATGATAACGATAGTTGCCAACCTTATCCGCTAAATTAAAGAGTTCTTCCAACGAGTAATCTTTCTGGAAATCCATGGGTTTTACGAAGGTTGACACAACACGGGAATCTAGCCATGAAGCTTTCAGGCAATGGCCAATCAACAGATCTATCGCTTCTGCCTTTTGGTTTTGCTGATCTTTGTAAATTGAGGCTACCGAGGACGAAAGTCTATCATTTCAGGCTCTTCCTCTGGAAAATGACGATCAATTTTTTGGGCAATACTTTCTACCGTTGTACTAAGGTCTTGCTGAAAAGTGTTGATTTCTTCAGGGGTTTGATATTTGTTGCCAATGCGATCTGCTTCCAAGAACAGTTCCTCCAGGGATAGATCATCTTCTTTGTGAGTATCTAAGAAGCTATTGATTTCCTGATGAAGGTGAATAACATTATCCCAGCCCACATTTTTGTAGCGATGATTCTTTAGCCAGACTTGATTTGCCTTAGATAACAGCTTTCTGCGTCGGGTGTTAGAACTTTGCAACTCTCGATAGGTTAGGCCATCAAATAATCGCCTTTTATTGGATTTACTCGCCATAGTTTTATCCCAATGTCCATTTCAAGAGGCGGATCATGGCCTTACGCAATTCGCTATCTTCGTAGCGCAAGAGTTCATCAATATCACGGGCTAGGCGCAGACGAATTTGATCAACGATGATCTTTAGGGCTTTATTATCCTTTTGTAAACGCTCGTTAGCATTCTCTAATTCGTCGTTGCGAGTAGTCAAGGTTTGCACCTCTGACTCTAGGGTTTGATTTCGTTGTTTTAGTACCTCAATTTTGCGCTGAAGTTCAGCCTCCTCTGCCGCTAGATCACCTTTGTGTTGGTCAAGTCGTTCATTTTTAGCTTCCTGTTTAGCAATCGATTCTTCTAGCTGCTGATACTCACGTGTGAGTTGTTCTAGCTTTTTGGCAGCGTTTTCACGTCGTTTGCCTAGATTGCGGTTATTGCTAGAAAGTTCGTGATTTTTCTTAACAAAGGCTGTGACCAATTCCCTCGCGGCGGGTTGATCGTTTAATACCACCACCAACTTCGCACAGTCCTCTCGACTGAGAGATTGGGTGACATTTTTGTTGATGCCGTGGCGATCCTTGAGGATCGTTTGTAGGTCAGCCTTGGATTGCATGGGGAATGAGTGAATCTGGGAGCACAGCCTGCTGAGGTTAGTGTACCCAGGCGGTGAGCGGGATCACACTTAATCCATGAATTTCATCCTAAATCCCCAAAATTAGGCGGGCGATGTTGAGGTAGATTAGCACCCCCAGCACATCGACGGCGGTGGTGATGAAGGGGGCCGACATCAGGGCCGGGTCAAACTTGAGGGCTTTGAACAGGAAAGGAAGGGCAGCTCCGGCGAAGGTGGCGATGAGGGAGATGGCGATCAAGCTGAGTCCTACCGACAGTGCGACGCCCAGATTGCCCTCTAGGAAAAAGGCCCACAGGGTGACGGCACTGCCCAGCAACAGGCCCAAAATCAGGCCCGCTAGGGTTTCGCGCCCGACGATGTAGGCCATGTCGGAGGGTTGCACGTCCTCGGTATTGAGGCCGCGAATTACCACGGTGGAGGACTGGGCACCGACGTTGCCCCCAGCTCCGATGAGTAGGGGAATAAAGGCGGTTAGGATCACCACCTGCTGGAGCAAATCCTCCTGGCCCTTGATCACCGCACTGGTGGCGGTATTCGTCACCAACAGCACCAGCAGCCACACCACTCGCTTGCGGGCCACGGTGAGCAGGTTGGTTTCAAAGTAGTCGTCGCCAACGGATTGCACCCCCCCGGCGGTGTAGATGTCTTCGGTGACTTCCGCCTCAATCACATCCATCAGGTCATCCACGGTGACGATGCCCACCAGGCGCAGTTCGCGATCCACCACGGGCAGGGCCAAAAAGTCGTAGTGCTGAATCAGCAGGGCCGCTTCCTCTTGGTCGGTGTCGGTTTTCACAAACACCACCTCCTCGGTCATGATCTCCTCAATCAGTTGCTCCGGCTGGGCAATCACCAAGTCGCGCAGGGAGAGGGTGCCCAGCAGGTGGCGGGAATTGTCAGTGACGTAGAGGGTGTAGATGGTTTCGGAACTACGGGCCAGACGACGGATGCGATCCAGCGCTTGGGCGGCGGTGAGGCTGCCCCGCAGGGTGACAAACTCCGAGGTCATGATCCGTCCGGCGCTTTCGTCCGGGTAGCCCAGCAGCAGGGCGGTGGCGTTGCGTTCGGCGGGGCTCATATCCACCAGCAGCCGTCGCACCACTTTGGCGGGCAGCTCGTCAAACAATCGCGCCCGGTCGTCCGGCGACATCCGGTCTACAATCTCCAACACCTCCGGGTGCCGAAATTCCATCAGCAAATTCTGCTGCACCCGGCTGGGTAGATATTCATAAACCTCAATCGCCTCATCCTTGGGCAGCAACCGAAAAGCCACCGCCTGAAAGGTATCGGGCAGTTCGTCAATCATCTCGGCCACATCGGCGGGCTGCATGGGAATCAGCATGGCCCGCACGGCGTCGAAGCTACCGTCTTCCAAAAGTTCCTGTAGCGATGCTTGGGCTGCGTCTTGAACCATAGCCATCTCCTGCCCCAACGCTTGTTAAGATAGCCTACATCGGTTCCCAAACCCCTTAACCCCTCGTTTATGTTTGGGCCTAGCGCTAACCCAGTTACGCAATGTGCAACTAATCCAGCCGGGGAATCACTGAGTAATAATACTGCTGAACTGAAGCCAAGGACGGCCCTGCGGGTGGTTCAGCCAGATCATGACGGTATGGGCGAGGATTTTCCGGGCTAAGCGACGGGGCAGATGCCACAGGTCACGGCTGGAGACGCGCTCAATATCAAACCAATGGCACAGATGGCCCATGACGGTTTCAACCCCTTGGCGGTGATGACTGAGCAGGCGATTGAAGTCAGGGTGGTAGGTGTGCATTGTTTTCCGTTGAGGTGTCATCAACGGAAGCCCTTGGTGCGCCAACTGAGTGGTTAAGCTTTGGCGGATATAGCCTTTATCGCCGAGCAGCAAGCCTTCAAGACCAATGACGAGTTCAGAACATCGCGTTCGTCAACGTTGGCCGGAGTGACCGCTAGCCCTAGGACAGCCCCTTGAGCACTGATGAGTAGATGCCCTCGAAACCCATAGAAGGTGCTGAGCTTGGTGGCCGAGCGGCCAAAACTCGCACTCCCCTGGAACCCCCGAGCCTGGGGTGCCCGCTTAAAGCCACAGACAGGCATCGGGAAACCGTCAATCAGATAGAGGGCTTGCTGGTCAGCCCCCAGGGCTTGAATGAGCCGCTGATGCACCCGTTGTTTGTACTGCCAGAGGTTGGCCGCTTGCCGGATAAAAGTACTGCGATGGCCAAGGCCAGGGAACCAGGGCTGCCAATGACGACGAAAATACCGCCCAATGGCGCTGTCATCGGGATGACCCAGAAACTCCCCCACCATTGCCAGCGTCAGGACTTCGCTATCCCTGAGACCAGGGGCAAAGCCCCGACCAAGAGGGGGATACAGGGTCAGTAACGTTTCGAGATGGGCGTCAACGCACAAGTAGACCGCAATGATAAACTCGTCGATATTGAACATGGCTTTGTCTTCATGAAACGGCTAGACTCCTTGATAGCTCTAGCCTTGGGAGACAAAACCTTTTCTTTGAAATTAGTTGCACATCGCGTTACTAGCCTAATTGGAAGGATGAAGCCCTGCCGATGCTAGGAGACGCCACAAGTTAACAACGCCGGGACGGTTCAAGGCCAAGGATTGAACCGTGGCGCGACTGCAAGGGGTACTTCCGATCAGTTGGGTGACATCGGCATCCCAGGCAAAGTGTTCATGCCAAGGTTGCTGACGAGGGTTGAACAGGTCAACCTCTTGACTGGTCAATGGATCAACTCCCGTCGTTCTCGCTCAGGCGACATGGAACGGTGGTGCTGACGATACCAGTTGACGGTTCAGACTACTTAGGTCAAGGTTTCTCAGCTTGGCCAAATTCATCAAGGCTTCTAATCGTTCCGCCCGATCTTGCTCTAGCCGATCTTCGTATTGAATAAGCTCCTGATGTTCCGCCTCAGAGAGTTCACACCATTCGCACCGTTCCCGTAAATCCTCTAGACGGGCTTGATCGAAATCGCCTGAGGGATGGGATTCGGAGGGTGGCGAAATCGGCTCCGCTAACACCTCCAGCAGTTGCACCACCGCCGCCAGTTTGGTGTGTGGCAGTTGGTCAAGCAGCGCCATCGCCCGTTGCCGTATATCAGTGGAGGACATGATACCCCTTGAAAAGCTTGCTGCCATGCCACGCGGTTGTCAAATATCTATAGCGACTGGTCAGTACCTTCAGATAAAGCTGCCGAATCGCTGGTACCCACCGCCACCTGGCCAAAAATCGGCAGTGGAATAAACCAGGTTGCCGTGTAGTTTGCCGCCAGGGTCGCCAGGACGTAAATTGCACCGTTGATGAGGGATTTATGCATCGATAAACTGTCGAAATTCTTCGAGGGTGGGCTCGCTGGCTTGATGGCGTTCTAGAGTATAGTCGCCGCTGCCAATTTCAAGCTACTGAAGAAAACGCACCATAAGCTGATATGCATTTAAATTGCATTGATTGTGTTTCCTTTATTTTTGATCTTGCGATCCCAGTTGATGACAAGCTGCCCTTCGTTCAATAGGTTATGAACAAGCGCTTCTAAATCCTCAATCGACTCAAATAGACGATTGGCAATGAATTCCTTTGCAGAGTGCCAAACTAACTCGATTAAATTATAGTCCGGACTGTAGGGTGGCAGAAATTCTAAAACAATGTTGGGCATCTCCTTCGCTATCTTCTCTAGAATCTCTGCCTTTTTATGAATACTTGCATTGTCTAAAATGATAAGAATCTTAGGGCCATCCTGCTCAAAGTCTTCAA